>QPIN01000054.1 GCA_003666385.1 Methylococcales symbiont of Hymedesmia sp. n. MRB-2018
CACCGATGACCTCACCCTCCCAGTCAACAGCAGAGACATCATCTTCAAGACTAAGATAATCACCACTGCCCCATAGAGTTATATTATTAATACCGTAGTTATTATCCCCTGCTACATTCAGCGGTATAAGGAAAGAAGAATTATTAAACATTTGCTTAATATTCAATCCGTCTTGTAACGTGGTGCGAGCATTGTTATTGATTAGCTCTTGCAAGCTTGAGCTACCGCCTAGATTAAGGCTGGCATCGGTGTCTGTTGGCGAGCTAGAAAATGCTTGGTCAATGCGGTTGCTGATATTGTCTACTGTTATTTTTGCTGTTGCTCTGAATAGTTGTGGCAAGATCGCATTTAATATTTGTGCTTCGGCTGCGGCTGTTAGTCCTAGACTGTCGTCCAGAACCTTAAAGGCGTAAAATGTAAGCCCTGAAGATTCACTTATGCTTATTTCAATAGCGACTTCGTTGTTGCCAGTGCTGAAAACATTACCCCCACTGATACTTATCCGCACGCTATAAGTGCCAAGTGCTTGATTAAGAATGTCTTTTGGGTATAGTTGTGAATTGACGTCTATGGTGAATAAATCATTGTCGGCGTCTCCGTTTCCAGCGACCAGTGTATAAGTCGGGTTTTGGTTGTTTAATCTGGAATTTTGTCCTTCAAGTGTAGGGGTGATCCTGGCAGGACTATCTGTTACATACCAGCGACCGAGGTTTTGGTTAAAGTTGGAAGTGGCGAACATATTAGTCATATCATCTACGCTAGAAACATCCCATCTGCTAATGTCTTGGTTAAATAGGATGGCACCGTTGAACATATTATCCATCTTCGTTACGCTAGAAACATCCCAGCCACCGATGTCTTGGTTAAATGTTTCGGCAAGACCGAACATACTGCCCATATCCGTTACTCTGGAAACAACCCAGCCACTGATATCTCGGTCAAAGGCGGTGGCACCGCTGAACATGGTCCGCATAATCTCTACGTTGTCAACCTCCCAGTTACTGATGTTACCGTCAAAGACCTCGGCTTCAAAGAACATGCCTAGCATACTGGTTACACCACCAAGCTTTGGCGCATCAGTAGCACTCATTCTCATATTCTTGGCACGAGCAAATGCAGTCTCCATACTTGTCCAATCAGCAGTACCCCATTGCTTTACGTCTATTAATTTTGCTGCATCCCTATCATCTGGATCTTGATCTTGATCAGTACCTAAATTAAACCTAGTGATGGTGTTTGAGGCTTTTACTATGTAGGTCTTAGCCTCCATGTAGGTGCATGTAGGATAACCGCCAACTATTACAGGAAGAACGGGGGGGGTCGCGCCACAGTCAAGGTCGTTGGTGCCGATGCCCTCACTTGGAAAGGTTAGCACACGGTCATCCCCAGACATATCCCACACGGTAATAAATTCGTGCGAGTTTGCCTGTGCGCTAGCGCTGAATAAAAAGCTTGATAGTACTAATAGAGTGGTAGCAATGAAGCGGCTTGGGGGGGGGGGGGGGGGTAGATATTTGTTGGGATAATGGTTGTATAAACATTTTCTTAATCTCCGTAATTTAATAATGGGGGATCAGCCCATAAGTGCAACACTTTTATTTAAAAAATAGTCTTTGCCAGTTAACCTTGCAAAAACTCCAAGGGGCATTATACCCTAAACATTTCCTGGGTCTATTATTCATTAATTTGTGGCTATGGTATAAGGGCATGGGGGCATGGGGGAAACCACAAGGGATTGCCTCTAATATAAGGGCAACCACAAGGGATTGCCCCTACGGTTAATAAACCATGAATAGATACCCAAATAAGCTCTTTCTCTAGCTTTCAATGTTGGTAATAAGCCATATTCCTGTGCTATTTTAACTCCCCAGTTTCTACTACCAAATAGCTCCATATCCTAATTTAGCGGAGATTCATGGCTAATAAGGAAAACTTAAACCCCATTTATTTCATATACAACTGACTACTTTTATCCATGTCTTCAGTGTCGTTATATAACATAGGTGTTTGATGATTTAATACCGCACCATTAATCACTTCACAAATCACCAATTGATGATCTCCAGCCGCAGAATAATGATCAACGCGACATTCAATATAAGCCAGACTATCAGTCAGTGCAGATAATCCAATTTTAGTTTCTAGCCAATTAAACCCTTGCATTTTATCTGTAATATTAGAATGTCCAAAATGATCGGCTTCAATAAATTGCGCATTATTCAATACGCTGATGCAGCACACACCACTTTCTTTTAATAATTTATAACTTCGATTTTGAGGATTAATACTAAAACAAATCAATAAAGGGTTAAAGGAAACTTGCATAAGCCAGGCAGCAGTAAACGCATTTTGCTGTTGCCTAGATTTAACGCTAATCAAATAAACACCATGTGTTATATTTTTCATTAACGATTTGGCATCACTTATCATAAGGTTTGCTCCATAGTCATTCGTAAAGATAGATTGATAGCTTGGATGTGTTTGGTTAAAGCACCGATAGAAATAAAGTCTACCCCCGTTTCTGCAATTTCCCGGATATTCTCTAAACTAATATCACCCGATGCTTCTAACTCAATATTTGTATCATTTAATGCGACTGCTGTTTTCATATCGGCTAAAGAAAAATTATCCAGCATAATCCGATCAGGGCTGGCCAATATGGCTTGTTGATATTCATTGAGCGACTCAACCTCTACTGCAACAATGACGTTGCTTATTTTTCTTGCTGCACTAATAGCCAAAGCTATAGATCCTACAGCCATAATATGATTTTCTTTGATTAATACGCCATCGTACAAGCCTGTTCTGTGATTAAAACAGCCACCACAACTGACTGCATATTTCTGCGCATTCCTAAGTCCAGGTATTGTTTTTCTGGTATCTAACACTTTGCAATGTGTAGCTGAAACAGCATCAGCATATTGCTTGGCAATCGTTGCCGTAGCCGATAATGTTTGCAAAAGATTAAGAGCCGTTCTTTCCCCCGTTAATAAGTCTTTAGCAGGGCCTTTTAGCTCGCATAACAAGGTGTTTTTTTGACAATAGCTGCCTTCTTGCTTGAGCCATTTAATAGTTATGCTACTATTTAAAATTTTAAATACGCTATCAAACCAAGCTTGTCCACAAAGCACCATATTCTCACGGGTAGTAACGGATGCACTCGCTTTAATTGTGTCTGAAATAATGCTGGCGGTAATGTCCCCCGCGCCTATATCTTCCTGAAGAAATAAACGAATCTGGTCAGTACAAGGTTGTGTCATGGCATTAAAAATGTGTTCAGTAAAAGATTGCTCATTATATAAACTAAAGCAGCTTCATTCTTTTTAAAATGATCAGCCATTGTTCAAGCTGCAATGCTTTGGTCTTTTGAAAATGGTATAAGTACCTCTTTTATTGTTAATTAGCGATTAATTTAACAGGCAAGGCTGTTAAAGCTATACCTCAAGCCCTAAAAAATCCAACTTATCGTGAACTATGAATAAAATATTGCTGCAAATTGATAAGCACTGGCTACTCAATATCAATAAAGTAACTACAGAAAATTTTGATCAGCGTCCAATAGAAGAAGATATTTCTCTTATTGTTATTCATTGCATAAGCTTACCACCAGGGCAGTTTGGTAATGACTTTATTGATCAGTTGTTTTGTAATCAGCTAACCCCACAACAACACCCTTACTTTGAAGAAATTTATCAATTAAAAGTATCTGCGCATATATTGATTAAACGCTCGGGTGAAATAACGCAGTATGTTGCATTTAATCAACGTGCTTGGCATGCAGGGTTTTCTGAATATAAAGGACGCAATGCTTGTAATGATTTTTCTATCGGCATTGAGCTAGAGGGACTTGAAACAAAACAATATACCGAACAACAGTATATGCAGTTGTCTGCGTTAATTAGCCTATTGGTTAATTACTATCCGAAGTTATCTGTAGATAATATAGTGGGCCACAGTGATATTGCACAGGGAAGAAAAACCGATCCAGGTGAAAGTTTTGACTGGCAGAAACTCAATTCTGCATTAGCCAGTATTTAATTTAATCCTGATAATTGATGAAAAATTCATTCGCTAAATTTGACCCTATCAAAACTGAGTTATTATCCGGTATTAATTTAATCGAAGCTAGTGCTGGTACAGGTAAAACCTATGCCATTGCTATGCTTGTGTTACGTTTTGTTGTTGAGAAAAACCTGAGTATTAAGCAGATATTAGTCGTCACTTTTACCCAGGCAGCAACTGAAGAATTAAAAGACCGGATCAGGAAACGCTTGCTGGAAGCCAGACGAGTTTTTAACTCCGAGCAAGCAACGGTTGATGATAATTTAACAGAATGGCTTAATAGTTTACAGCTAGAACCACAGCTTATTATTCAACGTATCAATCATGCTTTATTTGATATTGACCAAGCCAGTATTTTTACCTTACATGGTTTTTGTCAGCGTATGCTCGCAGAATATGCCTTAGAAAGCGGACAATTATTTGATTCAGAGTTAACCGGAGATGTTGGTAGCATCAAGCAAGCATTAGCAGATGATTTTTGGCGAAAGCAAATTTATACCCGTACAACATGGGAGGCTGCCTTACTTACTTCAGATTATCAAACACCTGATAAATTTTTAGCTAGTGTCAATTTTATTACAGCTGAATTAAAAGTGCTTCCTGAGTATGAAGATTTTAATCGAAAATTAACGGAGTTAAAGCAATCGCTTGAAGATAGTAGAATAACAATTGTTAATACTCTGCAACTTATTCAGCAATCACTCTCAGAAGGTAAATTTAAAAACCAGTTTAGTGATACCTTTGATGAGACCAGTCAATCCCTTATAGACTGGGTGGATAAAAATAACAATACGCCTGCCGATTTTTCCATTTTTAGCGAAACAGGTCTTATCAATGCGTTGAACCGTGCAAAATTCAGAAAAAGTCAAAAAAACCCACAAACGAGCGAACAACAACAAAAAGTTTATATTCAATCATTAGGGATAAACAACACTGTTTTTGAAACTATTGATTATGCAATAACAAAGCTAAAACTAGCGTTCCGACGTGCTTTATTAGAAACATTAAGAGAAAATTTAGATAAAAAACTGGAACAACTCAATATTTTATCGTTTGATCATTTAATCAGTCGGCTTGATGCCGCTTTAAGAGGTGACGGTGGTTCAGCCTTATGCAATGAAATTAGACAATGCTATCAGGTTGCATTAATTGATGAGTTTCAGGATACCGATAAAAATCAATGGTTCATTATTTCTACGCTGTTTCATTCAGTCAATCATTATTTATATTTAATTGGAGACCCCAAGCAAGCTATTTATAAGTTTAGAGGGGCAGATATCAACTCATATTTTGTTGCCCATCAACAAGCAGAACATAACTTTACTTTAAGCCATAACTGGAGATCACAGCCGACTTTAGTCAATGCCATTAACGCACTATTCAAAAAACCTAATGCCTTTTATTCTGAACATCTCAATTTTCATTCCATTGAAAGTGCGCTGACTGATGAACAAGGTACATTAACTCTTAATGGAAAAAAAATCCCTCCCCTAGTGTTATGGCAACTTGAAAAATGTGATAAGGATTATTGGTCTAAAGGCGAGGCAAGTATTGAAATAAAGCAAGGCGTAGTCAATGAAATTCTAAATCTATTGAGCACTGATTTTGCTATTCAGGAGAAGAATGCAAAAAAAATTCAAGCAAAAGATATTGCTATTTTGGTAAGGAGTCATGTCCAGGCTCAACAATTTCAGCAGGCTTTAAATGAATCAGGTATTACTGCTGTCATCAACAACAAGCAATCAATATTCTCCTCAGCAGAGGCGATGGATCTTTATATTTTATTACAAGCTATTGCACATCCTACGCATGACACATTAGTGAAACAAGCATTGGCTTTACCTTGGTTTAAACTCAATGGTCAGCAATTATTTCAAGTGCTTAACAATGCGCTTGAATATGATGCATGGCTCTCACGTTTTCAAAACTATTTTTTAAGCTGGCAAAAAAATGGACTAATGACAATGATGCGCCATTTAATGACGCAGGAAAAAGTGCAGGAAAACGTATTCAAAGCAGATCAAGCAGAAAGAACAATCACCAATTTACAACATTTGATCGAAATTATTCAACAAGCCATTATTGATGAGCATTTAGGTGTAAACAAAACCCTAGACTGGCTAGCTAGAAACATCACAGATGAGTCCAGTAAGACAACAGCAGATGAGCAGCAATTGCGCCTAGAGAGTGATGACGATGCGGTTAAAATTATTACTATGCATAGTGCTAAAGGTCTTGAGTTTGCAATCGTTTTCTGCCCTTTTTTGTGGGAACGTGACACCCGCTTAAAAAAAGAAAAGCAGATGGTTAAATGCTATAAAAACCAACAAATGATTGCTGACCTTGGTACAGAACAGTTTGAATTACATCGCTTATTAGCATTAGAAGAAGAACTGGCTGAAAATATAAGAGTCTTTTATGTAGCAGTCACACGGGCAAAATATCGCTGTTATATTAATTGGGCTGATGTACGAAGTAAGAAAAAAGCCAATGATTCGGCTATGGCCTATTTACTGGATTGTGCCGAAGGTGATTTTTTAGCGCAACAAACACAATTAAATAGTTATAGTTTGAATCAAGCAGACGCTTTTGAATATCGCCTATTAACAACTGAACAACCACTACCTGCCAATTATCAAACACCAATAACAAACACACCATTAGTCGGTAAACAAAGACAGCGATCACTATACACATCCTGGCAAATGAGTAGTTATACCTCACTTTCTGTTTTAAGCACTTATGATGCAATTGATATTCCTGAAATAGCCACTGATAAAGCCAGAGAATTACTACTGGACAAAGCGCTTGAACCTGTAAGTAATGAGCTACCGCGTGGTGCTCATACTGGAAATGTGATTCATGATTTATTAGAAAATATTGCTTTTAGTGTTTTAGCGGATAATACAGATATTAGTCAGCAAAGAGAGTCTTCCTGTGTGCGTTATGGAGTAAAAATAGAGGTACCAGAGCAATTAGACCAATTGTTAAATCATACAGTTTCTACATTATTAACAACGGATGACAGCAGTTTTAAATTAACCCAACTCAATGAACAGCAATGTTTAAAAGAAATGCCTTTTTATTTGCCAGTAAAATCGTTTGATACCAGCCAGATTAATGCGATACTGAAGAATTGTCCTGGCTTTCAAGCACTTTCTGAAAAAACTATTAGTGGTTATTTAACAGGCTTTATTGATTTAATTTGCCAACACCAAGGTAAATATTATGTGATGGATTACAAGTCGAATCATTTGCCAAATTATGAGCAAGACACGATGATTAAGGCCATGCGAGAACATAATTATGGGCTGCAATATTGGATTTACTCATTGGTATTGCATCAATATTTGCAAAACAGGCTGTCGGACTACAGTTATGAGCAGCACTTTGGTGGCATCAAATATTTATTTGTTCGCGGTATGAATAAAGATCTGGAAAATAGTGGCGTTTACCAGACTAGGCCAGAGATCAGCATAATTCAACAGTTATCAGCGCAACTATTGCCGAAATAAATTGAGTCGCAAAATAATAATAAAGGGGCTGAAAAAGTGACTTTTTCAATATCAAAGTTAAAACAAGGGATATAACCCCAATTAATAAGTCAAATGGCACAAATTTTTACTATAAGTCTCCGTTTTGTCTTTAAATAGTAGAGTTTTAGGCAAGTGGAAGATATACACGGCAATATTTATGCCATGATGTGCGACATATTGTTGCGCGTCAAAATGTCACATTTTAAAGTAAATATTACCCCCCTAAAATAACTGCAACTCTTGTATACGCACATAGAGTTTTACTAAGACTTTCCTCTCATGCGGTCTACTAAGGCCGCATTTTTTGGAGACCATGACGCAACACAATTATCAAGCTACCGACTTCAGCGTAACTAATCCGTAAGAACTTATTAAAAGTAATGAGAACAGGCTGCTTTTTACATACAGTTGATCAACTATTTGTTGTCAAATAATAGCTTGACTTTGTGGCCTGGAACCCCCACCCTCAATGGGATGAATGTAACCGTATTTGGAATAGGCTATGTAGGCTTAGTGCAAGCCGCTGTATTATCAGAAGTAGGTCACCATGTTTGTTGTGTGGATGTAGATGCAGCAAAAATCGAAAAGCTAAAGCAAGGCACCATCCCTATTTATGAACCTGGGTTAACGCCCTTAGTAAAATCAAATTTTGCGGCAAAGCGTATTACTTTTACCACCAGCGCAGAAGAAGGTGTTGACTTTGCAGACATACAGTTTATAGCCGTAGGCACACCGCCCGATGAAGACGGCGTAGCCGATTTAAAATATGTACTGGCCGTGGCAAATACCATCGCAATGTATATGCAAAGCCCTAAGGTGATTGTCGATAAATCCACCGTACCTGTAGGCACAGCAGATAAAGTAGCCGCAAGCATACAGCAAACATTAGATGCTAAAAAATCAGAGCTTAGTTTTTCAGTGGTATCCAACCCCGAATTTCTAAAAGAAGGCTCGGCAGTAACCGATTGCATGCGCCCAGATCGCATTATAGTAGGTATTCGGCTCGATGATAACAAACAATATATACAAGAAACCTTCAAAGACTTATACGCACCTTTTAACCGTAATCATGATCGCATCATCTTTATGGATTCCCGCAGTGCCGAGCTAACTAAATACGCCGCTAACTGTATGTTAGCCACCAAGGTTAGCTTTATGAACGAAATGGCCAATATCGCCGAAAAAGTAGGCGCAGACATCGAGCATGTGCGCCAGGGCATCGGTTCAGACTCGCGTATCGGCTTTCAATTTATCTACCCTGGTTGTGGTTATGGAGGGTCTTGTTTTCCTAAAGATGTGCAAGCACTCAGTAAAACCTCCGAGGTTATTGGCTATAAACCCGAACTACTGCACGCTGTAGAAGCCATCAACAACCGCCAAAAAAGCAAACTGTTTGAATATATTAATAAACACTTCAAAAACGATATAGCAGGCAAAACCTTCGCCATCTGGGGCTTATCCTTCAAACCTAAAACAGACGATATGCGCGAAGCACCCAGTAGAATATTAATGGAAGCTCTATGGGCAGCCGCTGCAAACGTACAAGCCTTTGACCCAAAAGCCATGGAAGAAACGCAGCGTATATACGGCAGTAGGGAAGACCTGGCACTCATGGGTACAAAAGAAGCGACCTTAAAAGGAGCAGATGCTTTGCTGGTTTGTACTGAGTGGCAGAATTTTAAGGTACCGGATTTCGATTTAATTAAGAGATCACTCGCTGAGCCAGTGATTTTTGATGGGCGAAATTTGTTTGATCCAGAATGGATGAAAGCAAAAGGTATTGAGTATTATGGGGTTGGAAGAGGCTTGTCAGTTGGGAGGTGACATGACTTTTTTAGATTTTTTGGCAAGGAACAAAGAAAAAATATATTTGTATCTATAAAACCCCAACGATTTAAACTTTCGAATAAGTTAAACTAAACAAAAAAATCTAAATTTTCAAATAAAATCTCAATGTATAATTGAGCAAAGTTTTCTAAAATATGTCTGTTAATGATCAAAAAAATTGCTTCTCATAGCCCCATTAGTGTTTGCTTTTGTATCGACGAGAATTATGTTCGTCACTTGGGGGTTGTATTAGGCTCTTTGGTTGAAAGTAACACGCATAATAATGTAGATATTTATGTGATTACTCAGCAAATAGCGGAGTCATCCAAGGATCGTTTAGCAACAGTTATTGAGGGTGTCGGCAAGTTTACCATTACTTTTATAGACTCCCAAGACAAAAAGGTGCAAAAACTTGAAGCCGATGGTCATATTAGTGCAGCGACCTATATACGTTTTGGACTTCCATCCTTGCTCAATAAATTAGATAAAGTGCTGTACTTGGACGCTGATCTAGTTATTACAGATGATTTGAGTGATTTTTGGAATGTAAATGTAACCGATCATTATGTTGCCGCTGTTGAAAATCCTTTTTTTGATAGATACGAGTCTCTAGGTATGGAGCCTAAACAAGGGTATTTTAATGCGGGTGTTTTATTGCTGAACCTTTCTCGCTGGCGTATCAGTGATGTGGAAAGTAAAGCTCTTGAATACTTGTCTAACCATCAGTCTGAATGCTTAATGTTTGACCAAGATGCACTCAATGCAGTATTTCAAGGAAATTGGAAACGTGTTGATTTGCGTTGGAATTTACAGACCTCCTTTTTAAGGAGGCGAAAAGAACTCCCCCTGCTGGCTAAAGAAATAAAGGCAGCCTACGGAACCCCTGGGATAGTTCACTACTCATCATCATCAAAGCCCTGGGACACACTCGCTCCGCACCCACTGACATATTTATATAGAAGGCATGAGCAGAAATTCGGTAAATACAGGAAGAAAATGACGTTCTTAACCTTAATAAGATCCCCAGTTAAGTGGGTATTTTTGAAGGTAGTTTATTTTTTTCAAATACAATAATTTTAGTTAACATTACGGTTTTTTATGATATTTGCAGTGTTGTATCTTGTTTTTATCTCGTTTTTGTCTTGGACTCGCCCCATGTGGGGTCTGGCGTTAGCAGCCAATGCTTTTTTGCTGAATGCGGCAGTTGGCAGTGGTACCAGCACTACTCTTTATGCACTTATAGGCGTAGGAGGGCCACTAGCTTGCTTTGCAGTATTGCTTATAAAGCGTACTCTTATGAAGAAAAGTTTTTATACCCCATTTGGGCCAGAAGGTTGGTCAGTAGTAGGTTTGTTTCTTTGTCTTTTATTGTCGGCACTGTATGCATCGAGAGCTGATTTAGCGCTCAATGTGGCATTCCGCTATCTTGTATTTTGTGCCAGCTTTTTCTTTGCTGTGAGGTTTGTCCTTTTTGCTGCTCATGATCGCCAGGTTAAAATAAAAGAATTCTTAGTGGCAATAATGTGCATTGGTTTGCTAGCCTCAATTTATGCGCTTGTAAAAGGCGATAGTATATCTGAATACGTGGTGCGCTTAACTATAGGAAATGTGAGCTCTATTCCTTTGAGTATACTTGTTGGCCAGTCTTTTCTGATAGCACTTTATTTTCTAATTATGGAGCACAGTAGTAGGCTAAAAAAAATATTGCTTTTTGTTGGGATTGTAATATTACTCTATACAGAAATTCTAACTAATACACGGAGTACTGTAATTGGGATCTTTCTGGGTATTCTAGTGTTTCTCCTTTTGAGTTATCGGAAATTTGGTTTTAATACATATATAAAGTGGGAGTTAATAACACTTATAGTAGCTTTGATAGCATTTTTTATGATGGCTCCGGATGATCTCTATAAACGAGGTTTTTTGGGTTTCGAACGTCTTATATCTGGTAATTATGGTGAATCTGAAGAGATCCGCTTATCAGCTTGGGCTACTGCGTTGGATATTTTTTCGGAGAATGTTTTTTTCGGCATAGGAGCTGGTAATTTTAGTCAACATTATTTCTTCTACTACCCCCATAATATTTTTTTTGAAGTCTTATCGGAGAATGGCTTAGTTGGATTTTTGTTTTTATTGATTCTAATGGGTACAGCTTTCAAGTCGGTTTTACGTTTGCAATCAAGTATTGGTTGGCTAGTCTGTGCCTTATTTGTTTTTAGTTTTTTTGTAGCCCAGGTCAGCTTAACGCTATGGATGCATAAGAGTTTATTTATTTGGTTGTCTTTGCTTACTGTTGTAACTTGGGATGAGAGGGATAGTGTGAAGAGAAATGTCTAAGTATTTATTGATACAGACTGCAATCCCTAATTACCGTCAGAATGTTTTGAATTGTGTATATGAAAAACTGGGAAGCGACTTTAAGGTTCTAACGGGTCGAGAACACTTTGAGGCTAGTGTTTTAACTAAGGTAGATATTGGTAGTTGTTTAACGTTTGTTGATAATGTTTATTTGCTTCGCCGTAAATTCTTAGTACAAAAAGGTGTATTGGTAAAGGCTGTAGAATCCGATTCACTGATTTTGGAGCTGAATCCGAGAATTTTAACAGTATGGCTAATTCTACTATTACGTAAGCTAATTGGTAAAAAGACTGTTTTGTGGGGACATGCTTGGCCTAGGAAAGGGCGTTACTCAAGAAGTGATTCTCTTCGTAATGTGCTGAGAATGTTGGGCACGCATATATTGGTGTATACGGATACTGAGAAAGATGAACTGTCTGAGAGGATGCCCAGTAAAAGCATTACCTCGGCTCCTAATGCACTATACTTAAAGGAATATATGTGGGTTCCTATTCGTGAACGCTCGAACTTTGTCTATGTGGGGCGATTAGTAGCTTGGAAAAAACCCTTATTAATGATAGAGGCATACGGGTATGCTGTAAAGGCAGAAAACATAGGGGATTTAATAATTATTGGGGACGGGCCAGAGCGAGATGCCTGCGAGGCTTTAGTGATTGAGCTAGGCATACAGTCTAATGTAAAGTTTCGTGGACATCTGTCTGACATAAGTGTGCTTCGAGATGTTTATTCTGAGTGCGTTGCAAGTTTGTCTCCTGGTTATGTAGGACTTTCCATTACCCAAAGTTTTTCATTTGGAACCCCAATGATCGTTGCAGACAATGAACCTCATGCGCCAGAAATTGAGGCTGCTATAGAAAAGGTGAATTGTTGTTTTTTCCAAGCAGGTAATGCTAAAAGTATGAGCGAGAAAATGCTGTCTGTATGGAGAGAGCGTGATTGGTGGAAATCCCAGTCGCCAGAAATTATTACAGCTTGTAAGTTACGTTACTCTGCTGAGCTTATGTCTTCTCGTATTGTGGAGACATTTAAAAAATGCAGAGTTTAAGACCCAAGGTTCCCCAAGGACTTCTGTTACAGCGTAAGGTTCTTAGTTAAAAAAGGGAACCTTAAACATAAGCTGAAATTGCATGGACGTATGTCTATTGGAAAGAATGTGTCTTTTGGCTCTTCAGAAAGTTTAATGATCCCCTAATTCTTGAATATCGGAGATAATTTTGGTAGTGGTAGTAATAGGCTTGACAAGCTGAAGGTTGGTGCTTTAAATGCATTTAAAAAATTGTAGTCTCTAACTATGGGCGAGAAATTTACTCGAATAATGAGAAGGGCTATATGATATTTCTAATGGACTTACCTAAGCCTACTCATGGGATGTCAAGTGTAAATTTGAGTGTTTTGAACAGAGCTAATAGTCTGGGTTTTAAGTTGATAGCAATAAAGACAGTGCCTTCTTACGCTGGGCACGAGTGTTGCACTTATACTTCGCGCGATCACGGATGCGGTTTTCTATCGGTTGATTTTTGCCTACATGGATGTAGGTAAGGGGCGTGGCAGGTTTTTGCTCCGTGCAAAACCTGCATACATCACATCCCTGTGAATAAGCAGGAGAGGAAGCTTCGTCGATAGACTGCGTTACTGAAATAGTTGCGTAGCTTGCTATGCGCCTGTTTCAGTGGCTTGCTATCAACAAAAATCAACGTGCTATAAAATCCGCATCCGTGACCGTGCGAAGTATATGATGTGAATTCGCCGCTGATAGATGTCGTAAATTTTTAAAAAATGATAACAATTCATCAAAGAGGTCAGATACAAGAGTAGCATAAAGGGTGTTATGCTTTGATTGCCCTGAAATAATTATTTTTTTAGTAAAAAATGGCAAGATTAGCTAGAGTTAGTCCAGTTGGTGTCCCTCAACATATTGTTCAAAGGGGCAATAACCGCCAAGTATTTATTCTACTCTTGTGAGACCTCAGCATAACTCTGGACGGATAAAAAAAGTGATAGAATTTTTCAGGTTTTAGTCAAAATACAAGTGTAATAGTGAGCTATTGCACGTTATTTTGGCTGACCTTTTTTATCCGTTCATGAGTTATGCTGAGTTCTCCTATAATAAATGGGGATGATACAAGGCTATTTTTTATCCAAAACATGGTAATAACTGTTGTAATTACCGTATGACCAGACCCTAATTTCTTCACCTAAATCTAACTCCTCTGAAACTTTTCCTGAATAAGGAAAAATAGCAAGTGTCTTGTTTGCTGAATTTGTAATTTCAGTAACAAAAGTCATTGCTCTAGTGGGATTATCTAGTGCAATATATTCCCCCATTGCAAGCAAGCCCTCTCTAGCAGAAGGCATAATTATTACTTGGTAATGCTTCATTTACCGTTTATTAGAATTTATTCTTGCTTGTAATTCTGTCTTTAAGTCATCTATGTAGTCATCTGTTAATTCTTGCCCTCTACCAGCCTTTGCATCAGCTAAACCCGCTTTAACACCTGTCTTGATAGTTTCTCTCATAGAATCTGCTAACTCAAATATGGCAGGCAAGTTTTCCATAGAAAGCATTACCCCAACGGGACGGTTTCTTCTTGTCACCATTACAGGCTCACGCTGGGCAGTATCCAAAAAAGCACCAAATGAATTTTGCACCTCTTTTGAGGAAATAGTTTTCATAGCCATACTCCAAAAAGTTAATAGTTAATGTAGCTACCTTAGAGACAATTCAAAAACTTTCTTGTGAAATTAGGGTTGATTTTTAAGACGGTATCTGTCTCCATTATCTGCCCATTAATTTTTTTTTATAAATACCGATTGCTGAACATGCAATTGAAAGCAGTATAAAAAAAGCTAAAACTAACATTATCACTTCATCACCCAACCTGGCATAAAAAGTCATTCCACCCATAGGAAAAATTGAGCCTTTAAGCACTGTTTGTTTAAAGCTTGGAACCCTGTTATCTATTAAACCATCAGGTGCAACTATTGCAGTTATTCCGGTGTTGGTAACTCGCAGCATATACCTCCCTGTCTCCAGTGCTCTCATTTGAGCTATTTGCATGTGTTGATGAGGTTCGAGTGAATCTCCAAACCAAGCATCATTAGTGACATTCACTAAAAAAGCGGCCTCTGGCATTGTATTTAAAGCCTCACTGGCAAAGGCATCTTCATAACAAATTGAGGTGGCAAATGGATAGCCAGCGGCTTGTAATAATTTTTGTTCACTACCCCCCGAAGAAAAACTCCCTAAACTTATATTCAATAATTTTAGAATAAAACCAGAGGCAGGTTGCAAAGGTAGATATTCACCAAAGGGTAATAAATGATTTTTATTGTACCGTCCCTCTTGTTTACCTAGTGTCAACACCGTATTAAAATGTTCATTTTTCTTTCCTAAAGCAGGAAGTCCAACGATTAAAGTCGTATTGTGTAATTTTGCCTGTGCAGAGAGAGGATTTATGTAGCTTTCTTTAGCTTGCGATAAATAGGCTGGAATGGCAGATTCTGGCCAGATAATAATGTCTGCATCCCAGTTTTGTTCAGTTAGGTGTTGATAATCTAACAAGGTTTTTAATCTGTTTTCTGGCAACCATTTTTGATCCTGGGCTACATTTCCTTGTATAAGTGCAACATTAATCTCCTCACCAATAACCTTTGTCCACCTCACGGTTTGTAAAACAGAGCCTCCACCCCAAATCAAAACGATATAAATTAATACCAATTTATAAGCTATTTGTTTTTTATACGCAGCAACTAACATAGCTGCCGTTAATGCAAGAAAAAAACCTGTGCCATAAGAACCTATAATTGGAATATAACCTTTTAAAGGTGAATATAGCTGAGTATAAGCTATTTGTAACCAGGGAAAACCATTGATAAACCAAGTACCTCGAAAATATTCTATAAACATCCATACAGATGGAAAAATAAAAATGTATTGATTGGAATATTTACTAGAAAAAAGTTTACTCGAAATAAATGCGGTCAATGCAGGAAATAAAGACCAAAAACAAATAATTAGGACGGTTAATAATAGGGCACCCAATGCAGATGCCCCACCATAATCATGAACACTGATATAAACCCAGGAAATGCCACAAGCAAATAGCCCAAAGCCATAAAGAAAACCTCGTAAAGCAGCACGATTAGGCGAACATTCCAGCCAAGACAGAAAAGCAAATATTAAAGAAACAATAACTAGATATGAATAGTCAAAAGGAGCAAATGCTAATGTAAGGCAAGCACCCGCTAAAGGAGAAGATAGTTCCCAACGCCATTTATAAAAGAAACTCATCTTATAAAGAGAAACGACTCTCAACACATAGGTCAATTTTAAGGGCCTGTAAATTGTTCAGTTTTATTTGAAAAACGGGGAATACCAGTAATATCTTCTTTTTTCATCTGTACATATTGCAACCCCATTAAAGTGGAATGGCTATCAGCACGCTCTACCCATGCAACTTTAATTTTACCGCGTAACTGTAGTCGCTTAAAATCAAAAATTGTGATTGTCCCGTTATCGACTTCAATGTATTCATTCAATAGAATCATCAATCCATCTACGGAAACATTTTTGCTAAAGAATTTATATTTATTTCCATTAAAAATAATCTGCCCTGGTGCCGTCATTTCTTTTCTATACACTTTACGCTTATAAAGAACATTATCTATATCATAGGAAACTGTTCTAAACTCTATGGCCAAATAAATATGACCATCCACCATATCAGCCCGGACTACTTCAGCCTCTCCTGCTAAACGCATTTCAGGTAAATAAATATCAATCAGAGAAGATTCTTTAATGGACGCAAAAACAGCATTAATATTATTAATGGATGAATTGTTCTCCAATTCAGCTAATACGCCTGTAATTGACAAGTTCCTTACAGAAATTTCCAATTCTTCTCCGCCAATATAAATCAATCCGTAGGAGGTTAGATTTTTCCTATAGGATCTTTTTTCGTCTGACATGATATATCCTAATTTTATGCAGCAAACATTAATTTAATTATAGTCTTTATAGATGGTTTTTCACCTATGTTTTCAACAAAGTATCTTGTGATTCTTATCCTTATATTAAATTCCAGTATTAATTTACCTAACTTTGCTAACATATACACCTCGTATCTTTAACAACGGAAGAATCAATGATAAATACTAGACACCGAGTTATTGCACTTTTAACCATATTATTTTTAGGAATTTCTATGTCTTCTATGGCTAATGCCACTTCTCCGGAAGAAAACAGAATCGCGGGTGAAACCTTTCTTGCTGAAAATGCAAAAAAAGCAAATATCGTCACCACGGCTAGCGGTTTGCAATATGAGGTACTGACAGAAGGTGAGGGCTTTTCTCCATCAGCTACCACTACCGTTACAGTCCATTACCAGGGGACTACATTAGATGGTAAAGAGTTTGATAGTTCTTATAAACGAGGTTCTCCCGCTTCTTTTCCATTAAACCGAGTCATTGCTGGCTGGACAGAAGGCTTACAATTAATGAATGTAGGTGCAAAGTATCGCTTTTTTATTCCTTCTCATTTAGCTTACGGGCAACGAGGAGCCGGTGCAGATATCGGCCCTAATTCAACCTTGATTTTTGAAGTTGAGCTGATTAAATTTTAAATGCATTGATTTTTAACAATGAAAAATGCTTGTAATATTTCAGTATCACATTCGGTTTCGTCTATATTCCAATGATCGTAGTTTCTAAATGATATATTGTCGTTTTAATGTCTTAGGACTATAAAATTATAATTTATTAAAGCATACGGGGTTTTCAACTTAACATCTTATTAAACTAAGGTTTTCATGGTATGCTATTTGGTTGAAATTATTTTTATTTTGGAGATATAGATGAGCGAAAGAATTATAATGCGTACTGGAGAATCCTTAGTTGCTGGTGGCCCTCCTGGCACCGCTGCGGAGCCAGAAATTGTTATTGGTGAATTAGACGGCCCAGTAGGAACTGCCATTGCAACACTCACTGGAGATCAGGCAAAAGGCCATTCAAAAGTATTTGCTATTTTAAATACCGATATTCAAGTACGCCCTGTCACCTTAATGGTCAGTAAAGTCACTGTTAATAACTCTCGTTATACTAATATTTTAATGGGAACCGTCCAGGCTGCTATTGCTAACGGTGTTTTAGATGCTGTTCGTGCTGGGGATATTGCAAAAGAAAAAGCCAATGACTTAGGCATTATTTGTTCGGTTTGGTTAAACCCAAGTGTAGCAACTGATGATAATTTAGATCATCAAATTTTATTTGATATTCATCGTAAAGCAACAGCACAAGCAATTCATAAAGCAATGACCAACACCCCAGATATTGATTGGTTACTTGAAAACCAAGATTCAATTACCCATAAGTATTTCCAAATGGGCTTAGACGGTAAAATATAAATTGTGAATACTGCTCTTGAGGTATTTTTCGAGGGCAGTTTTCCCTTTATTAGAAAAATTCAGCATATCTAACAATCTAGCATTACATTTCAATTATCTTAGCTTTTTGGGTTGTTAATTATGCACAAGAATCCATTCTGGAAACTTGTACTCCCTGTTGCAGGGTTGATCATCATTTGCATGATCATCTTGTACTTTATCTTAGCTAATTTAGTCAGACACAATGCAGTATAGTACTGCCCATTATCCAGACCAATTTATTAAAAAATTTAATACCCCCCCCCCCGCTCTATTCAACATAGCCTCATATAATTACAGGCAAAAAATCATTTTAAATATCGGGGTTAAAAAAAGGTGTTAACCACAACATATTGTGATATTATTTTTAACAAGCACTACATATTGCTTTTTAACACACTTACTATCCTCTATTTTTAGCTTTTTCAAGTGTTTACACACCCTTATTCAGAAAGGAAATCACCAATGACTGCCCAGCTTCAAGTTGTTACCGATAACACCATCAAAATTCCCATGCAAAGTGCTTCGCTCGATATTTGGGATACTAAATATCGCCTTAAAAACAAAGACGGAGAAGCCATTGATAAGACCATTGACGATACTTATAAAAGAGTAGCTAGGGCACTCGCAGATGTAGAACAAGGGAAAACCCTACAAGAACAACATTATAAATCTTTTCTATGGGCTTTAAGACAAGGTGTAATTCCTGCTGGGCGCATTGTGTCTAATGCCGGTGCGCAAGCACATAAACCAGCCACATCAACTATTAACTGTACGGTGTCAGGTTGTATTTCTGATTCTATGGATAATATTCTTAATAAAGTATATGAAGCGGGGCTGACATTAAAAGCGGGCTGTGGCATTGGTTACGAGTTTTCTACCTTACGCCCTAAAGATGCCTATGTTTCAGGAGCAGGAGCATACACTTCGGGACCGCTCTCATTTATGGATATTTACGATAAAATGTGTTTTACCATTTCATCAGCAGGCGGTAGACGTGGTGCACAAATGGGGACTTTTGACATTGCCCATCCTGATGTCATCGACTTTATTCGCGTAAAACGTGAAGATGGCCGTTTACGCCAGTTTAATTTGTCCTTATTAATTACCACTGAATTTGTTGAAGCCGTTAAAAACAATCAATCATGGTCATTGTCATTCCCTATCACAGAAAAAGAAAAATTAATGGATAGCATTGATCTAAGCAATAAAGATCACGTTATTTGGCGAGATTTACCCAATAAAGAAGGCTATATTATTAATGAAGACGGTTTAGTGGCTTGTAAAATCACTAAAACCATGCCAGCTCGTCGCTTATGGGACATTATTATGTCTTCAACCTACGACTATGCAGAACCTGGTTTTATTCTGATCGACAAAGTCAACGAAATGAATAATAACTGGTTTTGTGAAAGTATACGCGCCACCAATCCATGTGGTGAACAACCCCTACCGCCCTATGGTAGTTGTTTATTAGGATCTATTAATTTAACCCGATTTGTAGAAAAACCTTTTACTCATGAGGCTAGATTTGATTGGGAAACATACGCTAAAACTATTCGTATTTTTACCCGTATGCTAGATAATGTGGTAGAAATTAATGGTTTACCACTAGAAAAGCAACGTAATGAAATCATCAGCAAACGTAGACATGGCATGGGTTATTTAGGACTAGGTTCAAGTTTAACCATGCTGGGTTTAAAATATGGCTCAGAGGAATCATTACAAATTACTGAAGAAATCACCAAAATATTAGCCATAGAGGGTTGGCAAGCAGGTCTGGATCTAGCTAAAGAAAAAGGTGCGGCACCTATTATGGATCAAACATTTATCGTTACTGGTGAAATGCTATACAAAAGACCAGAAATGAAAACGGATGGTTATCAATTAGGCGACAGCATTTCAGGCAAAGTATTACATGCTAAATACAGTCGATATATGCAACAACTGGGTACAGAAAAACCCGAGTTAATCGATGAATTAATAGAACATGGTGCTCGCTTTACTCACCATAGCTCCATCGCACCTACCGGCACCATTTCTCTTTCACTGGCCAATAATGTAAGTAATGGCATAGAACCTAGTTTTGCCCATCACTATTCGCGAAATATTATTCGTAAAGGCAAAAAAAGCAAAGAAAAAGTCGATGTTTATTCATTTGAATTATTAGCTTATAGAGAACTGATAAACCCAGAAGCTATGCCTTTTAGTGAAGATAGCGATAAACAATTACCTGACTATTTTATTGCAGCCGATGATATTAGCCCTAAGCAACATGTTGATGTTCAGGCCGCTGCGCAAAAGTGGATAGACTCCTCCATTTCTAAAACAGCGAATGTGCCGACTAATTTTCCTTATGAAGACTTTAAGTCTATTTATGAATATGCTTATGACAAAGGATTAAAGGGATGCACCACCTTTCGTTTTAACCCAGAAGTGTTCCAGGGTGTTTTAGTGAAAGAAGAAGACCTAGAGAAAACGACCTATCAATTTACTTTGGATGATGGTCATGTTATTGAAGCAAAAGGTAACGAAGAAGTTGAATATGATGGTGAAACACATACTGCGGCTAATCTATTTGATGCCTTAAAAGAAGGTTATTACGGGAAATTCTAATGCACCATAAAATCACAAAAAAAATTGTTGCTTATAAAGTAATCAATAATGAAGAAAAAGTTGAAGCAGCCAATAGCGAGACATTGGAACCTTTATTGGAAAGCATGCATGAAAATGTAGAACGCCCTGAAGTACTACTCGGTTCAACCTATAAAATTAAAACCCCACAATCGGAACATGCCCTCTATATCACCATTAATGACATGGTGTTAAATATGGGTACAGAACATGAAGAACGCCGCCCTTATGAAGTGTTTATTAACTCAAAAAACATGGAACATTTTCAATGGGTATTGGCATTAACACGGGTTATTTCCGCTGTATTTCGTAAAGGCGGTGATGTCACATTTTTAGTCGAAGAAATGAAAGCGGTTTTCGACCCTAAAGGTGGTTATTTTAAAAAAGGCGGTATTTTTATGCCTTCATTAGTTGCCGAAATTGGCCATGCGATTGAGTCCCACATGAAATATATTGGCATGATAGTGACTGAAGAAATGGAAGACTCACAAAAACAATTTTTGGCAGAAAAACGTAAGGAATTTGAAGAAAAACATGCACTCTCAAGTACTGATAAGGAAAACAGTTTTCCTGAAAAGGCAACGCTATGTACCAAATGTAGCACTAAAGCCATGGTACTCATGGATGGCTGTATGACGTGCTTAAATTGTGGCGATAGTAAATGTTCATAACGGTGTAAGTTATGTTATACCTAAAGGCAATAAGCGTGCTGACCCGCCTTAATGTTTTTTTATCCTGTCCCTGCCAATATATAGTCAGACCAAGCTTCATCTGTCCAGACTAAACACCTATTCACTCAATGGTTCTCTTTTTTGAACCATTCCCTTGCTGGAATTGTTCAATTTATCTGTCAATCCTATGCTATCTTAGTTGTGCCAGAAGAACAAATTAGCCCTAGGGGTATGCACACTGGATAGGGGAATAGCAGCAACCTTATGGTAATACTGCTTCTTTTGCAGAAGAATGCTTATCTTGCCATACTAGGGCAAAAAACTCTGATTATGTTTTTACAATCCCAGCAAAGATACCCTGATTGACAAGACTTAGGACTGAGGATTAAGCTTGGAAAAAGCAGATTATGTTCGGAGAATTCAGACTCAAGGCAAAAATCGCAGGTAATAGTAGGCTATTGTGAAGGCTTTTAACCTAGTCACTGGATTTTATGAGCATAATATACGAGTTCATGTATTGGTCTAGTTTTCCTTTAATTCCAATTTATTCTACTTTTATTGGAAGAATATCACCGTCTCGGTGTATACTGATAATTTATGAATTAACCTTAATAAATATAAGAATAATGGTTTCCATAAATGGCTGATAAAACGATAAGCAAACATTTAATTCATCTTGAAAACTATTTTTCTGCTTCAAACCCTATATTACATAAGGCAAGTAATACTTTTCAGCAATTAGATCAATTAGAGTTTGACTTAGGTCTGCTTGATAATGAAGATTCAACGGTAAAAAAAAGCTCTTGGTGGCCTATAGTCAGTCTCATTGGTGGTTTTTCAACGGCAAAATCAGATTTTATTGCTCATTATTTAAACGCTAACATTCATTCTTCTAACCATAAATTCACCATCCATCAATACACACCACAAACGACTAACACAACCTTGCCTGGTACTGCTTTAGATGCAGATTATAGACTTCCTTTTTATCAAACCAGCCATAAAATCGAACAAACGGTCAAAGGTGAAGGGGCTAAAATTAATGCATATTTGGAATTAAAAACCGTTAACAGTGAACGTCTCAAGGGAAAACTTTTTGTAGACACCCCTGTTGTCAACCCTTCCTTAACAAGCCCAGTGGTGCCAGTATTAACCCAACATATCCTTGATATGTCTGACTTGGTTCTAGTCTTTACCGACTTATTTGATGCAACACCTGAACTCATCAAACATTCAATTGATGAAATTATTGCTCAGCAAGATACTAATAAGTTTATTTATGTTGTAGATCATTCAGAGATCAGCCTTGACAGCAATAAAACGCATGAAATTATAGCTTCTTGGCAAAGAAGATTAGCTGAATTGGGTATTCATACCGGACAATTTATTGTCTTGTCTGATTCAACACAGAATTCTATTAATGAAATTGAACAACGGCTGGCAAATATTGAAAATGACCGCTCCTATCGCGTTCTCCACTCTCTGGAAAAAAGTATTAGTGATATTAACGATGTTTATTTGTATGAGGTGGAACAAAGTCTAAGCTTATGGAAAGAGCGACTCAATATGTCAACATTTATCATTTTAGGATTTTTTGTAACATTACTGCTTTTTGCAGAAATTACTATTGGTGTAGTACAGCACTTGTTTGATCCTATTATTGGCCCTGCATTTATCCTTATTTTGCTAGCATTTCTGGTTCCCATTCATCTTATGATGGCTAAAGTTCATGCCAAATTTATCATTCGAAGTCTACAAGAACGCCAAAAAGAACTTGATTTAACTGAAAATTTATCTGGCCTGTTTGAAAAAAGCTTAACCTTCTGGCGCATCCTTCTACCCATAAATGAACCCGTTGGCAAAAACAAAAAAACACGCTCTAAAACTATGAGTTTAATAGAACAGACAAGAGATATGGTTCAAGCACTAAACAATCAATTTAGCCAATATCCTCTCCAGGATGAAAGCTATCCTGTTTCATCAGAACCATTAACAACAACTGCTGATCTTGGTAATACCGATTCATTATGAGTAACTTTAAGACTTATTTACCCATTTGTTTTTTAAAAGTAAATCCATTGGATTTACCAAGATCCGTTACTTTTCTTAAACAAAATTTCTGGTTTTATTTTCTTATAGAGCTTCTTATACAAGCGAATATGATCGAGCCATCAGAAGCTCTTTTTGAAGTTATTATAGAAACACTGCTCACCTTCGGTTTTGTTGGGCTTATTTTATTTCTAAATAAAACCACACATCTTTATGTTCAAATCGTTACCGCTGTATTGTTTTGTGAAAATGTCGTGGCTTTTTTTATCGTGCCTACTATAACTTGGCTTACCGTCAGTGACAGTATCATCAGCTATTATTTTATGGCCGTATTGATCTTATGGGATTTTATCCTTATTACTTTTATCCTTAAAAAAGTAATTGCTGTCAACCTTGCAGCAAGTTTAACCATTTCTTTTTTCTATTTTATGATGACTTATCTGGGCGCATATGGACTCACTCTTTTATTGTTTTAAAACCGCTCTATTTCTGTAGATTTGACCGCCAAACGTATTCACACTTTAAAGTGGTGGTCGGATAAAACAACACTGCCCTTATCCACAGTCACTTTATATTGACCTTTCATTACCCCTTGCAACTCTTGTCCCACCATACTATAACGCCAACCACACAATAAAGAATTACCGTATTCTTCAAACAGCAATTTCTCAAGGTTTTTTCTACTCGCGAGTATAGCCGGATTGATTGAGTTTTCATCCGCTCTAATCCTGACAATTGCTGTTAGCAGATCTAAAACGGCTTCCTGTGCCTGCGTTTTTTTAGCCGATTTGCTTTTATTGTTGACCGCTATAGGCAGTTTATTTTTTGCTTCCTCAATCAACTGACAGATAGTTTTGCCATAACGTCGTACTGTCCGCTCGCTCATACCTCGTACTTTAATTAAATCAGCCACTGTGTCTGGTTTTAATTTAGCTAACTGTAGTAATAGATCATCTCTAATCAGCCAGTTCTTAGGTCTATTTTCTTGCTGTGCTGTCTGCTCTCTCCATTGCGCCAATACTTGTACAATTGAGAGCTGTTTTCCAGTCAGATTATTTTTTCCTTTTATTTTCAGCCATGCATTAATCGGCGACAATTGATACAATTCAGTGTCTGTTAATAATTCAAAATCATTTTCCAGCCAATTCAAACGCCCCATTTCCTCAAGTTGTTCACACATAATGCTATAAATTTTGCAAAGATAAATCACATCATCAGCTGCATATTGAATCTGTGCCTGGCTCAGAGGCCGAATACTCCAGTCAGTGCGAGTATATGCTTTAGATAAATTAACATTGAGAAAACTTGAAACCAACATGGCATAACCAGGATTCTCCTGAAAACCTAGTAATGGTGCAGCAATCTGAGTGTCAAATACGGGATATGAGACCTTTCCCGTAATTTGATAAAAAATCTCAAGATCCTGTCTACATGCATGTAATACTTTAGTTATTTTCGGGTTATTGATCGCCTCAAATAACTCAGATAATTCAGGCAGGGCAATAGGATCAACACAAACCACCCATTCAGGTGTAGCAATCTGCAATAAACAAAAAATAGGATAGTAGGTTTTTTCTCTTAAAAATTCGGTATCAAGAGCTATCCAAGATTGCCCTTGAATTCTTTTACACAAATCATCTAATTGTTCAGGCTTGTCAATATATTCTATATTCATTTTAAAAATAAAAATTCAGGGTTGACTGCATCAAGTCATTCTTTCTTGCCCTTTAAACCCCACACTCCACACAGTCACGACTGCGGATTAATAGTTAGCAATTGAATGCACTGATTCTGTATTCGTCAATGTAAAAAATAATAGCAAACAGTATTTGAATAGGTTCAGGGGTATTTGCTGTATTCAAGAATTTGAATACCCTTTTTGTTGCTTATTGAGAACTCAGCATAACTCTGGCGATGAGAAAAAAGTGATAGAATTTTTCAGGTTTTAGTCAAAATACAAGTGTAATAGTGAGCTATTGTGCGTTATTTTGGCTGACCTTTTTTATCCGTTCATGAGTTATGCTGAGTTCTCTTATGATATTTCCTATACTGTTTAGTCCGCTTAATATTTAGTTTTTGATTTTTTATTTCTGTTTCAGATAATAACTGAAATATATCTGCTGGCATTCCATAAGGCAAATCGACCAAGGTATAATGATTTTTAATATCCAGCTTGCCAATTTGGTTTTTTTCCACTCCCGCTACATCCACTAAAATATTCTTTATTTCTTCCACTAAAACCTGATGTTTCTGCCCCACTGCCAAACGGTATCTAACAAGCTTTACCTCTGAAGGCACGGGATCTAGCTCAAGGTTATTTTTCTTTACCCGTTGCCGATCATTAGCATAAAAAGTAGGGGCAATTTTATGATGATAAAGCAATGCCGCAGCACTTTCTAACACGCTCACACCTAGCTGCTCAGACAGGCTTAAAATAAACGCTTGATGCTGCTTCAGATCTTGCTCTGCTAACAGAACTTCTAAACTATTTTTTAGCACGACTTCCTTGCTGTTTGTATGATTTAAACTAACTATGGAGGGATCTTATAATCTATCCATGTTAATGTTGACGAATGCCTCGTCTCTTAATCTACGCAGCCATAATTCAGTTTCTTCTTCTATCTTACGTTTCCTAATCACCTCTTTGGCCTGCGTTTTTTTAAACCCTGCACTATTATCTTTTTCTTCTCTTTCTAAAACCTGAATAAGATGCCAGCCAAACTGTGTTTGAACAGGATCACTTATTTCATTGATGGCTAATTTATTCATCGCTGATTCGAAAGGAGGAACAAGATCTCCTGGTCCGACCCAGCCCAAATCTCCACCATTAATAACTGAACCTTTATCATCAGAATTAGATCTGGCTAAAGTTGAAAAATCATCCCCATTCAGAATCCTTTCTTTTAAGCCTAGCAATCTTTTTTTTGCTTCCGCATCATTAATCAGTTCGTTTGGTTTAATAAGAATATGTCGTCCTTTAGTTTTGGTCACCATATATTTATCAACACCCTTTAACCCAAATAACTTGATAATATGAAAACCACTTGGGCTTCTAATTAACTCGGCTACCTCACCTTCATTCAACTTGTTGACAGGACCAACAAAAAGAGTCGGTATCTCATCTGTTGTTCTCCAGCCCAGATCCCCTCCTTTCAAAGCATTTGCGGCAGAAGAAACAGAGATTGCTGTTTGTTCGAAATCAGCACCTTGTTGTAAATCATCCAGCACAGTTTTTGCATTATCTTTCGCTTTCTGAATGATTGATGAAGAGGCCGCGTCGGGGATAGCTATTAAGATATGCCCTATATGATATTGAACATTAGTTTTCCCGACTTCACTTTGTGTTTCCATATAATGACTAACCTCTCTCTCAGTCACCCTTATCCTAGAACTAATTTCTCGAGCCCTTAATTGACTAATAATTATTTCATTACGAATATTATTTTCAAAGTCCTTAAAACTTATCCCCTGACTTTTCAGCTCTTCTCTAAACTTGTCTATTGTTAAGTTATTTCTTTTGGCAATACCAGCAATTGAGCTATTTAACATGGCATCACTGACTTGAATGCCAAGTTTTGTAGCAAATTGTCTTTGTAATTTATCCAGAATCAAACGCTCCAGCACCTGTTTTCTAAGGATAAAAACAGGGGGAACTATCACATTATTAGCTTGAAGGTTACTAACAATGCTATATACCTCCTTTGTTAACTCTCTATCCAAAATAATATCATTTTCTACGACTGCAACTATGCGATCCAGAAGTTCTGCATGCACAGTTAAAGTGCTCATTGAAGTGAGTAGCATTAATCCCAGAAAAACAGTCAGTTTTTTATATCTATACTTCATTAATTCAACTCCCACCTTATTCTGGTCTCAAATAACCTTTTAAGTTCTTTTCAAGAAAATCATCGACTGCATCACCAAAACTGGCCAGCCCTTTGAGTTCTAACTGTACAAAAACACCTTGATCGGTTTCATTATCAGAAGAATCATTATCTTCAGCAAACCTTCTCCAAAGAACACGAAATCGCCAACAACAACTTTCTTTTTCCAAACCAAGATAACTTTCAGTACTTAGGTTATTCTTTAAAGAATATTGCCATCGACCTACCCCAAACCAGTTATCATAAATTGGCCAACGCATTGAGGCATCAGTCTGAATAATTGTTGCCACTCTATCAGGATTATCCCGTCTATAACGATAACCTAAATTAACAAGCTGACCAGGCTGGTTTCTGTAACGGAACTCTATTTGACCACGCTCAATATCGTTGATGTCAGGATTCCATTGTAGGCCCGAAGAAAATGAAAAATGGTCCGTTAATTGCCCACTTAACTCTGCAACCACATTAGAGAAATTGTTTGTTTCTGTTGCATCGTTTTCTCTCAAAGTAACGACTCTATCTTTAAAATAAAAGATATTCCCCAAACTCAAGTTTAACCGCTCCTGCCCCGTCTCAGCATCAATCAATCGAGTTGTGAGTGCCATAGTTACTTGGTTTGCATCTTGCACCCTATCCGTCCCACTAAAACGGTTTTCTCTAAACAGACTACTGAAATTAAAATCATTTAATGCGGTATCAAAAATAGGAATATCCTCTTGATCATCCTCAGGAATATAGAGATAAAATAACCGGGGTTCAATAGTATGTAAATACTTTGAATTGGCGAAATTAACGTCTTTCTCAAAAATTAAACCACCATCTACAGAGAAAATAGGTAAAGTACGTGAAATATCATCCGCTTTACCCTCTATCTGGTCTTCTAATATGTATTGCGTATGTTGCAATGAAATTTTTGGTTTTATAAAACCACTGGCCGTTTCTAGCGGTAATTCTATAGAGGGTTTTACGTTAAATCGTTGACCTTGCACACGTCCGTCTCGATAAAAATAAACATATTCATTATCCATCGCTAAATCAACCGGCCACTCATCAAAAGAATGATTTAAATTTAAACTGACCTGCGGTAATTTTTGATAAGGTTTACTGTTATCCCTTACATCTTGATCTGTTGTTTGATACGTTTCTAAATGAGTACGAAATGCAACTCCCTGTTGATTGTAATTGAATGTGGCTCGACTTTTAAGAAATCGATCCGTTGCAATACCCAAGGCATCATTCAGGTCATCAAAGTAATCAGAGTCTGACACATAATTGAGGTCAATATCACTACTTAAATTTTCTGTATACCGAGCCTTATCTTGAAAGTGCCCAGAATATCTTGGTTTGTCTTCTATCAAGTCATAAGGTAGATACTCTAAGCCTAATGAACCTTCATTCATTTTGGTCAAATAACGAAAGTCCCCACTAAGCATAGCACCCCGTTTAGACATATAACGCGGCCAAACGGTAAGATCATAGTTGGGCGCTATACTCCAGTAATATGGAATGACAGCATCAAAGCCATTGTCCTCGTCATTACCAAAAGAAGGGGCTAAAAGTCCTGTTATTCGACGATCATCCAAAGGAAGGGAAATGTACGGTGTATATAAAACAGGCACGCCTTTAAACTCAAGCCATGCATGTTTTGCTGAAGCCTTCCCCGTCTCTTTATTCATTTTTAATCGCTGTGCATGGACAACCCAGTCCTGATTACCTGGACGGCAACTGGTAAATGCTGCGTTGGTATATCGAGATAATAATTTACTATCTTGATATACCACATCTGCACTACCTCGAAGAGGTGCAGAGGGTGAAATAAACATTGCTTTTCTTAAACGCGCCTCATCAGTCCTCAAGTTTAATAAAGCAGTATCGCTATAAAGAGAAAGTTCATGTTCACTATAATAAACATGTCCCTGAGCATCCATGGTTTCTGATACGGTGTCATAACTAGCCATATCAGATAACACCTTTTGGTCTGCACGAATAATCTCAACATTGCCAAAAAAACTGGTAATTTCCTTATCAAACACTTCAGAATAGTCTGCGCTAACATCCATCGGTGCGGTATCACGAAGATCTTTACCAAGAATATATTGCGACCCATCTTTTGAAGATACTAGACAACTTTGCCAAGGATCATATTTCAGCTGTGATTGCAGTGTTTTAAACACTTGCTCTTGGTTATAGTCAAATGCTGAAGCAAAAAAACTGTTATAAGCATCGGGGTCACTCACGACTCCGTCTTTTCCTTTAGGGTCTGCACCTATAAGCCTACAATTCGAGGTCCCATTTTCGTCATTAGCCTTGCAAGTCCAGTCTAGGCGTTTGGCAGTGGTGTCGGGTGGAGTCACATAAACGGCTTGTTGCTTAGGTTTGGTTTTAGCGGGTTCAGGCGGAGCAAGAATTTTTACAGGGCGAGATTCTGGCTGGACAGACAAAACATCCCCGTTTTGTATTTCTGTAGCCTTGTTTTCTCCTCCAAAACAAGACCATTCCTGACCTTTTACTTTTTCACAATTCCAAACACCACTATTAGCAAGACCTAATCTGGAGTATATAAAAAGAAAGATAAAAATCAATAATCGGCAATGCACAGATGAGTGTCGCTAAGTTGGCTAGTTTTACGCAAATAATTGCGTGCATTCTACCTTAGTTTTAAAACGCCAACGCAATAAATTCACCTTAACCCCTTTATTAAAAGAAAAATGACAGGAATATCAAGCTTAGGCAACTCGCAACAAATAACCCACCTAGTCTTGTGGGTATTTTTATCCATCTTAGGCGTTACACCTTAAAGAGACCTCAGCATAACTCTGGCGATGAGAAAAAAAGTGATAGAATTTTTCAGGTTTTAGTCAAAATACAAGTGTAATAGTGAGCTATTGCACGTTATTTTGGCTGACCTTTTTTATCCGTTCATGAGTTATGCTGAGTTCTCTTAAAGATGAATAAAAAATCCTGCGCAAGCGGGTAGTTTATTTATTACGCGTTACCTTACAAACAAATGTCACAAAAAAAGACAATACGCTGTAAAATTTATACCCTTTATTACGCTCTAATTTGCATCAGTGCATCAACTCAATGACAGATATCCGCAAAAAATCAATAATCCATTGGTTAGAAAATACGCTTAATTTAGAAATCACGCATTTTGAAGTCGCCTCCAGTGATGCCAGCTTCAGACGATATTTCAGAGTCACCCATCAAAGCGGACAACATATTGTTATGGATGCCCCCCCTGAAAAAGAAAACATCGAACCTTTTATTCGAATTGCAGCACTGTTTAAGCAACAAGGAATTCACGTTCCAGAAATCGTGCATCAAGATTTAGCACACGGTTTTTTATTATTAGAGGATTTTGGTTGCCACTGTCTTTTAGATATGCTTACTAACAATAATGCCCTAAAACTATACAAAAGCACATTTGATTGCTTACACCAACTGCAAAGCCGTATAGATATTAACAGTTGTCAGCTACCTTATTATAACGAAGCACTGTTTGCTAAAGAACTTTCAATTTTTTACCTGTGGTTTTTAAATAAAACGCTTAACTTAACAATACCTGATCCTATAAAATCAACTCTCGACCAGGTTTTAATTAGCTCCGCACTGGAACAACCTCAGGTCTGTGTACATAGAGATTTTCATTGTAGAAACTTGATGGTTTTAAAACAAAACTCCCTAGGCGTTATTGATTTTCAAGACGCTGTCATTGGTCCTGTCACTTATGATCTTGTTTCCTTACTCCGTGACTGTTATATCGCATGGCCGACTGACCAGGTTGAGCAATGGATGACATTGTATTTTCAACGTCTAACTGATTCAGGACTCATTACTACCTCCTTGCAAACATTCACACGCTGGTTTGATTTAATGGGCTTACAAAGACATCTTAAAGCGGTCGGAATTTTCTCGCGTTTACATTTCCGCGATCAGAAATCCAGCTATTTGCAGGATATACCGCGTACGCTTGACTATGTTAGTCAAGTTTGTAAAAAATACCCTGGGCTTGAATCATTTAACCATTACTTAAAGCAGAATATTATTCCTGCTTACGCATCTACTCTACCTACAAAACCATGAAAGCAATGATTCTAGCCGCAGGACGTGGCAAAAGAATGCGCCCTTTAACCGATACCATGCCTAAACCTCTTTTATTGGCAGCAGGTAAGCCCATTATTCAATATACTATTGAACAACTCGTTGATGCGGGTTTTAATGACATCGTGATCAATATTGCCCACCTTGGCAAACAGCTTAAACAAGTGCTAGCGGATGGCAAACAATTTAATGCGTCTATCGCTTATTCTGATGAAGGCAATATGGCACTAGAAACGGCAGGCGGTATTATTAATGCTTTACCTTTATTGGGGTCAGATCCTTTTCTGCTAGTTAATGGTGATATCGCCAATGACTTCCCCTTCCACACCTTGCTTAATAAAAAAATTAATCGTGCTCATTTAGTGTTAATTGCTAATCCTAGGCATCATCCAGAAGGTGATTTTCATTTAGCAGATAATCACATACTCGCCGCACAAGGACAGCCGACATTAACTTATAGTGGCATAGGACTTTATCATCCAGATCTATTTAAAAACATTCCACCAGGAATAAAAAAACTAGCCCCTTTATTGCGACAAGCGATGGCAGAGAACCAAGTCTCTGGTGAAAAGTTTGACGGCTTCTGGATGGATATTGGCACACCAGAGCGCTTAAAAGAACTAGATATACTTCTTTCCACCACGGATGCGGAAGTATAAATATCAACAAAAATAGAACGCTTTATTTTGAAAATCGAATATATTTTCTTAAAGGAGAGCCCGCCTGCCAGGTAAAAGCTTCTGTGTAATAATGCATTAATGACAAGTATCCTATGATACCTAAAGTGACGGTCTTACGAATTTCACTATCAAAGAAAAAACGGGTAATCATGTTAACCCACTCATCGCCATAAGCCTGCAAAACAAACGCTAGAGCAAAAGAAAACAAAGGTAACACGATAAATACATGCAAACGACAATGTTTCGCATATTTAAAAAGTGCATTTTGTGGATTTAAATGATGCTTATTGTAATCATGAGTTACATAAAAAACATAAGCCGTTGCATCGTGAACAAGACGTGGGATAAGAATAGCCAAAAAATAATACTGCTGGGTATACATATAAAAACTACTGACTATTAACAAAGTATTTGACCACATAAAACATTTGCCAAAAGTAGTTTGTATATGCCGTTGACATAAAATACTACTTAATATCAAACCTGCAACCAAAACAAAGGCAATCATTTTTACCCATTCTGTTTCCTGAACACCCAGACTATTTTTTAAAAAAACACCAATATAGATAAAAATACCAGCACTGACACTCATCCATAATAACCAGCAAAAAGCCCAATCTGGCAATCTGCAAACGCCTTTGGCAATACCATGTTGTTGTTTAAACACATGATACACAGTCCAGCAGGCTGCAGTAACGTATAACACCATATAAGGTATAAACAAGCTGCCTATTCCAAACAGCAGTGTAATTAAAGATGTCATTACTAACAATTTCACCTTATAAAACTGAAAATATTCCTTGTTACTGGTTAGCATAATGGCACTGGCAATAATATGTGGCGTACCAAATAGAATTTGAAATATAATAAAATGTTCTGGACGACTGGGTAGAATTGATTTCAAATAATTGCCCCAATAATATTGATCAATAATATAAACCACTATACTCAACGGAATAATCAGATACAGCCCCAGCAACACTTTAAATGAGACAGCTAGTTTATTGTCAAGCAGAGGTTCTTGAACAGGCTGAAGAAATGGATTAGATGCACTCATAAAATTCTTATTTTTTTATTTTAAGGTTTAATCTTAGATAAACTCAGCAATGACTTTTCAGCCGTACTCACATTTACAACAAGACAGTATAGGACCAAGTCTATTTAATTTATCTCGCCTACTACACAAGCATAATTAATGTACCATTTTTACGGGTCTTTTTTACCATCTTCTGCGTTACATAATTTGTTGCCTAGCTTGCTATGCGCTAATTTATGCACCTTCAATATGAAAAAAAATCCTAGGTAAAAATGCGTTAAATTAATTATACTTAGCACTTACTTGGTAATGATAGCCAATACCCTTGGTTTATATTGGCTTCTCAAAAGCCAGATATTAGTAAAATATATCAACAAACTTAACCCTATAATAAAAACTCGCATAAGCTCTCCATAAACATGACAAAACTACCTATTGGCCCGGTAATGATAGACTTGGAGGGTCTAACACTCACAACTTTAGAACAAGAAAAAATCAATCACCCAAACACAGGTGCGGTTATTTTATTCTCACGCAATTATAACGCTCCAGAACAAATCACCCAACTTATCCAACAAATTCGTAGCACTCGAAACGGTGATATTCTAATTGCCGTTGACCAAGAAGGCGGTAGAGTTCAGCGATTTCAAACTGGTTTTTCCAAATTACCTGCTGCTGCAACTTATGCCCAGCAACCAGAACTGACAGAAATAGCAGGTTGGTTAATGGCGGCTGAGCTATTAGCAGTAGGTATAGATTTTAGCTTTGCCCCAGTACTCGATATAGATTGTGGTATTAGCAAGATCATAGGAGACAGGTCTTTCTCTACAAATCAGCAGCTTGCCGCACAATTAGCCAGCCAATTTAGAGCTGGAATGTGTTCTGCTGGCATGGCTGCAACAGGCAAACATTTCCCTGGTCATGGTGCTGTTGCCGTGGATTCACATTTAGCATTACCTGTTGATAACCGTGATTTACAAACTATCTTTGAAAAAGACCTGCTCCCTTTTAAACAATTAATCAATGAAGGTCTGGAAGCCATTATGCCAGCTCATGTGGTTTATCCACAAATAGACTCTCTACCTGCTGGCTTTTCAACACGATGGATCAAAGAAATTTTACGCGACCAATTAAATTTTGATGGCACCATCTTTAGCGATGACTTGAGCATGGAAGGTGCGGTATCAATGGGCAACTTTAACCAACGTGCGGAATTAGCCCTACAAGCAGGTTGTGATATGGTTTTAGTGTGTAATAATCCCACAGTAGCTGAACAAGTTTTAACCCATATCCCTATTACTCAAAATAGCAAAAGAGAGCAAAGACTAAAAGCCATGAAAGGCAAATTTCAACTCTCTCGCGCTCAGCTATTGCAATGTAGTCAATGGCAACAAGCCTCAGACCAAATTAAACAATTCGTTCATGCTTAAAGAAATAAAACAAATAGAAGCTTCTGCTGATTTGCTTCATCCAGAAAGTGAAGTTGAAAACGCTATTGACAACATGGCAGCTCAAATCAATATCAGCTTGAAAGACAAAAACCCTATCATTCTTTGCGTAATGAATGGCGGCATCGTTGTTTCGGGTAAACTGTTAACACGTTTAACCATACCCTGTACTGTTGATACAATTAACGCCAGTCGATATTGCAACAAAACATCAGGTGGACAAATCAAATGGATTCAAAAACCACAATCAAACCTGAAAGATAGAACGGTACTCATTATTGATGATATTCTTGATGAAGGGTTTACACTACAAGCTATTATCCAGTATTGTCAGCAACAATACGCAAAGGCCACTTATTCTGCCGTTTTAGTGGATAAAATTTTAAACCATAAAAAACCGATTATGGCTGATTTTATAGGGCTTGAGGTTGAAAACCGCTATTTGTTTGGTTACGGTATGGACTATAAAGGCTATTTAAGAAATGCGCCTGGTATTTTTGCCTGCTCTCAATAAAGCTTACTTTTCCCATGTCAAAACTTGCAATCATTGGTGGTACCGGGGTCAACAAAATTGATGATTTAGAAGTCACATCTACCCAAACCATAGAAACACCCTACGGACAGCCATCTGCTGATTTTGTATTTGCAAAGATTGATGACAAAGAAATCATCTTTCTTGCACGTCATGGTTCTCCCCACTCTATCCCACCGCATAAAATTAATTACCGCGCTAATATTTGGGGCTTAAAAGAGTATGGTGTCACTGAAATTATTGCAATAACCGCTGTGGGTGGAATTACACCTTCAATGTCGCCCGCTCATATTGCTCTACCTGACCAAATCATTGATTATAGTTACCATCGTGAACACACTTTTTTTGCAGAGAACCTGAGCCAAGTTACCCATATTGATTTTACCCATCCTTATAATGAGCAACTTCGCACTCGCCTTATACAAACTGCCGAACAAGCGAATATAACTATCAGTCATAAAGGCACTTATGGATGCACCCAAGGCCCTAGACTTGAATCGTCGGCAGAAATTATAAGAATGCAGCGAGATGGTTGTGATTTAGTAGGCATGACAGGCATGCCTGAAGCTGCTTTAGCGAAAGAACTAGCACTTCATTATGCCTCCATTGCTGTCGTTGCTAACTGGGCGGCAGGAAAATCAGAAAATGAAATCACTATGGATGAAATAGAACATCATGTAAAACAGGGAATGCTTCAGGTATTAAAGATATTGAACGGCTATATTAATCGGTTTTATTTACCTCGTAGCAATGGCCAATACTGACAGTTCAGTCAGGCGGTGGAGTTGTGTGGGCGACAAGGAATAATGGATATTAGACCTGCAACAAAAGATGAAATCAGTCATCAACATATACATCGGGAAGGCTGTAATCATTAATTTTTTTGCTTAGGCATGAGTACTTGGCGAATTCAACCCATAAGTGCAACACTTTCATTTAAAAATTATGAGTCTATGCCAAATAATTTGTATGCATTCGGCATAACACAACAGCAGAGCAAACTTTAAAGTAAAAAATTTCATGCAAAACTACCAAGAAATAAATCGACTCAAAAATTTAGCTCAAGACTTGTTAGATGAATCTAAAAACCAAGGAGCCACTTCTGCAGAAGCGAGTTTGAGTGTGGATAATGGCTTGTCAGTGACCGCACGCCTTGGTGAGGTTGAGACCATTGAGTACCATTGTGATCAGTCATTAGACATCACGGTTTATAAAGATAAAAAGAAAGGATCAGCAAGCACAAACGATTTTTCACTGAATTCAATCAAAGAAACGGTCAAGGCGGCATGTAGTATTGCCAATTTTTCCAGTGAAGATGAATATGCAGGCTTACCAGAAAAAGCAATGCTAGCAACCCAATTTCCTGATTTTGATAACAACCATGACTGGAATATTGATGCAGAATCAGCGCTTCAATTAGCTATTGAATGTGAAGATTCGGCACGTACATTTCATCCTGAAATAAGTAATTCGGAAGGTGCAACAATAAATACCCACCAGGGAATTTCGGTATTAGCCAATAGTTTAGGTTTTTTGCACGGTGGGCAGACAACACGTCATTCTATTAGTTGCTCGGTTTTAGCAGAAAGAGATGGCAATATGCAAAGGGATTATTGGTATAGCGTTGCCAGCAATGCCAATAATCTGGAGTCGGTTGCTGAAATTGGTATCAAAGCTGCACAGAGGACTATCAGCCGATTAGGTTCACGTAGTCTTGCCACGCGACAATGTCCTGTTTTATATTCGGCTGAAGTTGCATCTGGTTTAATAGCTTCATTAATTGCTGCTATCAGTGGTGGAAGTTTATATAGAAAATCCAGTTTTCTACTGGATGCTCTGGATACACAGATTTTTCCTGATTTTATTAGAATTCATGAGCAACCGCATTTGAAAAATGGATTAGCTAGTACCGCTTATGATGCTGAAGCTGTAGCGACAAAAACCAGAGATATAGTAACGGCAGGTGTGTTAAAAGGCTATGTATTGAGTAGTTATTCAGCGCGTAAACTAGGCTTGCAAACAACAGGTAATGCGGGGGGTGTACATAATTTGACTGTAGCTTCTGGCGGCAATGACTTTACAGCCATGTTAAAACAGTTAAATACTGGCTTATTGGTGACAGAGCTTATGGGTCAAGGTGTCAATAGAGTAACTGGTGATTATTCCCGTGGTGCTTCAGGTTTTTGGGTAGAAAATGGGCAAATACAATATCCGGTTGAAGAAATAACCATCGCAGGTAATTTAAAAGATATGTACAAAAATATTGTTTCTGTGGGCAATGATATGGATTATAGAAGTAATATCAGAACAGGATCTATATTAATAGAACAGATGGCTATAGCCGGAGAATAATCGGGTTCTTAAAAGCCCTCCCCTGCTGGGGAGGGCTACAGGCAGGGTCTTTTGCTGGTTTATTATGCCAACTAAACGCTCTACCATTATCAAAAGTTTAGGGGGCTATGCCAAATAGTGGAAAACTGAAATTTTGTATAAGCTATATTCAGAAATGGAAAGTTTTTAGGCGGCGGTTTTCAAGGTTTCATGGCAACATAACTTCCAGCGGATAGTGGGTCAGTAGAGTTGTTTGTCTATGTTGAACTTCCTGCTAAAAAGATTAAATTTTACTTATGCTTTATCAAACCCATTTAGGGTTTAAAAATTGCCAGCTGTTAAATTGAGCCTTTATATCCAGAGGTAATGGGGTAACGACGATCTCTGCCAAAAGCCCTAGGCGTAATTCTTATGCCTGGTGGTGCTTGTCTGCGTTTATATTCATTGCTATCCACTAATGAAATAGCTCTATTAATATCTGCTAACTGAAAACCTGCGGCTTGTATTTCTTTAGCCGACTTATCTTGTTCTACATACATTTCCAGAATAGGATCTAAAATGGAATAAGCAGGTAAGGAATCTTCATCCATTTGATCTGGGGCTAATTCTGCCGAGGGAGGACGTGTAATAACACGTTGTGGAATCACTTGTGAAAGTGTATTTCTATATTCTGCTAATTGGTAAACCAATAATTTGGGAACATCTTTAATGGGGGCAAAACCACCCGCCATATCACCATATAATGTGGCATAACCGACGCTCATCTCACTTTTATTGCCTGTGGTGAGTAATAACTTTCCCTGTTTATTCGACATCGCCATTAATAATACACCACGGCAACGTGCCTGAATGTTTTCTTCTGTAGTATCTATTTCAGTATTAAAAAATACATCACTCAGCATTCCAGTAAATGCAGTCACCGCAGGTTCTATGGCAATAATGTGATGCTTAATTCCTAATGTCTCGGTCTCTATAATAGCATCCTCATTACTCATATCTTGAGTATATTTAGAAGGCATTAAAACCGCTTCTACATGATCTGCACCTAATGCGTCAACAGCAATGGCTAGAACCAATGCTGAATCTATACCCCCCGATAAGCCTAATAAAGCACCCTGAAAACCATTTTTATGGGCATAATCTCTAACACCTAAAACTAGTGCTTTATATTCGCTGGACAACTTACTATGCAGCGTAGCACAACTATTTTGTATTGGGGTTTGATTATCAAAGCTGATGACTGAAACTTGTTCTTCAAATTCTTCCGCTCTAAAAACAACATCACCTTTTGCATTGACTACAAAGGAAGCCCCATCAAAAATTAAATCATCTTGCCCACCCACAGCATTAACATAGACTAAAGAAATCTCTGTTTCTTTAGCTTGCTGACAAACAATCGCTTCGCGTTGATGAATTTTACCAGCATGAAAAGGTGAGGCATTTAAGGTAACAATCAGTTCTGCACCCGCCATCTTATTTTTTTCAATAAGGCCTTTTTTCCAGATGTCTTCACAGATAGTAATACCAATAGCGATGTTTTTTACTGCAAAAACACAACTTTGATCTCCCGCTTGAAAATAGCGTTGTTCATCAAATACTCCAAAATTAGGCAAGGCATTCTTTTGGTAGCACTTAACTATTTTTCCATTTCTTAAAACAGCAGCACTGTTATATAAATAAGCTTCAATCTGTTCAGGAAAACCTAAAATAATATCAATACCTTGAACACTTTCGGCAATAGCTAATACGGCTTGCTTTGACTTTTCTATAAAATCGACACGAAAAAGTAAGTCTTCAGGTGGGTAACCTGTAATACTTAATTCAGGAAAAACAACAATATCGGCAGCAAGTTGATCGCGTGCATATTGTGCTGTTTCAATAATTTTGTTTTGATTGGCATCAATTGCACCTACCAATGAATTTATCTGTGCTAACGCTATTTTTAACATTTGATTGAGTTTCATTCTGAGAAGTACAGCTTCCCAGAATGATTTTTTAGAACGAAAAAAAGAGAATAGTTATAAACTGAGAACTCAGCAACGGATAAAAAAGGTCAGCCAAAATAACGCGCAATAGCTCACTATTACACTTGTATTTTGACTAAAACCTGAAAAATTCTATCACTTTTTTCTCATCGCCAGAGTTATGCTGAGGTTCTCAGACTAGCTTTCATTGCTACGCCTAATTGTGTCGGAGAATCAACGACTTCAGCACCTGCTGCTTTAAGTGCAGCCACTTTACTCTCTGCTGTACCCTTACCACCCGTTACGATAGCACCCGCATGTCCCATTCTTTTTCCTGGGGGTGCTGTTCTTCCTGCTATATAAGAAACTACTGGCTTAGTCACATATTGCTTAATGTAGTCGGCAGCTTCTTCCTCTTCACTGCCACCAATTTCTCCGACCATGATAATACCTTTGGTATTCTCATCCGCTTGAAATCGACTGATGACATCGGTAAAAGTCATTCCATGAATTGGATCTCCACCTATACCGACACAGCTACTCTGGCCAAGCCCTTCTTGTGTGGTTTGAAGCACAGCTTCATAAGTTAAGGTTCCTGATCTTGAAACAATACCTATTGAACCTGGTAAATGGATAATTCCTGGCATAATGCCAATTTTACATTCTCCTGGGGTGATAACACCTGGACAGTTAGGACCCACTAATAAAGCGTCTGTCCCAGCCATAGCAGCTTTCACTTTTAACATTTGAAGCACAGGAATGCCTTCGGTGATACAGATAATTAAACCAATGCCAGCATCTACTGCTTCTAAAATAGCATCTGCGGCATAGAAGGGAGGTACATAAATCATGGAGGCTGTGGCAGCGGTTGCTTTAACTGCATCATCAACGGTATTAAAAACAGCTAAGCCAAGGTGTGTTTGTCCTCCACGCCCTGGTGTTACACCACCAACTAATTGGGTGCCATAAGCTAATGCTTGTTCTGAGTGAAATGTGCCTTGTTTTCCAGTAAATCCTTGACAGATTAATTGGGTTTGGCTATTAATTAAAATACTCATGCTACCGCCTTCGCTAAAGCAACTACCTGTTCTGCCGCACTCGCCAGATTATCAGCAGCAACTACCCCAAAATCAGAATTATTGAGTAATTCTCTTCCTTTTTCTGCATTTGTACCTTCTAGTCTAACTACAACCGGAATGGTGACGTGGACTTCGTCTACGGCGGTTAAAATACCTTTGGCAATAATATCGCATTGCACAATACCACCAAAAATATTCACTAAAACTGCTTTTACATTGCTATCAGACAGAATTAATTTGAATGCTTCACAAACTTTTTCAGTATTAGTACCACCACCCACATCCAAAAAGTTAGCGGGTGCACCACCCTTAAGCTTAACCAGATCCATAGTCGCCATCGCTAAACCAGCACCATTAACCATACAGCCAATAGAACCGTCTAGGGTAATGTAATTTAAGTCATATAGCTGTGCTTTGTTTTCTTTTTCATCTTCCTGACCTTCATCTCTGAGTTGCAGAATGTCAGGATGCAAAGCTACGGCATTATCATCAAAATTAATCTTGGCATCCAGAGCAATAATGTCACCCTCTTCTGTTTCAATTAATGGGTTGATTTCAATTTGACTGGCATCTTTTTCCAGTAAGAGTTGGTACATCCCTTTCATGACTTTTTCTAACGCCCTAATTTGAGCACCCTGTAAAGACCAGGAAAAAGCCACTCGGCGACACTGATAGGACTGCACACCAGCAGCTGGGTCAATAATAATTGAAATGATTTTCTCAGGGCTATCTTTGGCAATAGCCTCAATATCCATCCCTCCAGCAATAGAAGATACAAACATGACACGTTCACTAGCACGGTCAACTAAAACACTTAAATAAAATTCGCACTTAATGGCTGAAGTTGCTTCTATTAAAACTGATTCTATCGGTAATCCTTTTTCACCTGTTTGCTTGGTGACTAGGCGATTTCCTATCATCTCAGCGGCAAATTGTTTTACTTCATCGCTATTTTTAGCTACTTTTACACCACCCACTTTGCCACGTCCGCCAGCATGTACCTGTGCTTTAACAACCCAAGCGTTGCCTGCTATTTCATTAGTGGCTAGAACAGCAGCAGTAGCCGTTGTTACTTGTTTGCTTTGTGGTGAAGGAATGCCATAGGCTTGAAACAGCTGTTTAGCCTGATACTCGTGGATATTCATGGGTTCTCCAGCTACACTGCTAATAAACAGTGCTAAGATTATAGTTTGGGAATTAAGGTATATTCTAACCAATTTTAAAGAAACCCACATACTTTATGGCTCCGAATCAGTTGAATACTTATTCTTATTTCTCCACCAGATTTATTTTTATTAGCCTGCTGTTGATACCGATGCATACTAAAATATGGAAAACTTCTAGCCTTTTTTATCCGTTCATGGGTTATGCTGAGGCCTCCTAAAGTAAAAGGTCACCAAAATCTATTTGCATTTGCCTATTCTGAGAAAGAGGCAATTATGGAATTAAAAAATGTTGTTGAGATGATGATGGATTATCATCTTGAACAGGTAAATGATAAAAGAATTATCAGAAATGAATTAACTCTTGCGGTAGAAGAGTATGCCGTTCAAGTATAGAGAGTTTGAAAGGAAATTAACAAAACTTGGTTATAAAATTGTGCGTCAAAAGGGTTCAGATGTTATATTTTCAGATGGGAAAAATACTTTTCCAGTGCCAAATCACGGCTCAAAAGATATTTCTCCTGGCGTTGAAAAGCAGTTATTAAAAATACTAAACTTAACAATCAATGAATTTATAAAAATCAAATCAACGCGGAAAACAAATAGTCAGCGCATTTATTGAAATTCATTTTTTTAGTCAAAATTAGTGGGTAAAAGTCTGTATACCCCCCCCCGTTTGTTTCCAGTTATTTGGGTGTTAGGTGTCGCCTTCAGACTTTCTATTTTCTTAACGGGGGTTTTTGGAGAAACAACATGAAAAAATATTATCTATGGTGGCAATAAGAACTTTGACAGCATCTGTATATGCTGGTGATTGGAATAGTAGCCCTAATAATTGGAAATGAGAATTTCTGGGTCTATGCCATTTCATGTAGATACTCAAATTTCAGTTTTCCACTATTTGGCATAGACCCTTTTTTAATTAGGGCTAAAGCTTACAAAGCCTGTAAAAAGGCGACTAAATCTGTTTTTTGCTCTTGGTTTAAATGCGTTTCAAGAATAAGATTAAAAAACTCAACCGTATCTTCTAAAGTCAATAGTCGGCCATCATGCAAATAAGGAGGTGAATCCTTAATTCCTCTTAGAGCAAAGGTTTTTATTAAACCTTCTGCGCGACCATTATAGAATCGTTCTACTTGTAAGTCGTGAGCAGAGTTGTCAGTATAATAAGGCGGAGTATGACAAGAGGCACAAGAGTCTGCAAAAATTTTCTGACCGCGTAATTCTGATTCTGTTGCTTTAGCAGGATTTAGTTTGCCATCAATTCCAAGTTTAGGCGCAGGAGGAAAGGCAATCATGTTCTGCATCGCCGCCATTGCCGCAATCTCTTCGCGAGTAAAACGTCGTGCGCCTTTCTTTAGTGCGATAACGGGGTCGCCATCAAAGTAAGCTGTTTTTGCTTCGACTTCACTAAAGTCTTCGAGTGAGCGAAGCGCACGTTTTGAACCAAAAAAGTGCTGAATATTAACCCCTCGCAAACTAGGAGTATCAATACGAAAACGTGTATTTTGAGGACGATTATCTGGGTTTAAATGAAACACGCCACTGGTGTGACCATTAACATGACAAGTAAAGCAAGACACTGCATCTTGGGCGATTTTTGTTTTACGGTCGGTGGTAACATTAAATTGTTGTTGTGCTACAGGTGTAACTAGCAGCCGCATCCCATCTAGCTGAAAAGGCGTAAGAATTCCATTGAGCATGGCATAATAATTGTTAAGGGTAATTTCATCACCCCCTGAAACATCACCAAGGTCAGGACGGGAGATAAGGTAAAGTGGTGGCGGAAATTGAGGAAGGTAAGTATCAGGCAAATCGAATTCCATATCGAAACGTGTCAGTTCTGGATGTGTTTTTAACTGAGCAGGCGCAACAACAAGTCCTCCACCATCAGGGCTTACATGGGGTAATGGCAAATAAGGAAAAATAGATTTTTGCTTAATTTCTTTAGGAGACATTTTTGATAAAGCATCCCACGTTAATTTATTTTTAAGTTTTACCGTAGGGCCAATAGGTAAAGGCTTCCCTCCTGACATAGTGATTTTACTATCTACTTTCCCCGATAAATTATAGCGTTCATTTAACAATTTATTATGTTTCTTCATTAAAGCTGACTTATTTTGGCTGTCCTCTTTCATGATTTCGGCAAAAGTTTTTGTAATGCTTACAGGCGCGTAGCTAGTCTCTTTAGCAAAGCTGGCGTTACTAAAACTAAGAACCATCAAGCCGATGAAAAAAGCTTCTGGATAAAAAATAAATCGTAATTTAGTTTTCATGGTTTTTATACCTTAGTTGTTTTATGAAAGAACATAATAAACCAATGGAAAGGCGTATGGTTTATTAATTTTTGAATAATGCTCGCTGGGTGCAATTGTTAGCTGCTTTTTGCTACTTATAGTATGCAAACTTATAGGCATCATAATATTTAAAATAACTCTGCTATCAAGAAAAAGGGGTGCAATATGAAAAAATATAGCCCATTGACCTGCCAATAAAGATACCCTGAGACCTCACCAAATAAAGTATTTACTTGATCCCTTCTTTCACTTCCCCTATTCTTCACCGATTATTCGTTTTTAAGCTAAAAGAAAATATGACTCAAGCTAACACTTTATTTACCGATGCAAAAAAAGTAATTCCTGGTGGTGTTAACTCCCCCGTTAGATCGTTTAGTGGTGTAGGCGGTACGCCTGTGTATATAGACCATGCAAAAGGTTGTTATATTTATGATAGTGAAAACAAGTCTTATATAGATTATGTAGCTTCATGGGGGCCAATGATTTTAGGGCATGCCCACCCAGAAGTCATAGAGGTAGTAAAGCAAACAGCTGAGAAAGGTTTAAGTTTTGGCGCACCAACAGAAATAGAAACATTGATGGCGGCTAAGGTGTGTGAAATCGTACCTTCTATTGATATGGTGCGAATGGTGAGTTCTGGTACAGAAGCGACGATGAGTGCTTTGCGTTTGGCACGAGGCTATACCAGACGGGACAAAATCGTAAAGTTTGAAGGATGTTATCATGGACATTCTGATTCTTTATTAGTTAAAGCGGGGTCTGGAATATTAACTTTGGGCGTTCCTAGCTCCCCTGGTGTACCTGCCAGTTTGGCTGAGGATACCATCACTCTTAGTTATAACGATAGCGAAATGGTTGAAAAATTATTTGCAGAGATAGGTGATGAAATTGCTTGTATTATTGTGGAACCTGTTGCTGGCAATATGAATTGCATACCACCACTACCTGGTTTTTTACAGATATTACGCAAAGTCTGTGACCAACATAATACGGTATTGATTTTTGATGAGGTGATGACGGGGTTTAGAGTAGGTTTACAAGGCGCACAAGGGGTTTACAATGTATCGCCTGATTTGACCACACTAGGAAAAATCATTGGTGGCGGGATGCCAGTCGGTGCTTTTGGTGGTATTCAAAAAATAATGCAACATCTTGCACCAATAGGACCAGTTTATCAGGCAGGTACTTTATCTGGAAACCCTGTTGCCATGGCCGCTGGCTTAAAAACGTTGGAATTAATTTCACAAGCTGGCTTTTATCAGCAATTATCAGAAAAAACAGAACAATTAGTTATTGGTATAAAAGATAAAGCCAAGCAAGCAGGTATACCTTTTTCCGTTAATAGAGTTGGTGCTATGTTTGGGCTGTTTTTTAGCAACGAAGAAAAGGTCAACCACTTTTCACAAGTGATGAAAGCTGACCAGAAACGCTTTAAACAGTTTTTTCATGGCATGTTGCAACAAGGTGTTTATTTGGCACCGTCCGCATTTGAGGCTGGTTTTGTATCTGCTGCACACAGCGAGGAAAATATTGAAAAAACCATAGATGCTGCCAGTACTGTATTTAAAACATTGTAATGAACAATTATTGGCTGATTGCATCAGCAACCATCGGATTACTGATCATTGTTGTCATTGTGCAATGGCGTTTAAATAAGCAAACGTTTTCACGCTATCAAACTGATATTGACGCACTGGAGAATGATTTAAAACAGAGAATTGAATATAACCAACAGTTGCTTGTTAATCAGGCTGTGACAGAGGGAAAATTAAAATTAGAAGAAAACAAAGCAAGTGATTATCAGCAACTACAGCAACAATTAATTAGCAGTAAAACAGAAAGTGCAGCGTTAAAAATACGGCTGGAAGAGCAAACTAAAAATGCCCAAGAGAAAATAAAATTATTGCAGAATGCAGAAAACCAGCTAAAAACCCAATTTGAGAACTTAGCCCATAAAATTTTTGAAGACAGAAGCAAACAGTTTTCAGAACAAAATAAAACCAGCATGGGGCATATCGTCAGTCCGATTAAAGAGCAGTTGGTTGATTTTAAACAAAGGATTGAATCAGTCTACGATAGTGAAACCAAAGACCGAATTTCATTACGAGAAGAAATAGTCTCGCTCCGCCGTGATACCGAAAAAATGAATCAGGGCGCGTTAAACCTGACTAAGGCACTTAAAGGCGATAAAAAAATTCAAGGTAACTGGGGTGAAATGATACTGCAAAAAGTGCTGGAGCAATCAGGCTTACGCAAAGGCATAGAATATGAAACCCAAGGTGCATTTAGAGATCGAGACAATAATCTGTTCAAACCTGATGTGATTGTCCATTTACCAGAAAATAAGGATGTGGTGGTCGATTCAAAAGTATCTTTACTCGCCTATGAGAAATATTGTTCAACAGAAGATGATGAGCAACGAGTTGTTGCATTAAAGGCGCATACCAAAGCGGTAAGAGAACATATAAAAGGTTTGAGTGATAAAGACTATTCAGGGCTTAAAGGATTGCGGTCATTAGACTTTGTGCTTCTTTTTATGCCAATAGAATCTGCTTTTATAGCAGCATTTCAAGCTGATGAAAAATTATTCAGCAATGCCTTTGAGCATAAAATAGTCGTTGTTACACCCACTACATTATTAGCTACATTAAAAACTATCGAGAATATCTGGCGATATGAACGACAAAATCAAAATGCCAAAATGATTGCCGATAAAGCCGGTACCTTATATGACAAAATCAGAGGCTTTGCAGAAGACCTAGAGAAACTAGGGACTCAATTAAGTACCGCTAATAAAACTTATGACGGAGTCATGAATAAACTCAGCACAGGCAGTGGTAATTTAATTCGACAAGCAAGCGGTTTTGTTGAGTTAGGTGTGAAAGTAAAGAAAACCTTACCCAAAAGTTTGACGGAACAAGCAGGGGTTGATGAAAGAGAGTGATTTGTTGTATGTCGTTCAGATGTAACGATAAGCTATCCGAGAAACAATGTAAAACAAGAAAACAGAGGCAGGCTTATGCTGGCATACCCCATTAATTACTGGTCTTTTTTGCCATCTTCTGCATTGCATAATTTGTTGTTATATTTGTAACTACTCAGCGTACTCCGTAACTGCTTAGATTGCCCTCTGTTCTGTTCAAGATCAAGGCGTTCAAGAACAAGGCGAAAACGCGGAATTTACAGGTGTAAATGCACACTTTCAACGCGGCTATTGGACAAAATAGAGGGTAAGCTGAGTAGTTACTTATATTTTAACTATTTATTGTCTCACTATTGCCTTGACTACGGTTGTTAGAAATATTGATTATCTCCTATTTTGTTCAAAGTTATGTTAAGAAAATTATTGTCTTTTTGCATTCTTCTTCTGTTATGTGCATGTACCACGACAGCACCAAAACGGACTCATAATATTTGTGAAATATTTAAAGAAAAAGATGATTGGTATTCTGATGTAAAGCAAGCGAAAAAAAACTGGGGAGTGCCTATTCATGTCATTATGGCAATCATCCATCAAGAGTCACGTTTTGTTGCAGATGCCCAACCACCTCGGCCTTGGTTATTAGGTATCATTCCATGGTTTCGGTCGAGTAGTGCTTATGGTTACGCACAGGCACAAGAGGGTACCTGGCAAGATTATTTAAATAATGGAGGGCATTGGGGAGGAGATAGAGATGATTTTTATGATGCCAGTGATTTTGTTGGCTGGTATTGCCATAATAGTCATAATAAATTGGCTATTTCAAAATGGGATACAGAAAAACTATATCTCGCTTATCATGAGGGGTTTGGAGGGTTTAAGCGGAAAACATATTTAAAAAAACCGTGGCTCATTGGCGTATCTAAAAAAGTGAAGAAAAGAGCGGAGCTTTTTAGAGTGCAATTAACAACATGTAAAGAAGATTTAGAAAACAGCAGTTGGTTTTTCTAAACATGGATTAGAGAAATCGTTTGGATTTTGAATGTTGTGCTATTTTAATGCATAATGCTTGGTTACTAAGTTTTTCAGATTGAGAAATATGCAAACGACAATGCTAAAAGCAAAGTTACATAGAGCCACTGTGACCTATTCGGAATTGGGTTATGAAGGGTCTTGTGCAATAGATGGCAAAATTCTTGATTTTGCCGAGATTAAAGAATACGAGCAGATCCAGATATACAATGTTAATACAGGTGGACGTTTTACTACTTATGCTATTCGCGCAGAAGAGGGTTCTGGTGTGTTTTCTGTTAATGGTGCTGCTGCACGTCTTGCCTGCGCAGGTGATTTGATCATTGTTTGCACTTTTGCCTGTTATGATGCAAAAGAATTAGAAAATTATAAGCCAACGCTGGTTTATTTTAATGCGAAAAATGAAATAATACATTCAAGTCATACCATTCCTGTTCAGGCGGCATAAGCCAGCATCAGTACCTAAGCGACTCGCTGGTTTGAATAGTCTTGTTCTAATCCCTAAGTCTCAGAAACTTCTATTTCATTACTTTGTTCTACAGATTGCAACAATTTCTGCATGCCTATTGGTTTTAAAACATGGATAATTAAAGGTGAATTTATTGTAACTACTCGGCGTACTCCGTAACTGCTGAGATTGCCCTTTATTTTGTTCAAGAGCAAGGCGAAAGCGCGGAGTTTAGGAGTTTACAGGTGTAAATGCGTACTTTCAACGCGGCTATTGGACAAAATAGAAGGTAAGCTGACTCCGTAACTACTCAGATTGCCCTTTATTTTGTTCAAGAGCAAGGCGAAAGCACGGAGTTTACAGGTGTAAATGCGTACTTTCAACGCGGCTATTGGACAAAATAGAGGGTAAGCTGAGTAGTTACAATTTATTGAACCTTGAATGATTGGTTGTGCTAGTGATTCAGGGTCATCTCTATGAAAAAGTAATAGGGCTAACAACTCATCATGCAAATAAATTTGATCAGTGTAGGAAATAAAATGCCTCATTGGGTTCAGCAGGGCTATGATGAATATGCCAAGCGATTACCCAGAGAATGTGCATTGACATTAAAAGAGATTATTCCAGGAAAACGAGGTAAGAATAGTGATATGGCGAGAATCATCAGAGACGAAGGTGAGAGAATGATTAGCGCAATTCCAAATAGAGCACATATTGTAACTTTAGATGTGCCTGGCAAACTCTGGACAACACTGGAGCTTTCAGAGGCTATGAGTCGCTGGATGGAAAATGGGCAAAATATTGCTTTGTTAGTCGGTGGTCCTGAAGGATTATCAGTGGCAGCAAAAAAATTAGCTAAGCAATCTTGGAGTCTTTCTAATTTGACCCTTCCCCACCCTCTGGTCAGAATTGTGGCCGCAGAACAACTATATAGAGCTTGGAGTGTCCTCCATAATCATCCTTACCATCGATGAAAGAACAACTTGTTTTAGCGTCTGCAATCTCCGAGAAGCAAGGAATTGCTGGATCAAATGGGTGTCAGTTATCGTGTTCATGGTTGCTATTGATGAAACACCGAAAGGACAGTTGGAATAGACGGAAGTAATCAGCATTTTCAAATGTTAAGTACCACCAATGTTTGTTGCAGAAAAATTAACAGAAATGAAATAGCAGCCTACTGGCAAACAGGTGAGCCGTTGGGTAAGGTGGGTGCTTATGCTATACAAGGGGTAGTTATCTGGCATCATAGGTTTGCCGTTGTTTGAAATGGCTGAATTATTATCAAAACAGGGAATAAAAATAATTACATGAGTGAAGAAATTTTAATTAACGTAACGCCATCAGAAACTCGAGTAGCAGTGATTGAAAATGGGGTTTTACAAGAATTAATCATTGAGCGAGATAGGCAAAAAGGACTGGTTGGTAATATATATAAAGGGCAGGTATGTCGAGTTTTGCCAGGAATGCAAGCTGCTTTTGTAGATATTGGTCTTGATAGAGCGGCCTTTCTTCATCTTTCAGATTTTAGTAATAAAGAGCTGGAAAAAAAGGGTTCGGAAAATATTGAGCACTATTTGCGTGAAGGCCAGACCCTTGTTGTACAAGTGACTAAAGAACCTCTTGGAACAAAAGGTGCCAGATTAACCACGGAAATTTCTATTCCTTCTCGATTTCAGGTTTATATGCCCTATACTAATAATTCAGGGGTTTCGCAAAGAATAGAGTGTGATAAAGAACGTGCTCGTTTAAGAAATTGTATCGAACAATTTCAGAAAAAACATGAAAATGGTGGGTTCATAGCGAGAACAGCTGCTGAATGCGTTGAAGAAGTCATATTGTTTTCTGACATGACCTTTTTAACCAAATTATGGGAAGCTATTTCTAAAAAAACTAATGAGGCTGAAGTTAAAACATTATTGCATGAGGATTTGTCTTTAAGCATCAGAACATTGAGAGACTTATATACAGACGGTATTGAACGAATAAGAGTCGATTCGCGAGAAACGCATCAGAAGTTAGTGGAGTTTGCCAAAATATTTTTGCCTGATATAGTTTCAGTGATTGAACACTATGCAGGAGGATGTCCTGTTTTCGATATATATAATGTTGAAGATGAAATAACGCGTGCTTTAGACAGAAAAGTGAAGCTGAAATCAGGCGGTCATTTGGTCTTTGACCAGACAGAAGCTATGACCACAGTTGATGTCAATACAGGAGGCTACGTAGGTGGCAGAAACCTAGAAGAGACCGTTTTTAAAACTAATCTGGAAGCGGCTCAGGCTATTTCAAGGCAGCTTAGATTAAGAAACCTAGGTGGAATCATTATTATTGATTTTATAGATATGCAGAGTAATGATCATAAAAAACAGGTTTTAGAAGCGTTGCAACGTAATCTGGATAAAGATCATGCTAAAAATAAGATTACCGAGGTGTCAGTTTTAGGTTTGGTCGAAATGACTCGTACAAGAACCCGTGAAAGTCTGGAGCATATTCTTTGTGAGCCATGTTGTGCTTGTGGGGGACGAGGTGTTTTAAAAACAGCTGAATCCATGTGTCTGGAAATATTCAGAGAGATTATTCGAGAAGTTAGGCAGTATAAAGTCCAGGAATTATTGGTTCTTGCCTCCAATGAAGTGGTTGAAATGTTACTGGACGAAGAGGCTGATATGTTAGCTGAACTGGAATTGTTTCTTGATGTTCGTATTAAGTTTAGATCAGAAGCCGAATATAATCAGGAACAATATGATGTGGTTTTGCTTTAAGCTTTTTTGATGTTATCGTGAATTACTCTCTCGCATGTGCCTTGCGTACTATGCTATTTATTTTGTTGATAGTTGTTGCTATTGCAATAAATGCAGTCAGATTTTTTTTGCTGAGTGCTGAAGACTATAAAGCTGATTTGCAGAGCAAAGTGCGAGAACTTACTGAATTGCCTATCAATATAGGGCAATTGCATGCGCATATGCGTGGCTTTAATGCAGAAATTATTTTGGATGATATTCAAATTCTTGCAAGCAATAACAATGAGCTGGTTGCAGTAAAATTAAAGCAAATACGACTAAATGTTAGCCTGTTGCAACTCTTATTTACGCAAAAAATACTTCCCTCAAGCTGGTTAACATTGGTCGGTGTAGACCTATCCATTATACGCAATGAGGATGGAAGTTTATCTATTGCAGGATTAACGAGAGATGATTCTGAGCAACCTTATTGGTTATTGGAAGGGCGTGGTTACGAGATTTTAAATAGCCACATTACCTGGCTGGATAATCAGCGAAAAACCTTGCCAATAGAATTTAGAGATGTTGATTTATTACTTAAAAATGGGGGAAGTGATGACAACCATGAGCTTCATTTTTTAGCAAATTTAGCGAAAGAATATGGAGAATCTTTGAGAGTCTCCATGGCTTTTAATAGTGATGTTTTTGCAGCGGGAAAGACAAACGGTAATGTTTATATTGAAGGAAAGAATATAAATTTAACTGCGTTAATGACAGGGGGCAATCCACTGGGACTGAAAATTAAGTCAGGACAAGGGAGCTTTAAACAATGGGGTCAAGTTAAAGACTCTAAATTCCATGATAGCAGGGGAAGCATTCAGGCAAGAAATATTGTTCTGGAAAAGCAGAACGACAAACAGAAACCATTGCATATTAAGAAACTAAAAACGGCATTTAACCTGTTCAAAAAAGGAGAAGCCTGGGCTTTAACCGTGGTCGATTTGTTTTTAGAAAATAACGAAAGAAAATGGCCTGCTGCTAGTTTTAGTTTCTCGGTAGATAACGCATTTAATCAAATAACAGCTTCAATCCTACATCTGGATTTTCTGCAATTGACCGAATTAATGCGGTTTTTTACAGCACTGGATTTTTCAGAGCATGATGTGATTAAAAAATTGCATTTAAAGGGTGAGTTAAAAAATGTTGCTGTTTTTATTGATAATGAAAAAGCGCAGTATGCAGTGAATGGTGCATTTAACAATATTTTTATCCGTGCTTTTGAAGGATTTCCAGAAATTAAAAACCTGACAGGTAGCATAAAAGGGAGTAATGAGAAAGGGGTTGTAGTTTTTGATACTCATAACGGACAGTTGTTTTTCTCTGAGTTATTCAAACATTCATTTGCTATTGAGCAATTAACAGGTCAACTGAAATGGGAGCAATCAGCAGATAAATGGCAGATTTCATCTGAAAGTCTTATTTTAAATACTGGGGATGTTGAGACTGAAACAAAAGTTCTGCTTAGTATCCCCAAAAATGAAGCCCCGGTTTTTATGAATTTGCAGGCATCTTTTGCCAATATGCAGGATATAAGCCAAGTGTCGAAATATTACCCTGTCAGTATTATGGACGAGGATGCGGTCGAATGGTTAGATAAAGCCTTTGTTTCAGGAAAGATTAAACAAGGAAAAGTGCGAGTCTATGGTGAGTTAGATAAATTCCCCTTTGTAAATAATCAGGGCGTTTTTGAAGTACAGTATGAGATGAAAGACGTTGAGTTGCAATATAACTCAGACTGGCCGAATTTAAACCATCTGAATGCTGGGGTGGTCTTTTTTAAAAACAGTGTAAGTGTTGATTTATATGATGCGCAAGTGAATAATTTAAGTGTTAAGGATGTAATATTAAAAATTCCTTCCTTTACTAGCAGTGATCACTTATTGGTTAAAGGTAAGGTTGAAGGGCAAATTTTTGATGGCTTACATTTTTTACAAAAAACACCGATTCATACTATCGCTAATAATGTTTTAAATGCCATTACACCAAAAGGCTTGACAGTAATCGATCTAGACCTAAAAATCCCCTTGTCAAAAGCTGCAAAAATGTCAGCAAATGTAACTGCACATCTATCAGAAGCTGCTTTAAAAGTGAATGCTGTTGACATAGATGTCAGTGAAGTCACAGGAGACTTGACATTTACTGAGAAAGGTTTTTATTGTAAAAATGTCAGTGCTAAGGCACTGGGTTATCCCATACAAATAGATGCAAACAGTGATGATAATAAAACCTTAATAAATATAGTCGGTAAAACAGATATTCAGCATTTAGAAAAACAGTTTGATTTTTTTGATAGCTGGATATTAAAAGGTCAGCGTATAAAAGGGTCTACAGCATATAAGCTGAAGCTGGATTTACCGCTTAATGAAAATAAATCAGCATCGTTAAAAATCACTACAGAGCTGCAAGGTGTTGCCGTTGATTTTCCTGAGACATTGAAGAAAAGCGCTGAGCAGAAAGCGTCTTTAACGGTGTCAATGGCATTAAATGATCCGCTTTTATTACCACTTTCATTAAATTATCAGGAAGAATTGATGCTATCCATGACTATAGATAAGCAGAAGAATAAAATGATTTCTGCAAATATTGTTTATGCTGAAAGCTCTGATACAGTGCGGATATTTAATAAAATTACTGACCTTGAACAAGGTATAAAAATACAGCTTGAACGTGAAAAATTTGACTCGACACAATGGATGGCGTTTATCGACCAAAAAGATACTCAGGGAAATAAAGAAGCTGTTGAAATTAAAGAAATAAATCTGATAACAAAGCAATTACAATGGAAAAATAAGAGTTATGGTGCATTTGAACTTGCTATGCACCGTTTAAGTAATAAGTGGCAAGGCAATATTTCTTCATCAATGGCAAAAGGTGCATTTGTCTTACCTATTGAGCAAGGTGGAAATGAAGCCATAAAATTGAATATGGCGCATTTGAATATTACTGAGCTTATGCAGGTTGATTTTAAAAAAGAAAATATTACAGTGGAAAAATTGCCCCTTATTAATGTAGAGAGTGAGCGATTGTTATGGAAAAACTCTAATTTAGGCAGTTTAACAATAAATAGCGAAAGATTGCTCGATGGTATTCGTTTTAACAAAATTGATATTGCTTCAAAGTGGTATAAAGTTGAGACAAAAGTTGATTGGGTCAAAAGTAATAATGGTTATATTACTGATATGTATGGGACAGTTAAAGCCAATAATTTTGGTAAATTTTTAAACAAGTTTCATTTTGATAATGATTTCAAAAATAGCGAAGGGAGTGTAGAGTTTTTTGCGCTATGGCCAGGGGCACCTTATCAGTTTTCGCTTGAAGATATGAATGCTGAAATGGATATAGAGTTGAAAAATGGAAGGTTAGCTAGTGTCGAACCAGGTTTTGGTCGTGTATTAGGGTTGATTGCCATGGAGCAGTGGTTAAAGAGATTGACACTCGATTTTGATGATATATATAAGAAAGGCATGAGTTTTAACAGTATCACTGGACACTTTACAATTATGAAGGGGAATGCGGCAAGCAGAAACTTGTTCGTTGATGCTGTGCCTGCCCGGATTTTTATCACAGGAGATGCTGATTTGATCGCCGAGACATTTGATCATAGGATAGCTGTCGTGCCAAAAAGCTCAGGAGCACTGCCTATAGCTGGTACAATCGTTAGTGGTATCGTAGGAGTTATTACTCAGGTTTTTAGCAGTGAATACAGAGACGGCTATTTCTTTGGTTCAGAGTATAAAGTACAAGGTTCATGGGATGATTTTAAAGTAACAGCAATCTCTGAAAAAGAGGGCATTCTAAAGAAAACCTGGTCAGGATTAACAGATTTTTCATGGATGAAATCTATTGCAGAATAGCGCACTTGTGTGTAGATAGAAAACCGCATCCGTGACCGCGCGAAGTATAATAACCCAGCGATATTTTGTAAAAGCTATAAACTTTGCCTTGGCTTCTTATATCATTTATTTTTGAAAATGGTATTAAATGCTAGCAAATACACAAATAAGAGAGAAAGAATGAGTATATGTGCCGCCATACAAATGGCATCCAGCCCTTATGTGGCATCTAATTTATTGGAAGCTGAAAAATTAATTAGCGAAGCGGTGAAAGCGGGGGCAAAATTAATTGCTTTGCCAGAAAACTTTGCCCTAATGGGAGCTAATGAGTTTGATAAAGTAAAAATACGTGAGCAAGAAGGTATAGGTGCTATCCAGGATTTTTTATCAGAAATGGCAAAAAAACATGCTATTTGGCTGGTTGGAGGAACCATACCGTTAGTGGCTGAAGACAATGAAAAAGTGAGGGCCGCTTGTTTGATTTATGATGACCAAGGGGCAAGTGTTGCCCGTTATGACAAAGTGCATTTATTTGATGTTAGCGTGCCAGGAACAGGTGAAGAATATAGAGAATCTGATTCCATAGAAAATGGGACAGAACCACTGGTTATTGATACGCCTTTTGGTCGATTAGGTATTGCGGTTTGTTATGATTTACGCTTTCCTGAGTTTTTTCGAAAAATGCAAAAACAAAATGTGGAAATAGTCGTTGTTCCATCTGCTTTTACCGCAGAGACGGGGGCAGCACATTGGGAAGTATTGTTGCGTGCCAGAGCGATTGAAAATTTATGTTATATCATCGCCCCCAATCAAGGTGGCTTCCACCTTAATGGGCGGAAAACTTTTGGTCATAGCATGATCATTGACCCTTGGGGTGGTGTATTAGACTGTTATAAAACCGGTGCTGGTTTTGTCAGTGCAGACTTGGATCAACAGCGGCTTGAAAAAATTCGAGTTTCATTTCCCGTTCTGGAACATAGACGTTTTTGCTGTCAATAGTTATGAATTTAAAAAAGTATAGTTTGTTTTTTTTAGCAATAACAATTTCAGCCTGTTCAGAGCTTAACGACACACGATATCAAGACACCACAGAGCTTGAAGTACCCCCTCAAATGGAAATAGTGGCAAAACCAAAGTTACTAATTGCGGAAAAAGATGAAGTTAAAAATAAAGGTTTAGGTAACATAGTTGTATTAGCAGGAACAGAACAAAAGCCTGTTATAAAGATTAAAAAATTATTTTATCGATCATGGCAGTTAGTTGAGAAAGCATTGAAACTGAATAAAGTAAAAGTCAAAGATAAAAACAGGGATTTAGGGGTTTTCTATGTGGTATTTGCTCCAAAGGATATTCAAGGTGGGGGGGTTTTTAGCGGCATGACCTCAATTTTCTCTGCTGAAGAAAACCACAGTAAAGCAGCTTATAAGTTGACTGTGGTTTGGCATGAGAGCAATACCGAGGTAGCTGCTGAATTTGTGCAGAAAGAGAATAATGGCTTATTGGACGATGATGAAGATATTGAAGATTTTGAAGGTGCGGCGAAGGATAATGCTACTGCTTTGATTAAAGCCTTGTATAAAACCATGAAAGACGATTTGCCCATCAATTAATGATTATTGTCAGAAAATAAGTCCGCTATTTAACGAAAATGATCGGGAAAAATGACCAAAATGGTTTTTCCATAGTAGGGCAACTGGTAACAAATAACCCAGCCGTCTGCTGGGTCTTATCCATCTTAGGCGGTGCAACTTCGGCCACATAGCCTGCTATGCTCCCTTCGTTGTACTTTAAAGATGAAAAAACTCTGGGTAAAAATAAGTTAAATTAATTGTAACTAGTCAACCCTTAAAAACCACTCAACCATTTGATTTATAATAATAAACCCAACAAAAACCATAGACAAAACAACCAGTATTTGGTAAAATAACCCTTATTTCTTGGTCGTTTTGCTGATAAAAACATGCTAACAAAATCAACCCCAAATACAGTGCAACTAAACCTCTTTCATTCAGAGTTATTTTCCCAATTAGACACCAAAGACCCTTTAATACAACTAGCCAACACTATTAACTGGTCAGTCTTTGATAATGCTTTTGAGAAGTATTATTGTAAAGACAATGGCAGACCCTCAAAACCCATTAGGCTGATGGTGGGCTTGCTTATTCTTAAACAACTTGAGGATCTATCTGATGAGCGCGTTGTTTTGCAGTTCAAACGCAATGCTTCATCAATACTTCTACCCCTCAAGGGGGTACTGAAAATAGTGTGGCTATCCCAACTACATACCAGATGTACCTTGTAATGCGACCGAGTTGGTACATTTTAGAAAACGCATTGGTATTGAAGGTTTTAATCTTATTTTTAAAATGAGTGTCGCCCTACATGGCAAGGCTGCACAAGAGCCAACTGTACTAATTGATACTACTGTACAAGAAAAGAACATCACCTATCCGACCGATGCCAAACTTGCTATTAAAATCATCAATCGACTTAATAAACTAGCAAAGTATCACGCAATCAAACAGCGTAGAACCTATGTCAAAGAGGTTAAAAACTGCCGCTTAGCAATCAGACACTTCCGCCATGTTAAAAAGCGTGCTAAAGCCAAAAAAGCACTAACAAGGCTTAGGACGATTGCCAATAAGCTCATTAGAGAATTACAGCGCAAACTGCCTACCCATTTAGTGTTTGAGACTTACCAAAAAGACTTTTTATTTTATCAACAAGTCCTCGCTCAAAAACCAAAGGATAAAAACAAAATCTATTCACTGCATGAACCAAATGTTTATGTCCTTGCCAAAGGCAAGGATCATAAACAATATGAATACGGCAACAAAGTATCCATTGTCTCTACCAAAGACAATAACATTATTGTTGGGGTGGTAAGCCATGATAAAAACATTCATGATTCAAAAACCTTAGAGTGTGCCATTGCTCATGGAAATAGCAACCGAGACAGGCAAAAGCCTATCAAACAAGCAGTATGTGATAGAGGCTACGTTGGTGCTAAAGAAGTATTAGGTGCAAAAATCATTCTGCCTAAAAAGGCGCTCAAAAAGGATAATCGCTATCAACGCGATAAAAAACGCAAACTGTGTAAAAGACGAGCAGCCATCGAGCCTATCATTGGTCATCTTAAAGCAGACTTTAGATTATCCAGAAACCTGCTTAAAGGGCAAATAGGCGATGAGATTAATGTATTAATGGCTGCCTGTGCCTGGAATTTGAAAAAGTGGTTGGCAATAGCCGATATTTTTTTGTTTTTGCAAAAAATACGCTATTTTTTTATAAAAAATTATTGGTTTTTTGTTGTGGCATGTAAAAGCTTAAAATTAAATAAAATTTAGCTGTTTTAAGCTGATGGGGTGGTTTTTGGTTTGGGTTTTTAAGGGTTGACTATCTATTGTCTCTACCAAAGATAGCAACATTATTGTTGGGGTGGTAAGTCATGATAAAAACATTCATGATTCAAAAACCTTAGAGTGTGCCATTGCTCATGGAAATAGCAACCGAGACAAGCAAAAGCCTATCAAACAAGCAGTATGTGATAGAGGCTACGTTGGTGCTAAAGAAGTGTTAGGTGCAGAAATCATATTACCCAAAAAAGCGCTTAAAAAAGATAATCGTTACCAGCGTGACAAAAAACGCAAACTGTGTAAAAGACGAGCAGCCATAGAGCCTATCATTGGACACCTTAAGTCAGACTTTAGATTATCCAGAAACCTGCTTAAAGGGAATATAGGCGATGAAATTAATGTGCTGATGGCTGCCTGTGCCTGGAATTTGAGAAAGTGGCTAGTAATAGCCGATATTTTTTTGTTTTTGCAAAAAATGTGCTATTTTTTTATAAAAAATTATTGGTTTTTTGTTGTGGCATGTAAAAGCTTAAAATTAAATAAAATTTAGCTGTTTTAAGCTGATGGGGTGGTTTTTGGTTTGGGTTTTTAAGAGTTGACTAAGTAGAAGTCTAGTATTAAAAGAATATAACAAGCGTCTGCTGGATTTTGGTGTTATGTGTAAAAGCCTCCTACCCTTCGTGTCAATTTTTAGTTCTAATATCTCTTGGGTATCCTGTAAAATAAACTCTCTTTACTAGAGAGTCGCGATGATTTAGCGAATAGGAATATTTAAAATATATTATGGAAAAGTTGAGGGTTATTGATTTGTTTTCTGGCTGTGGAGGGTTGTCTCAAGGTTTTTTGGATGCGGGGTTTAATGTTGTTTTAGGGATAGATAGCTGGAATGATGCAGTCCAAACTTTCAACAAAAATCATAATACATCTACAGGAATAGTTGCTAATTTAAAAAATGAAACGGCAAAAGATATTTCTGCTAAAAATAATATCCAGAACATTGACGTTATCATTGGTGGCCCTCCGTGCCAAGGGTTCTCAATAGCAGGAAAGAGAATAGTTGAAGACGAAAGAAATCAACTTTATAAATCGTTTATAGAATTTGTACGGTTTTATAAACCTAGTGCGTTCTTAATAGAAAATGTTCCTAATATTCTCTCAATGGGAAACGGCATGGTTAAGGAAAAAATAATGCATAATTTTAAAAAAATTGGGTACACCGTAAATACAGATGTTTTGATGGCATCTAAATACGGCGTTCCTCAAAATAGAAGGCGTGCATTCTTTGTGGGGTTTAGAAATGGACGCTTATTTGATTTTCCAAAACCAGATACAGATATTCTTTTAACATCAGAGGATGCTATTTCAGATCTTATTAATGAGAGTATTGATGATGGAGATTTTCACCTTTTATCACCAAAATCAGAATATCAGCGAATGATGCGTAATGGATCTAAGAAAATATTTAATCATGAAATCACAAATCACAAAGAAAAAACGATAGAAATTATTAATATGGTTCCTGATGGGGGTAATTATAAAGATTTACCTATAGAACTTAGAGCAACTAGAAAAGTTAATATTGCTTGGACTCGATTAAATAGCAAAAAGCCTAGTTTTACAATTGATACAGGACATCGACATCACTTTCATTATGAGTTTAACAGGGTTCCAACGGTAAGAGAAAGTGCAAGAATTCAATCGTTTAAAGATGATTTTATTTTTCTTGGAAGTAAAACCAGTCAATATAAACAAGTCGGTAATGCTGTACCACCTATACTGGCAAAAAAATTAGCTCTTGCCATTTTAAAACAATTCAAAAATAATGTATAAAATTCCAGATAAATATTTTTTTAGATTGCATCATGTCCGCCCTCGGTTTAAAAATGATGTCGAGGAGGTATTGCTTTATATTGCAACATCAATTTCTGAAATGGAGGCACAGCCAAAAAAGGATTTTAAGGAATATTTAAATCAAATTTTATTTAAATTCAAAAAAAACTCAACTTCCACAAAAAAAACTATTGATAATTGGAGAACAGAAATATCTGCTCTTTTTGGATTTATTCAGGAAGAAAATGAAATTTCTAACCCTGGAAAAATAGCGGTTAGGTTGGCAGAAAATCAATATTTAGATGAATTTTTCAATTATTTTCTGTATTCATTTCAATATCCTGCTGGGCACATCAAAGCAACAAATGTAATTAAGCAAATTGAAGCTAAAATTAAATTTAAACCCTGTAATTTTATTTTGCAGTTGCTAAATGAAGGTGAGAAACTGACTAAAAAGCCGTTTAGGATTACCGCTGAAGAATTAACACAATGTGCATATTATGATTTAAGGGTAACTCGTGATGGTAGAAGCCCTATTGATGTTTCCAAGATGATTCTACAACATAGAAAAAGTAAAATCACATATGACCATAAATATGAACAATTAAAAACAAGTTCTGGAAAATTTCCATCTAAAGGGGATGTTAGCCGTTACGCTGGAGATATATTAGATTATATGGTTTTAGCAAATCTTCTTCACCATAAAGGAACGGGATATTACTATTATCTTAACAAAGACGCTTTAGAGGCTATAAATTGTCACTTAAATAGCAGTCATTGGTTTTCTGATTACGATGAGTTCTATTCTAACCCTAATATGGATACCTCCATTATTTCGAGATATAAAGATAAGTGGTTTGATTACGTTAATAGTTTTGATGGAATATCTGAATTTTTACCAACACTTGGCTCGAAAGAAACAGAAAATATATCTAAATTAATCCAAGAGTATTACCAACGGCTTAAAGGAGGGCAAAAAGTTCCAACCAAAATTATTGGTGATTATGGTGAAACTTTGGTTCTTGCTCATGAGTACCTTAGAACACAAAAAAAATCAAAAAGACAGCATTTGATAAATAAAATCCCTACTCCATTAGGTGTTGGTTATGACATTCAAAGTATAGAAATTGAAAGTAAAAAAAGATACATTGAGGTTAAAACAACTAAATCGAAAAAATCTATTATGAATGGACGGTTTAAACTTACCCCGAATGAATGGGATACTGCCGAGACTATAGGTAATAGTTATTTTATTTATTATTTGGTCGTAAATGAAATAGAAAAGAAAATTTTTGTAATAAAAAACCCAGTTGAACAACATAGCAAAGGGTGTCTAACAGTTGATAAAAACCTAGTTGTAGAATTTTCAGAAGAAGCAGGACAATGGCAAAAACTAATAGAGATACAAAACTAAAAGTAGCCTCATTTTTCTGTGGTTGTGGAGGCATGGACTTAGGGATTCAGGGAGGCTTTGAGTTTCTTGAAAAGCAATATTCTAAGCTACCATATAAAATAGTATATGCAGTTGATAATGATGCTTATGCTACTACTCTTTATAATAGTAACTTCAATCATTGGTGTGAGACTAAAGATGTGAGAGACATTAATCTGGAAACTATTCCAGAACATGATGTATTGCTTGGAGGCTTCCCTTGTCAATCATTTTCAATTAGTGCTCAAAACCCACCTAGATTAGGATATAAAGATGACCGAGGGATGCTTTTTTTTGAAATGGTTAAAGTATTAAAAGAGCATAAGCCTAGGTTTTTTATTGCTGAGAATGTAAAAGGGTTATTGTCTGCAAATAAGGGAAAGGCTTTTTCTTTGATAATAAGTGAGTTTGAGAAGGCTGGGTATCATGTTAAATTCAAACTTTTTGATACTTCTGAGTATGGAATACCACAAAAAAGGCAGAGAGTATTTATAGTTGGGTTTAAATTTCATGAAGACTATTTTAATTTTAGTTTTCCTGTTCCGACTACTTTAAATGATTCTAAGGTTAAACTAAAATCTGTTATTGACTTTTCTGCACATGAAAATGAGAAATGGTTTTTTAGTCAAAAAGCTGTTGACGGAATGTTGAGAGTAAAAGAAAAAATGAATAAAGGAAGAAGTCAAGACTTGGAGCAACCATGTAATACCATTAGCTCGCATCTCTCTAAGGTAAGTTTAAATAGTACTGATCCAGTTTTAAAAATTAAAGAGCGTTATCGACGACTCACACCAAGAGAGGCTGCAAATATTCAATCATTTCCAACTAATTTTGTGATAGATTCTGTTTCAGAAAATAGGCAATACAGAGCAATAGGGAATGCTGTTCCACCTGTTATGATGTGGCATATTGCAAACTCTTTAGGTATTTTAATTGAGAAAGAGACTGAGGAGAACATAAATGTGGTAGATTTTGAAAACAGACAGCTAGACATATTCCAACACAGTAAAGAATATGCCTAAAAATTATTTTTACTTTTCGTTTGTATTCGAAAAAAGACACATAACAAAAAAACGTGATGCTTTATACTGCTCGCTGGTTTAGGCATTATGTGCAAATTATAATTTGAAATGAAAAGTTTGAGCAAAGGAAGTAATATGAAAAAATTGAATGTGTTTGTTAGTTATTCTCACATTTTTTTAAAAAATGTTTTTATTACACGGTTGTGGATGATACAGGGCTACTTTTTATGATAATACAGCCATTTTTATTACAAAAAATGAGAATAATTTATGAAAAAGCAGTCTGATTCTCCTCCCATTATTCTAGGCGTTAGACAATAGAAGTATATTATGAATGAAGGAATTGGTATTATCGCTGGAATTATTACTATATTTGGAGCTATTTATGGAACTTATAAATGGCATAAAAATAAACCAAAAAATATTTTATTTATAGACGATGAAATAAAAGACTTTGAAATAGTAAACACCTTAAGGAAAAATAAATACACTATTGACACATTAGAGGATGTAGAAGACCTGGAGGGAGAAAAAATTAAAAAAGCAAAAATAATTTTTGTTGACTTTAAAGGTGTTGGTAAAAAATTTGGTAAACAACAAGGCATAGACCTAATAAAAGCATTAAAGGCTAAATATAAAAAGAAAAAAACAATAATATTATTCTCTGCACATAGTGGATTTAGTCTTTCGCATGATACAAAGGCTGGAGACGACAGTATCGCTAAGAATGCTTCTACACAAGACTTTATTGATATGATAAACAAATATTTGTAATAAACTTAAGATGACAAGTATAGAAATAATTGATAAAAATGAGGATGTTATTTTTAGTAATATATCGCCAGAACATAGAGAAACATTTAAAAAAAATAAAAACTCAAAGAAAGATGGCATAAGAAGTTTATTTAAAAAAAATAAAAACGATGTGGGTTTATGGTTGGTTACAGATGACAAGGACAACTACAACAGTACAAAAATAATAAACAAAACTTTTAACTTTTTTTCAGAATTGTTTATTGGCATTCATAAGCACTATGAAATAATAACCTTATCTAACACTCACACAATTGCAACTATCCAAGCAAAAATGTCTCAACAAATAGAACCATTGGTGGGTAACCGTCAAAGCCAGAGAGGAAATTATCAAGAAGCAACGAATAGCGTAAAAAATAAAATTGAAGAAGATGCTCTATTGGCATCTAAAATAATTTGTGATTTAAATAAAAGAATAGAAGAAATAGATACTCATTTAAAAAGTTTGCAAGTTCTTGAAAACAAAACTGCGGTAGTTTTAACGAGTCATCCTTTAAAAACTATGTTATTGAATATATATTCGCCTTTTCAAGATGGCTTCAAAGATAAAGAAATTAAGGTTAATTTTGACAGAATAGATGGTGATTTAAAAATCATGGTAGATTATAAAATTTTTAGTTTAGTTATGCATCATTTTTTTGATAATGGTGTTAAATATTCAAAACCTAATGACGAAGTACATTTTGTTTATTCTAATAACAATAATTGTTTAGTAATTGATATGCACAGCCTTAAAATAAAAAAAGAAGATAATATTTTTGAGATGGGAGTATCTGGGGGGAATACAGACACTCTTGCTGGAAATGGTATTGGTATGTATGTAATAAAAAAAGGGTTAAATATTATGAATATGGATATAGAAATCACAGATAAGGGGGTATTAGACAAGAATCCAAAATTTAGTAAAAATTGCTTTATTGTTAAGTGCCATATTTAAATAATTGTCTAACAAAACATAAGTGGGACTACAACATGATGATGGGTGTCGAAAATGCAACTAACAATTAAATTCACCAGACCGTTTAAAGTGTCATTTTTTTCGTTCTCAGCCATAGATGTGTCTGCGTGGAATATCTATTTTTAAGCTATCAATCAAAATGCGTGTGATCGGCTATTGTAGACCATTATGGCAACAAATGCTATTGCTGTTCTGTCTTCTGTGGGTTGGCTATCCATAGTCTGAAAGAATAAACTCCGCTATTCGAATTAATTCTAAAGTGGTAACTAGTCAACCCTTAAAAACCACTTAACAATTTGATTTATAATAATAAACCCAACAAAAACCATAGACAAAACAACCAGTATTTGGTAAAATAACCCTTATTTCTTGGTCGTTTTGCTGATAAAAACATGCTAACAAAATCAACCCCAAATACAAGGCAATTAAACCTCTTTCATTCAGAACTATTTTCCCAATTAGACACTAAAGACCCTTTAATACAACTAGCCAACACTATTAACTGGTCAGTCTTTGATAATGCTTTTGAGAAATATTATTGTAAAGACAATGGCAGACCCTCAAAACCCATTAGGCTGATGGTGGGCTTGCTTATTCTTAAACAACTTGAGGATCTATCTGATGAGCGCGTTGTTTTGCAGTTCAAACGCAATGCTTATTATCAATACTTCTACCCCTCAAGGGGGTACTGAAAATAGTGTGGCTATCCCAACTACATACCAGATGTACCTTGTAATGCAACCGAGTTGGTACATTTTAGAAAACGCATTGGTATTGAAGGTTTTAATCTTATTTTTAAAATGAGTGTCGCCCTACATGGCAAGACTGCACAAGAGTCAACTGTGCTAATTGACACCACGGTGCAAGAGAAAAACATCACCTATCCGACCGATGCCAAACTTGCTATTAAAATCATCAATCGACTTAATAAACTAGCAAAGTATCACGCAATCAAACAGCGTAGAACCTATGTCAAAGAGGTTAAAAACTGCCGCTTAGCAATCAGACACTTCCGCCATGTTAAAAAGCGTGCTAAAGCCAAAAAAGCACTAACAAGGCTTAGGACGATTGCCAATAAGCTCATCAGAGAATTACAGCGCAAACTGCCTGCACATTTATTGTTTGAGACTTACCAAAAAGACTTTTTATTTTATCAACAAGTTCTCGCTCAAAAACCAAAGGACAAAAACAAAATCTATTCACTGCATGAGCCAAATGTTTATGTCATTGCCAAAGGCAAGGATCATAAGCAATATGAATACGGCAACAAAGTATCTATTGTCTCTACCAAAGATAGCAACATTATTGTTGGGGTGGTAAGTCATGACAAAAACATTCATGATTCAAAAACCCTAGAGTCTGCCATTGCTCATGGAAATAGCAATCGAGACAGGCAAAAGCCTATCAGGCAAGCAGTATGTGATAGAGGCTACGTTGGTGCTAAAGAAGTGTTAGGTGCAGAAATCATATTACCCAAAAAAGCGCTTAAAAAAGATAATCGTTACCAGCGTGACAAAAAGCGCAAACTGTGTAAAAGACGAGCAGCCATCGAGCCTATCATTGGTCATCTTAAAGCAGACTTTAGATTATCCAGAAACCTGCTTAAAGGGCAAATAGGCGATGAGATTAATGTATTAATGTCTGCCTGTGCCTGGAATTTGAAAAAGTGGTTGGCAATAGCCGATATTTTTTTGTTTTTGCAAAAAATACGCTATTTTTTTATAAAAAATTATTGGTTTTTTGTTGTGGCATGTAAAAGCTTAAAATTAAATAAAATTTAGCTGTTTTAAGCTGATGGGGTGGTTTTTGGTTTGGGTTTTTAAGGGTTGACTAACTAGTCAACCCTTAAAAACCACTCAACCATTTGATTTATAATAATAAACCCAACAAAACCCATAGACAAATCAACCAGTATTTGGTAAAATAACAGTTATTTCTTGGTCGTTTTGCTTAAAAAATATGCTAACAAAATCAACCCCAAATACAAGGCAATTAAACCTCTTTCATTCAGAACTATTTTCCCAATTAGACACTAAAGACCCTTTAATACAACTAGCCAACACTATTAACTGGTCAGTCTTTGATAATGCTTTTGAGAAGTATTATTGTAAAGACAATGGCAGACCCTCAAAACCCATTAGGCTGATGGTGGGCTTGCTTATTCTTAAACAGCTTGAGAATCTATCTGATGAGCGCGTTGTTTTGCAGTTCAAACGCAATGCTTTCATCAATACTT
>QPIN01000053.1 GCA_003666385.1 Methylococcales symbiont of Hymedesmia sp. n. MRB-2018
GTGTTTAATACATGGGGTGCCAATTTCAAAAATATCAACATAAGGGGCTACTTCTTCTGCTAATGCGACTGAGGCATCGAAATCTAATGCGTCGATTGCCATCTGGATTAATGGTGTTGCCATGTTATGTACTCCGAGTTTAAAAAAGAAATTTTTATAATTATTTTTTGCAGAAGAAACTTTAATCAGAATATGAGTGTATGTCAATTATTCAAGCTGTTAAATGCCAAATATTATTGAGCATCACCTAGGCAAAGGGTTTGATTATCTAAACGCTCTATGCCTAATACAAAAAATAAAAAGTTGATATGGCTGGTTGAGATGTTTTGCAGTAATACTAATTGCAGTATTGGTTGCAGGCACAGTAGCTGGTGCCAATGAACCCAGTTTTCCGTTATAAAACACTGAAGGACTACTAGGTTTCAGCTCGCAAAAGTAGCTTTGAGTATAAAACTATCGTTAAGATATTGCAGTATGATTTTGTCAAATAACACTGAAAAAGTTAAAAACCCAAACTTGAATACCCTACTCTTTTCTGCCATCATATAATGTTATTTAATCATATTTCAACACATACGAGGTATACAATGGCAGGTCGCAATCACTTATTCATTCCAGGTCCCACTAACACGCCACACGAAATTTTAAGTGCCATGCATGTGCCTATGGAAGACCATAGAGCCCCTTCTTTTCCTAAACTGTTTAAACCTATTCTTGAAGATTTAAAGAAAATATTCAAAACAGAAACAGGTCAAACCTTTGTTTTTCCTGCAACTGGTACCGCAGGTTGGGAAATTGCTTTAACTAATACGCTTAACCTAGGTGACAAAGTATTAATCTATCGTTTTGGACAATTTAGTCATTTATGGATGAGCATGGCTCAACGCTTAGGTTTTGATGTTGAAATAGATGAAATTGAATGGGGTAAAGGCATTCCTCTTGATGCAATGGAAACCCGTTTAAAAGAAGATACAGCGCATGAAATTAAAGCGGTTCTAGCCACTTATAACGAAACAGCAACCGGCGTAACCAGTGACATTGCTGGTGTTCGTAAAGCCATGGATGCTGCTAACCACCCTGCCCTTTTATATGTTGATGGCGTGAGTGCTATTGCCAGTATTGAATTTCGCATGGATGACTGGGGTGTTGACGGGGCTATTAGTGGCTCACAAAAAGGCTTTATGTTGCCCGCAGGTGCAGCCATCCTTGCCTTTAGTCAAAAAGCACTAAAATGCACTGAAACAGCCACTTTTCCACGTTGCTTTCTGGACCTTAAAGACCAAATGGCACAAAACAAAGACGGTTATACGCCTTACACACCATCTACACCTATGTTACACGGTTTGCGTAAATCAATTGACCTGTTACTTGCAGAAGGCATGGAAAATGTTTATGCTCGCCATTTTCGTTTAGCAGAAGGTACGCGTCGAGCTATTACCGCATGGGGATTAAAACTCTGCGCTCAACCAGGTTTTGAATCAGATACTGTATCTGCCATTGTGGTACCAGAAGATAAAGATGCACGTGATGTTATTGCTACTGCATTTAGTAAATACAATATTTCTTTAGGTGGTGGCTTAGCTGAAGTAATGGGTAAAGTGTTTCGTATTGGACATATTGGTGATATGAACGATGTATCAATGCTGGGTGCAATTGCTGGTGTTGAAATGGCTTTATTAGATAATGGCATTGATATTACAGCAGGGAGCGGCGTAGCAGCAGCGATTGAATATTATCGCTCAACTGCGAAATAAATCATTTAAGGCGCAACGAAGGGGGCATAGCAGACTATGTGAGCTAGTACCCTTTTCAAAAATAAATGGTATAAGTTGCAACGCCTAAGATGGATAAAAAGAGCAATAAGACGGGTGGGTTATTTGTTGCCAGTTGCTTAAGTACAAAAAGGCATTTTGCTGTATTACAGAATGCTTTTTTTTCGTTTTACTCCTGCCAACATTAGAACAAATGCTTAATAGCATCTCTTTCTTCTTTTAACTCCTGTTCGGAAATTCGCATCTTTTCTTTACTAAATTCATTAATTTCCAGACCTTGCACAATACTGGCAAGACCATCAGAGATAGTCATGGGAAAGGAATAAATCAAACCTTTTTCAATGCCGTAACTACCATCAGAACACACTCCCATACTGACCCAGTCGCCTTCATCTGTACCATTAATCCATGTTTTCATATGTACTAAAGCTGCATTAGCAGCAGATGCAGCACTGGATTGCCCACGCGCTTTGATAATCGCTCCCCCACGTTGCTGTACAGTGGGTATAAAATCATTAACAAACCAATCGTTTCCAACCAATGACAATGCATCTTGCCCTTTTACTTTTGCATGATTTAAGTCAGGGTATTGTGTGGAAGAATGATTACCCCAGACAATGATATTTTTGACATCACTAATAGCAACTCCTGCCTTCTCTGCCAACTGTGTAATGGAACGATTGTGATCCAGTCGTGTCATCGCCGAGAAACAAGAAGAACTTAAATCAGGCGCATTATTCATAGCAATCAAAGCATTTGTGTTGGCGGGGTTACCAGTCACTAAAACTTTTACATCGCGATGAGCTACTTCGTTCAAGGCTTTACCTTGAACTAAAAATATCTCAGCATTACATAACAATAAATCTTTACGCTCCATACCTGGACCACGAGGTCTTGCACCCACTAAAAAAGCATAATCGACATTTTTAAAGGCTTCTTTAGGGTCATCTGTCACTAATACCTTATGTAACAGAGGGTAAGCACAATCATTTAGTTCCATCACCACACCTTTCAAAGCATCCAAAGCTGGTGTAACTTCCAACAAATGCAGAACAACGGGTTGATCCGACCCTAATAACTCACCCTCTGCCAAGCGGAAAAGTAAAGAATAACTTATCTGACCTGCTGCACCTGTAACAGCGATATCTATAGGTGTTTTCATTAGTTTTCCTTAAAAATAGCAATAATAATGGCAAGGACTGAGGGTTTAATAACTTCCGCAACTTTGGCGTAGAATTCTAGTTTCGTTGGAAGACAAGCCAAAATCGGGAAGTTATTAAATATTCAGCCCTAAAGTAGACACAAGACAAAACTTATGCCCCAAAACTGATCCTATTAATTCTATTTGGATAAGCAAAGCATTGTCAAATATTAAGGTATAATAGGCAAAATATTAATCCATCAATACTATCTATCGATCAATCGTTTTATAGCTATCGAAACTGCTATTCTGGCTTACAAACGGTTGATAAAAGGCACATCAATGAAAAAATTGTTATTCCAGCTTGATACCGACTCTCATCCTTCATCATTCGATACTGTAGTCGCTTATGATGGTGGTGCAGATCATGTCATTCCCCATGGAGGATTAACACCTGACAACATCTCTGCTTTAGTGGAAGGCACCATTTTTACTCGCGCACCCAAATTTAAGAAAAATACAGCTATTTTTGTCGGTGGTAGCAATATTGATCAAGGACACGCTTTATTTCAGGCAGTACAGAAACACTTTTTTCCAGGTTTTCAGGTATCTATCATGCTGGATAGTAATGGCTGTAATACCACCTCATCAGCAGCCGTAGCAAAAATTGCGACTAGCACCTCCTTAGCGGGGAAAAAAATTGTAGTCCTTGGAGGTACTGGACCAGTAGGCCAGCGAGCAGCGGCATTATTTGCATTGGAGGGTGCAGATGTGTCCATCACTTCTCGTCAGCTAACAAGTGCAGAAGTTGCCTGTAACGCCATGAATAACCGTTTTGATGTAGAGCTAACAGCGATAGCTGCCAGTGATTGTGATGCCCGTGGAGATGCTATTAAAGAAGCTAATATTGTGCTGGCAGCTGGTGCAGCAGGGATTGAACTACTTAAACCTGAACATTGGCAAAATAATATAAACCTAGAGGTTCTTGCCGATGCGAATGCTATACCGCCACTTGGTCTTGGCGGAACACAAATGTTTGATAAAGGCATGGATCGTCATGGCAAAAAAGTATGGGGAGCATTAGGGTTTGGTTCTTTTAAATTATCTTTACACAGAGCATGCATAGAAAAATTATTCGAAGACACTAAACAGGTATTTGATGCTGAACATATTTTTCAATTAGCCAAAGCAATGGTCTAATCCCGTTATTCCATGTCCAGATCAATTAAATCTTTGCGAAAAGATGCGTTAGTATTTTTTCAGGCAAGTGTAGCAATGGTGAAATTGCTGACTTTTAAATACTACTAATCCAACCATAATATTTTTTTAGGAGACCCTATGTTTAAAAAATCCATGACCATCGCTGGTTTTGATAATGAATTATTTCAAGCTATGGAAGAAGAACGTCAACGTCAAGAAGACCATATTGAGCTAATTGCATCAGAAAATTATACCAGCCCTCGTGTTATGGAAGCCCAAGGCTCTCAATTAACCAATAAATATGCCGAAGGCTATCCTGGTAAACGCTATTATGGTGGCTGTGAATTTGTTGATAAAGTAGAACAGTTAGCCATTGATCGTCTTAAAGAACTCTACAGTGCAGATTACGCTAATGTACAACCTCATTCTGGCTCACAAGCCAATATGGCAGTTTATATGGCTTTGGTTCAACCAGGCGATACTATCTTGGGTTTGAGTCTTGCCGATGGTGGACATTTAACCCATGGTGCCCGACCTAATTTTTCTGGAAAAATTTACAATTCAATTCAGTATGGCTTACATCCAGAAACCGGAGAAATCGATTATGATCAAGTGGAAGCATTAGCACTGGAACACAAACCTAAAATGATTGTTGCTGGTTTTTCTGCCTACTCTCGTATTTGGGATTGGCAACGCTTTAGAAATATTGCTGATAAAATTGGCGCTTATTTATTTGTCGATATGGCACATATTGCAGGTTTAGTCGCCACCGGAATTCATCCTAATCCAGTTCCTATTGCAGATGTAGTCACCAGTACTACGCACAAATCTTTACGTGGTCCTCGCGGCGGTTTTATCATTTGTAAAAGTAATCCTGATTTAGAGAAAAAACTGAATTCTAATATTTTCCCTGGCATTCAAGGCGGCCCTTTAATGCATGTCATCGCAGCAAAAGCGGTTGCTTTTAAAGAAGCCATGTTGCCAGAATTTGCTCAATACCAGCAACAAGTGGTAAATAATGCTAAAGCGATGGCTGAAGTATTTATCGATCGTGGCTTTGATGTGGTTTCTGGTGGTACTGATAACCATCTGATGTTAGTTTCTTTAATTCCTAAAGGTATCACTGGTAAAGCAGCTGATGCTGCATTAGGCAAAGCCCATATCACCGTAAATAAGAATGCAGTACCTAATGACCCTGAGTCACCTTTTGTCACCAGTGGTATTCGTGTTGGTACACCAGCACCTACTTCACGTGGCTTTAAAGAAGCACAAGTGGCTGAAATCGCTAACTTGATGTGCGATATAATGGAAAATATAGATGATGACGATGTGATAACAGCGGTTCGTGATAAAGTCAGTTTACTATGTTCACGTTTTCCTGTTTATGGTGGCTAAATTATCTTACTCTAAAACCCTCTTTGGAGAGGGCTTTAGAGCAACTTCAAGAGATAAACAAAAATAGACTTAAACTAAATAAGCCCAACTTTTCTTTTTTTACCTGCGTTTTACTGGAGACTTTAATGTCTGATATTGAAATTGCCCAACAAGCAGAAATGAAACCCATTATTGATCTGGTCGAAGAAAAGTTCAACATTCCTGCTGAGTATATGGAACCCTATGGTCATTACAAAGCTAAAATATCGCTGCAATACATTGATAGTCTGGCTGAAATAAAAGACGGCAGGCTAATTCTGGTTACTGCCATTAGTCCCACACCTGCTGGTGAAGGGAAAACCACTGCCACAGTAGGTTTAGGTGATGCCATGAACCGCCTAGGTAAAAAAACCATGATATGTTTGCGTGAACCTTCACTAGGGCCGTGCTTCGGCATGAAAGGCGGAGCAGCGGGTGGAGGTTATTCTCAAGTGGTACCGATGGAAGATATTAATCTGCACTTCACTGGAGACTTTCACGCTATAGGTGTGGCTCATAATCTGCTTTCTGCCATGATAGATAACCATATCACCCACGGTAATGCTTTAGAAATAGACTCACGGCGCATCAAATGGAAACGCGTAGTTGATATGAACGACCGTGCTTTACGCAATATAACCGTAGGACAAGGCGGCCCTGCTAATGGTTATTTACGTGCAGATGGTTATGACATTGTTGTTGTTTCAGAAATCATGGCCATTTTATGTCTGGCAACCAGCCGTGCCGATTTAAAAGCACGTTTAGGACGTATTGTTGTGGCCTATAAAACAGATAATTCTACGCCCGTTTATGCCAGAGACTTGAATGCCCAAGGTGCTATGGCAACATTATTAAAAGATGCTATCAAACCCAATTTAGTACAAACACTAGAAAACAATATTGCCATTGTTCATGGTGGGCCTTTTGCTAATATAGCGCACGGTTGCAATACCGTAATAGCCACTAAAACCGCATTAAAACTAGCTGATTATGTCATTACAGAAGCAGGTTTCGGAGCTGATTTAGGGGCAGAAAAGTTCATAGACATAAAATGTCGAGTGGTTGATTTAAAGCCCTCTGCTGTTGTGTTGGTTGTCACTGTCCGTGCTTTAAAATTCCATGGCGGGGTGGCAACAGATGATTTGAATAGCGAAAACCTTGATGCATTAGAACAAGGCTTTGTTAATCTACAACGTCATTTACACAATATCACCAATAACTATGGTCTGCCCTGTGTGGTCTGTATTAATCACTTTACTTTTGATAGCGATGCCGAAATTGCATTATTGCAAAAAAAAAGTGAAACACTCGGTGCAAAATGTGTAGTATCTAAGCATTGGGCTGAAGGTGGTGCAGGAGCACAAGCATTGGCCGAAGAGGTTATCAACATCGTTGATAACCGTGAACCTGGATTTACTTTTGTTTATGATGAAGATATGCCTTTGTGGGAAAAAATCGAAGCCATTTCTACTAAACTCTATGGTGCAAAAAATATAACAGCCAGTCCAAAAATACGCAGTGAAATTGAAGCATTACAGAAAGATTATGGAAAATTCCCTGTCTGCATTGCTAAAACCCAAATGTCTTTTTCTACCGATCCAACAGTAAAAGGCGCACCTTCAGGGCATACTGTTGAAATCAGTGAAGTCAGACTTGCTAATGGTGCAGGATTTATTGTTGTTATCGCAGGAAATATGATGACCATGCCTGGTCTGCCAAAAGCACCTGCAGCGGAACGTATTGATATTACTGATGATGGAAAAATCACAGGACTGTTCTAAACGAATAATACCCAGAATATTTCTACAAATGGTACTACATCTGATACCAAGGAATGCAATTGATGGCAGTGCTGTTTTTTAACTTTGTTATTCCAGTTGATGCTATTGCCGAATACTGTGACTGGACAAAACTAAGACATCCATTCAACCTATAATACGGAATACAGTAAACATCATGAAAGCACAGCCACTTTTTTTACTTTCTCTATTGTATTTATTTTCACAGCAATCTTTGGCAATTAATCAAGGTGGCTTTGACTACAGAATCATTGCTGGAAATTTAAGACCTACACCAGGCTGTAAAAGTAAACAGGCAGCGTTTAAACAAGCAGCCTCTGGCTACCGATTTAAAAAACACACTAAAGCATTATGTCAGCAAATTGCTTATGGCTGGAGTTTAGCAAAAGTTAAAGATAAGGGTAAAGTTATCTGTGAACCTTGTGAGAATAGTGCTAAAGAAAGTGATCAATATCAATGCTATGTTAAAAACGTCATATTAAAATGTGCAAAAGCAGATCTTGGATGGTAAGTCCTTTGCTGAAAAAAGCAGGCTTTTTTTGCCTATATTAGCCGAAATTCCCGACTAATATAGGCAGCCACATTATATTACTTGGCTGGCTCTACAGCTGTTAAACCCCAGATTTCATCCGCATATTGAGCAATCGTCCTATCGGTAGAAAACTTACCACTTGATGCTGTATTTAAAATACTCATCTTAGTCCATTGTTCTTTATCCTGATAAGCTATACTCACACGTTGTTGTGCATCAATAAAACTACGGAAATCAGCAATAGTCATCCACAGGTCATTAGGGTTTTTTAATGAAGCAATAATATCGTCAAAAACACCTTGCTCCAGTTGATTAAAATAACCTGATTCCAGTAAATTCATCACCGCTTTTAAATCATCATCGGCTTCAATCATAGCACTAGGGTTGTAATGAGATCTTAATTGTTCAACTTCTGTTTCTTCCAGACCAAACAAGAAAAAATTGTCATCACCCACTTCTTCACGAATTTCAACATTAGCACCATCCAGCGTACCAATCGTTACCGCACCATTCATCATGAACTTCATATTCCCTGTACCCGATGCTTCCTTACCCGCAGTAGAAATTTGTTCTGATAAATCTGCTGCCGTACAAATCTTTTCCATCGCAGAGACACGATAATTAGGAAAGAATAATACTTTCAATTTATCGCCGACATCTGGATCATTGTTAATAATATTGGCTACATTATTAACCAGCTTGATGGTTTTCTTGGCCATCGCATAACCTGGTGCCGCTTTACCACCAATTAATATATAGCGAGTCGTCCAGTTTTTTGTCTTACCTTGTTTGATTTGATTATATAAATGAATAATATGCAATACATTAAGTATTTGACGTTTGTATTCATGAATGCGTTTAACCTGTACATCAAATAAAGCATTGACGCTCAAACCCATGTCATAACCCAGCTCTTTATTTTGATATTCAATCAACTCTTGTTTGCTAGCTTGTTGCAATTTAAACCATTTTTTCCTAAAGGCTGCTTTCTCTGCATGGGGTTTTAGTTTTTCTAATTGCGATAAATCTGTAATCCACGCATTACCAATAGTTTTAGTGATCAATTCTGATAAACCTGGATTACAAGCAGCTAACCAACGTCTCGGGGTAACACCATTGGTTTTATTATTAAACTTTTCAGGCCATAATTGATAAAAATCATTAAACAAACCATCTTTCAATAATTGTGAATGCAAGGCCGCTACACCATTGACTGAAAAACTGCCAACGATAGCTAAATAAGCCATGCGTACTTGCTTGTCACCACCTTCTTCAATAATGGACATTTTGCTTAGATAGGCTATTTCACCTGGCCATTTTTTTGAGACTTCCGCCATAAACCGCGCATTTATTTCAAAAATAATTTCCATCACTCTTGGTAATAAATATTGCATCAAGTCGACAGACCATTTTTCCAATGCTTCTGGCAATAAAGTGTGATTAGTATAAGCCATGGTATTTCCTGTAATGCTCCAGGCTTTATCCCAATCTAAACCCTGCTCATCCATCAAAAGACGCATTAGTTCAGCCACTGAAATACTCGGGTGAGTATCATTCAACTGAAAACAGTTTTTTTCTGCAAAATGTGTAAAGTCTGACCCATTTGCACGTACCCAGCCAGCCACAACATCTTGCAAACTGGCTGAAGCCAGTAGGTATTGTTGTTTCAAACGTAAAACTTTACCGTTTTCGTTTGCATCATTAGGATACAACACCATGGTGATATTTTCGGCAGTATTTTTCTCTGCGACTGATTCTGCATAAGCACCAGCATTGAACTCTTGTAAATTGAATTCTTTTGTCGCTTCTGATTTCCATAAACGCAAGGTGTTTACCGTGCCATTTTGATAACCAGGAATCGGCGTATCATAAGGCACAGCCAAGATGTCATTGGTATTGATCCAATTGATATGTTCTTTCCCTTTATCATCAGTATATCTTTCTACATGCCCTGCAAATTTTATCCGTACCGTATCTTCTGGGCGCTCTATCTCCCAGACATTTCCATTGCGTAGCCAGTGATCTGGGTTTTCAATTTGCTCGCCATTTTTTATCGCCTGACTAAACATGCCATATTCATAGCGTAAACCATAACCTGTAACGGGTAATTGCAATGTCGCACAACTGTCAATAAAACATGCCGCTAAGCGACCCAAGCCACCATTACCCAAACCCGCATCAGGCTCGCTATCAATCAACTCTTCTACTTCCAAACCTAAATCATAGAGTGCTTTTTCTACTGCATTAGTCACACCTAAATTTAACATGGCATTAGTTAATGCTCTTCCCATTAAAAACTCCATGGAAAGATAATAAGACTTCTTACAATTTTTTGCTTTATAGCTAGCATGGGTTTTTTTCCAGCGTTCAATCAAGCGGTCACTGACCGCTAAAGATAGTGCTTCGTAAGCATAATGAGGGGATCTGCATTCAGAATCACGCCCCAAGCGATGACTGTAGTATTTTTTAAAATCAGCAATAAAAGCTTTTTTGTCCATACCCAATTCAGGCAGAACAGTAATATCTTTTTTAGGTTTACTTTTTTCAAAAATTCTAGTTGGCATATTATTTACCCTTAATGTTATTAAAAATTATTGTAACTACGCGCAGCTTACCCTCTATTTTGTCCAATAGCCGTGTTGAAAGTGTGCATTTACACCTGTAGACTCCGTGCCTTAGACTTGAGAAAAATAAAATAAGACAACAAGGTGACTATGATTCCAATACTTGGAGACACGTGCCTTGTTAGTATGTTTTGATTTAGAAATGCAAAAAACCTTAGAACAGATTCTTAGCTAAGTTTGCCATGACACTGTTTATATTTTTTCTTTGAACCACAAGGACATGGATCATTACGACCTATTTTTTTACCCTCTCTAACAAAAGGCTGGTCTGTTGCTTCGGCTTTATTAGCCATCTGCACTGGAGCAGGAGCAGGTTTATCAGGCTGTTGTAATGCAGGATTCGCTTCCGCATGATCATAATGCATTTCATGAGGGGTTTGCATTTGTTCATTAATCGCTTCAACATCTTTTTCTTGAGCGACCTGAACCTTGGCTAAAATACCAATGACCTCATATTTAATGTGATCCAATAAATTGGAAAACATATCAAAAGACTCGCGTTTATATTCTTGCTTAGGATCTTTTTGTGCATAACCTCTAAAATGAATACCTTGACGCAATGCATCCATAGCAGCTAAATGTTCTTTCCAGCTATTATCAAGCACTTGCAACATAATTGATTTCTCAAAATGGCGCATTACTTCATCTGTAGATAAAATCTCTCTTTCTTTAGTCGATTGCTCTAAAGCCTCCACCACTGTTTTACGCAAGCCACTCTCTTGGAAAGAACGATCTTTATCCAGCATATCTTGCAAAGGTAAATCCAGTAAATATTCAGCCGATAAATGATCTTCAAGCCCTTGAATATCCCATTGCTCTTCCATGGTTTTAGCAGGAATATATTTGGTAATCACATCGTTTAAAACATCGTGACGTAATTCACTGATCATATCGGTGATATCTTCAGCGGCCATCAATTCATTTCTATGCTCATAAATCACTTTACGTTGATCATTTGCGACATCATCGTAAGCTAGAATTTCTTTACGCATATCAAAGTTTCTTCCTTCAACTTTGGTTTGTGCATTTTCAATAGCGCGCGTCACCCATTGGTGCTCAATCGCCTCACCATCTTCCATACCCAACGATTTCATTAATCGCGCCACACGCTCTGAAGCAAAAATACGCATTAAGTCATCTTCCAATGACAGATAGAAACGTGTTGAACCAGGATCACCCTGACGGCCCGAACGACCTCTTAACTGATTATCAATACGTCGTGATTCGTGTCTTTCTGAACCAATCACATGCAATCCACCGCTTTGTATCACTTGTTCGTGTCTTTCTTGCCATTGCTCTGTGACTTTATCTTTTTCTGCTACTGTTGCCCCTTCAGCTAATGCTTTAATTTCAGCATCTAAATTACCGCCTAAAACAATATCTGTCCCTCGTCCCGCCATATTAGTTGCTATGGTAACTGCACCTGGCATACCCGCATTTTCAATAATATGGGCTTCACGTTCATGTTGTTTAGCATTTAATACCTCATGCTTGATACCACTTTTGCTTAAATACTGAGCAATAATTTCTGAGTTTTCAATGGATGTAGTACCTACTAAAACTGGCTGTTGATTTTTAACACACTCTTTAATGCCTTCAACAACAGCTAAGTATTTTTCTTTTTTGGATAAATAGACCAGATCACCTTTATCATCACGAATCATGTCTTTATGTGTTGGAATAACCACCACTTCCAATCCATAAATGTTATTCAGCTCGAAAGATTCGGTATCTGCCGTACCGGTCATACCTGATAGTTTTTCATACAAGCGAAAATAGTTCTGGAAAGTAATTGATGCCAGGGTCTGGTTTTCGTTCTGTACTGTCACCCCTTCTTTTGCTTCGACTGCTTGATGCAAGCCATCAGACCAGCGTCTGCCCGTCATCATTCTGCCAGTAAATTCATCAACAATGATGACTTCGTCATTTCTGACCACATAATCCACATCTTTTTGGAACAATACATGGGCACGTAAACAGGCTTGAAAATAATGCATTAAACGAATATTAGCGGCATCATATAAAGTTGCACTAGCATCCATCATGCCATGTTCAACCATTAAGTATTCTATTCGCTCATGTCCTGTTTCGGTCAAATGGATTTGTTTGCTTTTTTCATCAACCAGATAATCACCTGGCATCATTTCTTGTTCTTCTTTATTCTCAACAATTTCTTGAGCAGTTAAGAAAGGTACCAGCTTATTGGTTTTGAGATAAATCTCTGTGCCTTCTTCGGTTGGTCCAGAAATAATAAGGGGGGTTCTAGCTTCATCAATCAGAATGGAGTCTACTTCATCCACGATAGCAAATCTGAGTTCACGCTGAACTTTTTGCTGTAGATTAAACGCCATATTATCGCGCAAATAATCAAAACCGAATTCATTATTAGTGCCATAGGTAATATCTGCAGCGTAAGCCGCTTTACGTCCTTCAAACTCCATTTCACTGGTTATCACACCGGTAGTCAATCCTAAAAATGAATACAGTTGCCCCATCCACTCTGCATCACGTGCGGCCAAATAATCATTCACCGTAACAACATGCACGCCTTTAGCCGGCAAAGAATTTAGATAAGCAGCCAATGTTGCCATAAGTGTCTTACCTTCACCTGTTTTCATTTCAGCGATTTTACCGTCGTTTAGAATCATCCCGCCAATCATCTGTACATCAAAATGACGCATTTTAAAAACGCGGACGGATGCTTCTCTGACTACTGAAAAAGCTTCTGGAATTAAATCATTTAACTTTGTGCCTTGGGCAAGACGATCACGAAATTCTTGGGTTTTTGCTTTTAATTGTTCATCGGACAATTTCTCGTAATTTGTGGCAAAAGCATTAATTTTTTTGACTAATGCCTGCTTTTTCTTTACGTTCCTGTCGTTACGACTTCCAACAAATAGTTTAGTCAGCTTACTCAGCATACTTCTTTTTCCAGTGAGATTGAATCTATCTAAATCTACAGATATAGATCAAAGTGTGTTGCAAAACTTGTGAATTATATACTGAAATCAGCTATCACTTCCAGAAAAATAAGGTGTTTTTTAATGCGGAGGTGCTTCCTTTGATGAAGTCACTGTTTGGGTAAGATTCAAGAGTAGCAAAAAGGTCAGGTCATACATTGCGACACCTTATGGAATCGTTGCAAAATCGTTTTACACCTGATAAGGTCACAAAGCTAAAAAACACACCACCCTGCCCTATTGATTTATGGTGGCGATACCGGGGATCGAACCTGGGACCTCGGGGTTATGAATCCCGCGCTCTAACCGGACTGAGCTATATCGCCATTTTTTTGAAAGACCTTTACAACAAGGCTTGTAAAGGGCGAGAATTCTATATTTTACCCATTCTATTGTCAAACATTAAATCTAAAATGCACGACATCACCGTCTCGAACATTGTATTCTTTTCCTTCTAGGCGCCATTTTCCAGAGTCTTTTGCTCCCTGTTCGCCTTTATTATCAATATAGTCTTGATATGAGATCACTTCTGCTCGAATAAAGCCTTTTTCAAAATCTGTATGAATAACACCTGCTGCTTGTGCTGCCGTAGCATTTACTGGAATCGTCCATGCTCTCACTTCTTTTACTCCAGCAGTAAAATAAGTGGATAAATTTAGCAATGTATAGGCTGAGCGAACTACTCTGTTTAAACTCGGTTCTTCCAGACCTAAGTCTTCAAGAAACTCTTGTTTTTCATCACCATCTAATTGTACGATTTCAGCTTCTATGGCTGCACAAACGGCTACTACATTCGCACCTTCTTCAGTTGCAAATTGTTCTACCTCTTGTAACATTGGATTGTATTCAAAACCGTCATCCTGAACATTAGCAATATATAAAGTGGGCTTTAATGTAATCAAACAATATTCTTTGATTATTTTCAATTCATCTTCAGTTAAACCCAAACTACGAACCGCCCTGCCCTTATCAAGATGTACAAATACTTTTTCTAAAACCCGTTTTTTAGCTAATTCATCTTTATTACCCGATTTTGATGCTTTTATTGTTCGCTGTAATGCTTTTTCAACGGAAGCCATATCAGCTAATGCAAGCTCTGTATTGATCACTTCTATATCATTAACAGGATCTACTTTGCCTGAGACATGGATTACCTTATCATCTTGAAAACAACGTACAACATGAATAATGGCATCTGTTTCACGAATATTACCCAGAAATTGGTTACCTAATCCTTCTCCTTTTGATGCACCAGCAACTAATCCTGCAATATCAACAAATTCTATGGTTGTTGGTAGTACCCGTTCGGGATTAACAATTTCAGCCAATAAATCCATTCTTGGGTCAGGAACAGCAACAACCCCCACATTGGGGTCTATTGTACAAAACGGATAATTCTCTGCCGCAATGGTTGCTTTAGTCAGTGCATTGAACAATGTTGACTTTCCAACATTAGGTAAACCTACAATTCCACAATGAAGTGCCATAAGTTATTTGTCTCTTATAAATTTAACAAGTGGTGATTAAAATCACCAAAAAACTGCTCATTATACAAGCGAAGTTGATATTTCGTAAGCAAAATTACCTTCTTCAATGAGTGCCTAAGCATAATTAATTGAACTCATTTTTACCTAGGATTTTTTTTCATCTTTAAGGCGCAACGAAAGGATCATAGTAGGCTATGTGACCTAAGTTACAACACCAAAGATGGATAAAAAAAGCAACAAAGCGGGTGAGTTATTTGTTGCCAGTTGCCTTACATCAAGGGAAAAATGTCAGAACAACAAAAAAGAATATTAGAGCAACAGCTTTGGAATTATGCTCTTGGTGTCATTTACCTAGGAGCTTGTCCAAGAACTTGAACACGGCACAATATATAGTGGCAATAGATTTTACACATACCGCATATTGCGCCTTGGTTCTGCTCTTAGTCAGCCTTCTAGTTGCGCAAGTACGAAAAGCACGAAAATGGCAAGAAGGATCCAAAATAAACACCTAAATAAACAGCTAACACCACTTGAAATAGTCTCACCGAATGATTTACCTCCAGCGAGAGACCCCAAAATAACAATGACCACAAATAATCCTATCCAAAAACCCACTAAGTCCACTCCTATAAAATTTAATCAATACTAGCATTGTGGCTAGTAGGTAGCCCAATGAAATTCGACAATCAAGTGTATTGCACAACGCCAGAATTCAGCAGTCGCGTTAGCGGTCGGCTAGTATGATTTGTTATATTCTTTCATCGCAACAATTGATAACTAAAAAATTCAAGTAGTTGATTGTTTAATTTCAGAGACGCACTGATATGTTCTATCTCTTCATCAGTTAGATTGGAAATCTGTCGCTCATTTTGGTTTGATATACATTGAGACTTATAGTCTTTTACTCTTACATTGGCATCTGGATTAATAGATTCTGATACACCATTTGGTAAGTTTAGTATTTTTATTACTGATGATGGATTACGACAAAACTCTTCGTATGTTAAAAGCGGTGCGTTGAGACTTGACATTAGTTCTTTAATTTTTGCACTTCTCATTATCCATTTTTTCGCACTATTATTTAATATTTTTTTTCGTTTATCAGGACTCAAATTTTCTGCATCACGATAACGATATAGAATACTTGCACAATTGGCATAGGGGTCTCGGTTGTTCGCTATAAAGGAATAATCACGAAACTGTGATGAAAGCTGATGTATTCTCATCATATTTGGTGGACTCTTTTCTATTGCCACATCAATATTTTGAGTCAATCTATTCACTTGCTGATATGTGCTAAGCCAAGTAGATTTTACTGATAAGTAATTCACTTCTTTATCTGGGCTCCATCTATTTTTCTCACACAACCCTGGCACTAGCCACTGCCCTTCCCCTTCTGGTTGCAAGATCATTGTTCTATGGCTTGTATTCAATAGTTCTGACAATGCCGTTGATCCAGAATTTGGCGGCGTAATTATGAATAAGAAATGTGGCTGATCATTCTCATTAAATTTCGGTGAAGGCCACCTGTTGTTTTTTTTGAAAAAGTTCATCAATATCCTTTTTGAATATAACGTCAAAATCAGCTACAGACAGAAGTGGCACGATCTTTTGCGACAGCAAAAGGTGTGACGCTTTTGGCTGTCCGCTGAATTTTTTTGTTATGTGTTTGATAGTCAATTATTTGTTTTTTTAAAGACTTACCTAAGCAATAGGCTAGATTGCAAGGAACGGCATTTCCAACCATTTTATAACCAGCCATAAGGTTACTATAGTAAAAAATATGACTATCTGGAAAGGTTTGTATTCTTGCACACTCTCTAATACTTAATCGTCTATATAAATCCTCTTTGCCTTCAATAAAAATTCTTTTATTTTGTTCTATAAATTTCATTTTTGGTGCTTGTGGATGAATAGGTGCGTGTCTTCCACCTGCTTGTATTGTAAATGATGGTTCATCCCAGTTTCGCACTCGATTCCTGGACATATAAATACTCGAAAACCCTCCAGTTATGTATTCATGATTAGGTAAATGACATTTATCACCATTTGTTTTTTGCTTTTCTTTTGCAGGTAGAGCACTTTCCTGAATGTCAGTAATAATATCTTTTAAAAACCGTTTATTTTTTAGTGGTTCAGGGAATTCAAATTTAAAATTTAGATCCTTTCTAATTCCGATAAAAAAGACCCTTTTTCTATCTTGTGGCGTGCCATAATTAACCGCATTTAAAAGAGAAAAAGATAAATCATACCCACTTTCTGAAAACAGTATTTTAATGTTTTTTAATGCTTCTGAATGACGTTCGGCTAGCATTCCTGAGACATTTTCAGCTAAAAAGAATTTTGGCTTTTTATCTCTTAAAATTCTAATAAATTCAAAAAACAATTGCCCCCTTTTATCTTCAATTCCTTTTAAAGTCCCTGCCTCACTCCAGCTTTGGCAGGGTGGGCCACCAATAATACCATCGCAATCAGGTATGTCATTTGAAGGAACATCTCTAATTGAGCGTCTATCTAAAGTGGTATTAGGAAAGTTTTTCTCATAAGTTTCCCAAATATCTTTATCATATTCATTAGCCCAAATAGTTTGAAATCCAGCCTCCTCAAACCCTTTATCTAATCCACCTGCACCAGAAAACAAAGAGACTATTTTCATATTAAACAAGCTCCTGTGGTACAGATAATTTATTGATGAATAAACTATGGGGAGCATTAATTAAATTAATATCAAACTTTAATGATGGCTCTATTCTTGAGCTAGCATTATGAATTCTGAACGACAAAACCCAATCATTATTGAATGTAACTATTAAGGTTGTTTGTGAATTTTTTTTATAGGAAATATCTAAAATTTCACTTGGAAGTGTTATTTCGGGAGTATTAAATTTAGGTTGAATATCTTGAAAAGGAAGGTTTAATGTTCCATATAAATTATAGGCTTGAATTTCTACAGCATTATCACTCTTTATAACCTTGTAAAAATCTTTATTTCCAACGAGGTACTCAATAAGGCTAGTTGCAACTTTACTTGGATTTGTTAAATAAAGTCGATGTAACTCTTTTTTAAACGCATCTAGGACAGGAACATATACCGTTAAATTCTTATCACTTAAAGAACTCCATTTTTCAGTTCTATTACTTTCTTGCTGAATTGTTTTTAGCTCATTAAATATAGGATTCACCTCTGAAAAATAGGCGTCAGAACACTTCTCCCCTAACCATTTTTTACCAAAATCAATATCACTTGATAGCCTTGAGTGCTTTACCGCTCGGTGATTATTTTTGGCAGAAACTCCTATTTCCCATTTTTGTATGACTCGAATCGCTAAAATATCTCTAACATCGCCCAATTGTCCTTGATAATCCGTTAATATCTCTAACTGAAGCACATCATTTTCATCTATACCATTAGAAATCCTAGGTTCTATATCCATAGGAAGTTAACAGCAAAGCTAGCTGTTAATAAATACCTTCCTTGCTTTTGGTGTTGAAATTCATTAAAACAATTTTTTGCTATTCCATAAGCATCATTTTTAATAATTTCAACATGAGTAACTTTGTTTAATTTTTCTTTGAACTCGCTCAAAATCGCATATTCAAATGCTTTCCCAGTAACCATTTGAATTGAATTATTTCCCATTACAACATTCTACCTTTATTTATTCGTGGATAATTTTACCTATTTTCACTGCTATACACGAGCTACATGTTTTTTGCACATAATGCCTAGCTCACTTGCCGCCAAAAGCAGAGTGTAGCGTAGCGAAACGGCACTTTTGGCGGCAAGTGCAGTGCCTTGTTATGTTTCTTTACTGAGATGTGCAAGCGTGTGTGCGTGTTCTTCCCAGTTTTTTCCATCAAATTTCTCTATTATTAAATCCATAGGTTGCAGGTTCAGACAGCGAACATTTATATCATATCCAGCAGGATTAGAACGCGGAATGTAAAATGATTTAATGCCACAAGTTTTACAGAATTTATGTTTTGCCTGTGCTGTCTTAAATGTGTATGTAGTTAAATTATCTTTTCCCTGTAATAATTTAAATTTTGATTTTGGCACGATCAAATGCAAGTATCCTGACTTTGAACAAATACTACAGTTGCAATCTTGGCAAGTGATTTTAATGGGTGCCTCTACTTCAAACTGCACTGCACCACAATGACAACTGCCTTTATATATCATCCTGATTTTCTTTTTGAAACATAACTATTTATTATTGCCATTGTATGCACTCATAATCATTATTTCATTGCGAAAAATAATTTCAATGACTAAAACTTACAATAAGCAATATTTATCTATAAAATTATGAGAATACTATTTATTTTAAGAGACCTCAGCATAACTCTGGCGATGAGAAAAAAATGATAGAATTTTTCAGGTTTTAGTCAAAATACAGGTGTAATAGTGAGCTATTGCACGTTATTTTGGCTGACCTTTTTTATCCGTTCATGAGTTATGCTGAGGTCTCTTCAAGTTAAAAATAACTTTATGGCTGAATAATTGGGTTCAGCGTCATTTAAAAATCATTCATCTTTTTTAAACTCACCTTCTATCACATTACTATCCTGTTGCTGCGGAGGTCGTTGAAAAGCTGATCCAGCCTGCATATTAATCAACTGTTTCTCAATCACGTAGCGGGCAAACTTTCTACGTGCTTGCGGTATTAGACAAGCAAAACCCATTGCATCAGTAAAAAAACCAGGGGTTAATAGTAATGCCCCGCCAACCAATAAAATAGGACCTTCAATCATTTCATAAGCAGGAATTTCACCTTTTGCTAAATTAGCCTGAAACCGTTGCAAGGTAGAAAATCCCTGGCGCCTTAACAACCATGCGCCTAAAACCGCAGTAAAAACCACTAATAATACGGTCGGAAACACACCGACAATACTGCCCAATTGCAGCAATAAATATATTTCTACAAAAGGAACAATTAAAAAAAACAAGAAAATTATTTGAACTACTTTCATTTCAACCTCTGGCTATCATACTGAATTGATTTCTAGGATAATGGGCATTTTAAATCAATTTATCCAAGTAATGTATCAAATAATTCTTTGTACATGCCCTGAGCAAAAAACAGCAAAAGATATTGCCGAACAATTAATAAGCAGTCAGTTAGCGGCCTGCGTTAATATTGCCCCTGGTATAAGCTCTATCTATCAATGGCAAGGTAAAATAGAATATTCACAAGAACACTTGCTTATTATTAAATCTCATTCTAGCAAATATCAAAATATAGAGAATAAAATCAAACAGATGCATCCTTATGAACTTCCCGAAATTATCGCTGTCCCTATTGAGCTTGGTCTCCCTGAATACCTGCAATGGATAGATACATGCCTTTCTACAAAATAATTTTCTTTGGTTTTTTCATTGTTCTATCACAACAAAGTCAAGCCATAGGTACTGAACTATTACCTGCAGAACAAGCTTACACCGTTTCTGCTAAAGCCATAAATGCTAACCAACTTGAAGTCAGCTGGAATATTGCTGAAGGTTATTATTTGTATCGTAGCAAAACCCATATTGTTTCAACATCAGAAAACATACAACTAGGTAGGTTGGAAATTCCAGCAGGAAAATCCAAGCATGATGAATTTTTTGGTGACGTAGAAATATATCGAGAGCAATTAAAAATACGCGTTCCCATTATTAACCACCAGAACTTACATTCATTAGACATTCTGGTGAGTTATCAAGGCTGTGCTGATATTGGCGTTTGCTACCCCCCGCAAAAAAAAACATTTTCTATAAACCTGGCAGCTACAGATCTACCTAAAACAGCCAACAATATCAAAGCTAATCCTTTTAATAATCTGTTAACTGAATTTAAAAATTTAAAACTCAATCTTTTTCAAGATGAATTACTACCCGCCGAACAAGCTTTTCAATTTTTCGCAACGGTTAAAGATGCTCATACCCTTCATCTTAACTGGATGCTTGCAGAGGGCTATTACTTATATAGGGATAAGATCAAGCTTTCACTTAATCAAACAGCAGATGTTCAGCTTGGTGCCTTCAGTATTCCACAAGGAAAACCTTATCATGATGAAGCCTTTGGTGATGTTCAGATTTTTCATAATGAACTCAGTTTTGATGTTCCGTTACTCAGAAATTCTCAAGTAGCAGAAACCATTACCTTATTAGCTAAATTTCAAGGTTGTGCTGATCGAGGTGTTTGTTATCCGCCCATGGAAAAATCCATAGAACTACAAATCCCATTAATAGCCCAGCTTTCTATAAAAAAAAATTCAACGCCCAACACAAAACAAGCATTATCTGAACAAGATCAAATATTTCAATCGCTAAAAAGTGACTCCTTTGCCCTTACCTTACTCAGCTTTTTCGGCTTTGGCTTGTTGCTAGCCTTTACACCCTGTATTTTTCCAATGATCCCAATTTTATCAGGGATTATTGTCGGTCAAGGTCAATCAATCACTAGCCGTAAGGCTTTTTTACTGTCCTTATGCTACGTCATCGCCTCAGCACTCACTTATACCGTCTTTGGTATTCTTGCCGCACTGTTTGGTAGCAACCTGCAAGTTGCTTTTCAAGAACCCTGGGTCATTGTGGTTTTTAGTAGCATTTTTATTTTACTTGCCCTCTCTATGTTTGGTTTTTACAACTTGGAATTACCCAAATCACTGCAAGCTCGCATTCATCACAATAGTAACCAACATCGCAATGGATCTTATTTAGGTGCAGCTATCATGGGCGCACTTTCCTCTCTTATTATTGGCCCTTGTGTTGCAGCACCTTTAGCAGGAGCACTTATTTATATAGGTCAAACAGGGGATGTTGTTTTAGGAGGTAGCGCATTATTCCTCATGGGTTTAGGTATGGGAGTGCCTTTATTGATATTAGGTGCATCTGTAGGAAAATTATTACCCAAGGCAGGACGCTGGTTAAATTCTACCAAAGCTATCTTTGGCGTTTTAATGCTGGCTGTTGCAGTCTGGATGCTGGATAGAATACTCCCTACTTCCATTACCATACTGTTAAGCGCTACTTTACTTATTATTCCAGCCATCTATTTACGAGCACTTGAACCATTATCGGAATGCTGTTCAGGTTGGCATAAGTTATGGAAAGGCACAGGCATTTTGATGCTGATATATGGAATTTTATTATTGATTGGTTTAAGCATGGGTAACACGCATCTTTTACAACCCTTAAAAGGATTAGCAAATAACATCAGTCAGCAACAAAAAGAGGGTCTTCATTTTGGTAAAATTGCTTCCATTGCAGAATTAGAACAAGTACTTGAACTGGCCAGCATTAACAAACAATGGGTGATGTTAGATTTCTATGCAGACTGGTGTATTTCCTGTAAAGAAATGGAAGCATTTACATTTACAGATGCCAGGGTAAAACAAGCACTGTCCAATTTTATACTGATTCAAGCAAATATCACCAAAAACTCGGCAGACGACAAGGCGCTGTTAAAACGATTTAATCTGATCGGTCCTCCTGCTATTATTTTTTTCGCGGCAAACAAACAGGAACAAAAAAATGCCAGAATCATCGGTTATCAAAACAGCGATACTTTTTTATCGGGTATAAATCAACTTTTAAGCTATGAATAAAAACAATTTATTGATTATCTTTGCTGCTATTATTTCTGTTTCCGTTGGTATTTTTGCACAACAACATCTTAGTGTAGACGAAACCATTGACCCAAGCCTTCAAGCCAATACAGCACAAGCCAAATCAAGTACAGACAAGCTGCCTGAATTCAGCATAGCTGATATTAATGGTGAACAACAAAGCATCGCTCAGTGGGATAATAAAATACGTATCATTAATTTTTGGGCAACTTGGTGTCCTCCCTGTTTAAAAGAAATACCAGAATTCATTAAAATACAAAATGCGTTTAGCGATAAAAATGTGCAATTTATCGGTATTGCCATGGAAGAGGCAGAAAGTGTAAAACAATATCTTGCTGTCAATCCTGTTAACTACCCCATGCTCATTGCTGGCGATGGAAATGTATCCCTTTCTCGACAATTGGGTAATATTTTTGATGCCGTTCCTTTTACCCTAATTGTCAATCAACTTGGGACAATAATTTACCGACAACCTGGGGAGATTAGTAGTGAAAAAATACGGCAACTAATCAATCCATTACTACAAAACAAGCAATAAACAGCACAAAATCACCTTATATTGTCGCTATCTTATGATAAATTACATATATCTGGACAAAACTGTGCAAATTAGAGAGAATTGTCACAGTACCTACAAATGAGATAAAACTTAATGGCAACAATTACTGTTCTTAATGGACCAAATCTCAATTTACTAGGTGTACGTGAACCTGATCATTACGGTGACAAGAGTTTAAAAGATATTGAAAAAACAGTTAAAGAAAAGGCTAAAAGTTACGGACACGCGCTGAATTTTTATCAATCCAATGCAGAGCATGAAATTGTTAACAGCATTCATCTTGCCTTCCAAAATCAAGTTGATTTTATCATTATCAACCCTGCTGCTTTTACGCATACCAGCGTAGCTATTCGCGATGCATTACTGGCCACTCAAATCCCTTTTATAGAAGTACATTTATCAAATGTTCATGCTCGCGAATCCTTTAGAACACATTCCTGTTTCTCAGACATCGCCATCGGCGTTATCTGTGGACTAGGAGCCAATGGTTACGAATTGGCCTTACAAGCCGCTCATCATATTTTATTAGAGAGAAATTAAATGATGGATATTAGAAAAATAAAAAAATTAATCGAAATAATTGAAGAATCTGACATCGCAGAAATTGAAATAACTGAAGGAGAAGGTTCTGTCCGTATTAATCGCTATTCCTCAGCAGTTGCACCAATGCCAGCAGTCGCTCATGCCGCAGCTATTGCTACATCACCGATAGCTGAAGCACCTGTGGCAGCCACACCTACAGTGGTCAGACTTAGCGGTCATTCTGTTAAATCACCTATGGTAGGCACCTTTTATCGCTCAGCCTCTCCAGGGTCACCTGCTTTTGTAGATGTTGGACAATCAGTCAGTGAAGGCGAAACACTCTGTATTATTGAAGCGATGAAAATTCTCAACCAAATAGAAGCAGATAAAAGCGGAACTATTAAACAAATCTTGGTGGAAAACGCTGAACCTGTCGAATATGACCAACCTTTATTCATCATTGAATAACCCAGAGCAGGTAAACACATGTTCGATAAAATTGTAATTGCTAACCGTGGAGAAATTGCTCTGCGGATTCTTCGTGCATGTCGCGAATTAGGAATAAAAACCGTTGCTGTTCATTCTGATGTTGACAGGGATTTAAAACATGTTCGGCTTGCAGATGAAGCCGTTTGCATAGGTCCTGCTGCTTCCGCAGAAAGTTATTTAAATATACCTGCCATTATCAGTGCTGCTGAAGTGACTGATGCTGAAGCGATACACCCTGGTTATGGATTTCTCTCTGAAAATGCTGATTTTTCTGAAAAAGTGAGCCTCAGTGGCTTCACCTTTATTGGTCCAAGTGCTGATACCATCCGCATGATGGGCGATAAAATTGCAGCTAAAAAAGCCATGATTGCTGCCGGCATCCCTTGTGTTCCAGGTAACGGGAAACCATTAACTGATGATGCTAATGCCAATATAAAAATGGCTCAAAGTATTGCTTATCCAGTTATTATCAAAGCTGCTGGTGGTGGTGGTGGTCGTGGTATGCGTGTTGTTCATACAGAAGCGGCACTAATGAATGCCATATCGCTTACAAAAGCTGAAGCTGGTGCGGCATTCGGAAACGACACCTTATATATGGAAAAATTTCTGGAAGATCCTCGCCATATTGAATTCCAGATATTAGCTGATAGTCATGGTAATGCTATTCATTTAGGGGAACGAGATTGTTCAATGCAGCGTCGCCACCAAAAAGTCGTTGAAGAAGCCCCCGCACCTGGCTTGACTGAAGAGCAACGCAAGCAAATGGGAGAAAAATGCACCAAAGCTTGCATAGATATTGGTTATTTAGGCGCAGGTACCTTTGAATTTTTATTTGAAAACGAGGAGTTCTTTTTTATAGAGATGAATACCCGCGTACAGGTAGAGCACCCTGTCACAGAAATGATCACAGGCTTTGACATTGTTAAAGAACAGTTACGCATTGCAGCGGGCGAAGCATTATCAAAAACTCAGGATCAAATCATCTTCTCTGGACACGCCATAGAATGTCGATTAAATGCTGAAGATGCTAAAACCTTTATGCCATGCCCAGGGACCATTGAACAGTTTCATATGCCTGGTGGACCAGGTATTCGCTGTGAAACACATATTTACAATGGTTATAAAGTACCGCCTTATTATGACTCCATGATTGGCAAATTAATTGCTCATGGTGATGATAGGGATAGTGCTATTGCCCGTATGAAAACAGCGTTAAGTGAAATGGTTATTGACGGTATAAAAACCAATATTCAATTACAAGTCGATATTATGGCGGACAGTGCCTTTGTATCTGGCGGTCAGAATATTCATTATTTGGAAAAGAAACTGGGGCTTTCTTAGTCTTTACCTGAATTCGTGATTTCACTACGGTACAGGATGCAAGCTATTAAAGTCACGGATACAGGCTTTATTTATCAGATCGAAGGGTAGAATAAAAGTTATTCTATAATTTAATAATTTCACCCAAGCTACATTTTTCTTATTTTCATGGCCTGGCATCAACTTTTCATTATTACAGATAAAGAGACTGCTTCAGAGGTTTCAGATTTTTTTAGTGAACTCGGCGCAGTTTCAGTCACCTACATGGACGCAGAAGACCTGCCCGTTTATGAACCTGCACCTGGAGAAATAAAAATATGGCGACTCACTAAAGTCATTGCTTTATTTGAACTGGATGCAGAACCCGAACTGGTAAGGGCTTTATTATTTTCTCGTTTTAAAAACAACGTTCTACAAGATTGGTATCAGGAAGTTTTAGCCGACCAAGTTTGGGAAAGAACCTGGATGGAACATTACCAGCCAATGAAATTTGGCCATTCTTTATGGATATGCCCAACAGGACAAGAAAAAAATGAAACGAATACCGTTTGCTTAACACTAGATCCTGGTCTCGCGTTTGGCACAGGCACCCATCCAACCACAGCACTGTGTCTGGAATGGTTGGCAAACCATGAGCTAAGTAATAAAACCATCATTGACTATGGTTGTGGCTCAGGAATTTTGGCCATTGCTGCTTTATTACTAGGTGCAAAACAAGCCCATGCTATTGATATAGATCCTCAAGCAATAGAAGCAACACATTACAATGCTGAAAAAAATCAGGTTGAAGATAAATTAACCTGTTATTTAGCTGAACAGTTCAACCCATTTCAAGCAGATATCGTGCTGGCAAATATACTGGCTCAACCGCTTTGTGATTTGTCAGAACCTATTTCTAAACGAGTTAAATCTAAAGGAAAGCTGATCTTATCGGGCATATTAAATGAGCAAACTGAGTCAGTAACAAAAGCATACCAGATACAGAATATTCAATTGGCGTCACCGGTCAGTCAAGGAGAATGGTGCCTGCTTAGTGGTAGCAAGAGTACATAAAACAGAAGTAACTACATAGAGGGCAATCTAAGCAGTTACGGAGTACGCTGAGTAATTACAGACAGAATATATTTAAAAACCTATTTCTGTTCTGTTTCTAACAGTTTATAATAGCCAGCCAGATTCTCTATAGCCATATTTAGCAAATCTATTTACATTAATACTGTTACACCAAATATCAAATATAATCAATGGCTTAGTTTTTATTAAAAAGGGAAAACCGAGGCTTTTGGACTCAATGAAATCAATAGAAAAAGGATGTCTACTTTGTAATCAGCCTGTAGAAATACCAGGATTTAAGCTAGAAACTAAAGATGGACAACAAAGTTTTTGCTGTGAAGGCTGTTTAAGTATTTATCGCTTACTTAATTCCAATAAATTATTACCACCCATAAACGAGAAAAAAAAATGAAAGCTTGTGAACAATGTGCTGCTGACAGAATTGAAATTGGTACTAATCATAAACAAATGTCGATTTTATCCAGAACCATAGGACTGATATTAGTTTATTTACCCATTTTTACCCTGCCCTTTGTTATTGCCAGTGCGTATTCTACTTACTACAGCATGATTTTTTGCGGTGCTAAGAATCTAAAAAAATGGGGTGATTTCATTCCAGACAGAGATAGTCATCGTTATTCACTCAAAAACCAAATAAAAATGGATGGTTCTTTTAAATTGAGCTTTGCGCAATCAAAATTATACTGGATTGCCAACTGCACCCTTTATTGTCCCTACAGTGTTGCATTAATGGAATGGCATGCTTATCTGGTTAAAGCTGTTGAAAACTGGTGGTGTCCGTTCACCCATGCAAACAAAGAAAACTATAAAAATGCATCTATTGATCAGTCATTTTGGCATATTTATCCAGATGAAATTTCCAAGCTCCATGAAGAAGATAAAGCCAACCCTATCTTTACTGATGAACATGATAAGGATTTGAAAGCAGATTAAAGATTAAATCGCATTCTATCTTTAAAAATATGCAAATAGGCTGTTACACCCTTAAAAATAATCTGCTTCTTGCCCCTATGGCAGGAATCACGGATCGACCTTTTCGTGAATTGTGTCGACAGTTTGGTGCAGGACTTGCTGTTTCTGAAATGGTAGCTTCCAACCCAGCATTGCAAAACCACAAAAGAACCCTATTAAAATCAAATCATAATGGTGAAAGTGGTATACATTCAGTACAAATTTTAGGTACCGATCCAAAACAAATGGCCGATGCTGCTTTACTTAATCAGCAACGAGGTGCTGATATTATTGATATCAATATGGGCTGTCCTACTAAAAAAGTATGTTCTGTTGCTGCTGGCTCCGCCTTACTCAAAAATGAAAAATTAGTGCATCAAATTTTAGAATGCACTGTCAATGCTGTAAATATTCCTGTAACACTTAAAATTCGCACAGGATGGGATAGTGAAAATAGAAATGCAGTAAAAATAGCGCAAATTGCAGAACAATCGGGTATTGCTGCGTTAACCGTTCACGGTCGAACACGTGCTTGTAAATTTAATGGTGAAGCTGAGTATAAAACTATTAAACAGGTCAAACAATCTGTTAACATTCCTATCATTGCCAATGGCGATATTAACTGTGCAAAAAAAGCCAAATTTGTTTTGGACTATACTGGGGCAGATGGCTTAATGATTGGTCGAGCAGGGCAAGGAAAACCATGGGTTTTTAATGAAATTTTGCAACAACTAAATAGCACTAAAACACCTAAAAAACAAACGATTAAAGAGATTCAATCGACCATTAATACCCATCTGGAACAATTATATAGTTTTTATGGAAATAGCGGCGGTGTTAAAATAGCCAGAAAGCACATTGGCTGGTATTTTGAACATTTAGCTTCGGTTCCCAAACAGCGGGAAAAAGAGATTTTTCAAGTATTAGAACCCTCTCAACAAATTGCCATGGTTAACTCTGTGTTTTCAGATATTGATTTAGCCTATTAATTAAAATCAGTTTTATAAACTATAAAATGCCACAAACTGTTGAAATCATCGAGATAACAAAAAAAGTAAAACCAGTCCCTTTATCGTCTCATGTTAAAGAAACACTGGAAAATCACTTTGCCCAATTGAATGGTCATGAAACAGCGGGACTTCATGCAATGCTTATCAGCGAAGTAGAAAAACCCCTGATTGAAATTACTTTAAACCATTGTGGCAAAAACCAAACCAAAGCATCCAAGATTTTAGGTTTAAGTCGTAGCACCTTACGAAAAAAAATTGAACTCTACGGTTTATCTTAAATATTAATACCATTTTCAAGAATAAATGGTGCTAGATTTATCATTTATTTTTGAAAATGGCATAAAATAAGTCTTCAGCAATACAGCTATTATTCTCAACATTACACCATTTTCTACTGCATAATACTCTTTGAGGCTACATGAACAAAAAAATATCCCGTGCATTGATCAGTGTTTCAGATAAGTCTGGCATTATTGAGTTTTGTCAAAAACTCGACCAACTTGGCGTAGAACTACTTTCCACGGGAGGAACTGCAAAACTATTAACTAAAAACAAGATAACAGTTACCGAAGTATCTGACTACACTGGTTTTCCTGAGATGATGGATGGCAGGGTAAAAACCTTACATCCCAAGGTTCATGGCGGTATTTTAGGACGTAGAGGCATAGACGATGAGATCATGGCAGCCAATGGCATTAATGCTATTGATCTAGTGGTCGTTAATCTCTATCCTTTTGAGCAAACCATTGCTAATCCCAATTGCGATTTAGCCACAGCCATTGAAAATATTGATATCGGTGGCCCTACCATGATCCGTGCAGCAGCAAAAAATCATGACAATGTGACTGTCGTTATTGACCCTGCTGATTACCTTGTCGTTATAGATGAGCTAACAAATAATGATATTAACATTTGCCAACAAACACGATTCAAACTGGCACTGAAAAGTTTTGAACATACCGCTCGTTATGATACGGCTATTTCAACTTATTTGAACACAGCCAATGAAGTCCAGTTTCCGCCTACACTCAACCTACAATTTCATCATACACAATCCATCCGCTATGGTGAAAACCCGCATCAAAATGCCGCCTTTTATAGTGAAAAAACCCCTCTCTCAGGTACTATAGCTGCAGCTAAGCAGATACAAGGCAAAGAACTTTCTTATAATAATATTGCCGATGCTGATGCTGCATTGGAGTGTGTTAAGTCATTTTCAGAGCAACCCACATGTGTCATCGTTAAACATGCAAATCCCTGTGGTGTTGCACAGGCAGATACTATTCTAAATGCTTATGATTTAGCCTATGCTACTGACCCTACTTCCGCTTTTGGCGGCATCATCGCTTTTAACCAAACCTTGGACAAAAGCACCGTAGCAGAAATAATTAAACGCCAATTTGTAGAAGTCATTATTGCACCACAAATAAGCCCTGAAGCCAAATCACTACTCACAGAAAAAAAGAATGTCAGGGTATTGCAGTGCGGAGAATGGAGTCCCGTCAACACAGCTACATTTGACTTTAAACGTGTCGCTAGTGGTCTATTAGTACAAGATAAAGATATTGGCGAAGTCTCTTTACAAGACCTTAAAGTGGTCAGCCAACGTCAACCAGATGAACAACAAATGGCAGATATGCTATTTGCCTGGAAAGTAGCAAAGTTTGTTAAGTCCAACGCCATCGTTTATTGTAAAAATGGTCAGACCATTGGTGTCGGTGCAGGGCAAATGAGTCGTGTCTATTCAGCCAAAGTGGCTGCAATAAAAGCAGCTGATGAAGGTTTAGTTGTTTCTAGTTCTGCCATGGCTTCCGATGCTTTCTTTCCCTTTAGAGATGGTATTGATGCGGCGGCAGAAGCAGGTATTACTGCTATTATTCAGCCAGGCGGTTCAATGCGCGATAATGAAGTGATTGAAGCCGCAAATGAGCATGACATTGCCATGGTTTTTACAGGTATGCGCCATTTTAGACATTAATATTATTCTCTTTTAAAAAGACACAACATGAAAATACTCATCGTTGGTAGTGGCGGTCGTGAACACGCCCTTGCCTGGAAAGCTAAACAATCACCAAAAGTTTCAAAGGTTTTTGTTGCCCCAGGTAACGCAGGGACAGCTTTAGAACAAGGCATAGAAAATGTCACTATTAATGTCGATGATATTTCTACAATGCTAGCTTTTGCCAAAAAAAATGATATTTATTTAACCATAATAGGTCCAGAAGTTCCTTTAGTTGTCGGCATTGTCGATGTTTTTACTGATGCAGGCCTAAAATGTTTCGGGCCAACGGCTAAAGCAGCTCAACTTGAAGGCTCTAAAACATATTGTAAAGATTTTATGGTGCGGCATAAAATCCCCACTGCTGAATATCAATCTTTTACTGACACCGTAGTTGCTATTGATTACATCAAAAGCAAAGGTGCCCCCATTGTGGTTAAAGCCGATGGACTTGCCGCAGGAAAAGGTGTCATTATTGCAGATACTGAGCAACAAGCCATTGATGCTGTAGAATATATGTTATCTGGCAATGGCTTTGGAGAGGCTGGTCACAGAGTTGTTATTGAAGAATTTCTGGATGGCGAAGAGGCTAGTTTTATAGTCATTGCTGATGGCAATCATGCATTGCCAATGGCCACATCTCAAGATCATAAAGCACGTGACAATGGAGATAAAGGACCCAATACTGGGGGTATGGGTGCCTATTCCCCAGCACCTATCGTAACAGCAGAAATTCATCAAAGAGTGATGAATGAGATCATTAACCCCACTTTAAAAGGTATGCGAGATGATGGCATTCCATACATCGGCTTTTTATATGCAGGATTAATGATCAGCAAAAATGGAACTATCAAAGTACTGGAATACAATTGTCGTTTTGGCGACCCAGAAACACAACCCATCATGATGCGCATGAAAAGCGATTTAGTTGGTCTGTGTCTAGCTGCTTTAGACAACACGCTCAGTAACATGAGTAGCGAATGGGATGACAGAGTTGCATTAGGTGTTGTGCTAGCCTCTGGCGGTTACCCAGACAGTTATACTAAAGGAAATGTTATCAGTGGTTTATCAAACCAAGAATATGCTGACAGCAAAGTATTTCATGCTGGAACTAGCGAACATAATGGTAATATAGTTACATCAGGAGGTCGTGTTTTATGTGCTTGTGCACTTGGAGACAGCCTCATAGAAGCACAACAACAAGCCTATGAAACCACCAATAAAATTTATTGGAATGATGTTTTTTACCGGACTGATATTGGTTTTAAAGCGATCAATTGATCAATGGACTATCTCTTCATTAAATTTTTTACTGTTTTATAGGTAATTTTAATTGGCGTAACTTCCTTACTAATTTAGATAATTTTGACTCTCTATTTGGTAATAACAAACACCGCACCTGAAAATAAAGCCCGAACATAAAATTCTTTTTCATACCTTTGCTATATTTTTTATAAACCCAATAATAAGCAGGACTTACTTGGGGGGTATTTATAATGACATGCCTTAATACTTTCAAAAAAACAGCGTCGCTAACATTATTTTTTTGTTTATATTTCATAAGTGCCTTGCATAACTTTTCCCATATTTTTACATCTACACTTGATTCTTTTAAAAAAATAGCAACATATTTTTCTATTTCAACTTCTTTTAACTGGGATAAATAATATAGGGATATTTCTTTTGCGCACTGTTTTTGTTCCTCAATATATTGGCGAGATATTTGATTTTCGTGCTGGCGATATTTAAACAAAACCTCTGGAGTGTTGCCTATTTTATAACCTTGTAACGCTACATCAATCCACAGTTTATAATCTTCGGCGTACTTACAGTCTTGGTCATAAGCAAGAGATTTAAAAATACTAGTCTTCATTATTGGGTAGTGGAATGCACAGTAAAATATTAAACTAAATTTAATATCTCGATCTAAGCTAGGATGACATATTAACCCTTTCTCGCCTTGCTGATTAAAGCGGACAAATGCCGTTCCACACATATCCAGATTATGTTCTTCTAAAAATGCAAGCTGACGTTCAATTCTAGTAGGTAGGCTAATATCATCGGCGTCCATTTTAATAATATACTTGCCCTTTACCAAACTAACGCCTTCATTCAAACTAAAGATAAATCCTTTATTTTCACGACTTACTACAACAATTCGAGAGTCTTGCTGTTGATATTTTTTGATAATATTTAAACTATTATCACTAGAACCATCATTAATAATAATGAACTCAAAATCAGTGAAAGTTTGATTTAAGATGCTTTGTATCGCCTCATCTAAATATTTTTCTGCATTATAAACAGGCATTAAAACTGAAATTAACATGGTTTTCTATTAGCTAATAATAAATATTGCTGGACAATATCACTCTCGTCAAATCGTTTACTGTTTTATAGGTAATTTTAATTGGCGTAACTTCCTTACTAATTTAGATAATTTTGACTCTCTATTTGGTAATAACAAACACCGCACCTGAAAATAAAGCCCGATCATAAAATTCTTTTTCATACCTTTGGTATATTGTCTATAAACCCAATAATAAGCAGGACTTACTTGGGGGGTATTTATAATGACATGCTTTAATATTTGCAAAAAAACAGCGTCGCTAATATTATTTTTTTGTTTATATTTTATAAGTGCCTTACATAGCTTTTCCCATATTTTTACATCTACACTTGATTCTTTTAAAAAAATAGCAGCATATTTTTCTATTTCAACTTCTTTTAACTGGGATAAATAATATAGGGATATTTCTTTTGCGCACTGTTTTTGTTCCTCAATATATTGGCGAGATATTTGATTTTCGTGCTGGCGATATTTAAACAAAACCTCTGGAGTGTTGCCTATTTTATAACCTTGTAACGCTGCATCAATCCACATTTTATAATCTTCGGCATACTTAAAGTCTTGGTCATAAGCAAGAGATTTAAAAATACAAGTATTCATAATTACAGTGGGGTGTTGCAATGCACAGTAAAACATAAAACTAAATTTAATATCTCGATCTGAGATGGCATGACAGAATGGTATTTGCTCGCCTTGCTGATTAAACCAGACCGATGCCGAGCCACAAATATCCAGATTATGTTCTTCTAAAAATGCAATCTGGCGTTCAATTCTAGTAGGTAGGCTAATATCATCGGCATCCATTCTAACAATATACTTGCCCTTTACCAAACTAACGCCTTCATTCAAACTAAAGATCAATCCTTTATTTTCACGACTTACTACAACAATTCGAGAGTCTTGCTGTTGGTATTTTTTGATAATATTTAAACTATTATCACTAGAACCATCATTAATAATAATGAACTCAAAATCAGTGAAAGTTTGATTTAAGATGCTTTGTATCGACTCATCTAAATATTTTTCTGCATTATAAACAGGCATTAAAACTGAAACTAACATAGTTTTCTATTAGCTAATAATAAATATTGCTGGACAATATCACTATCGTCAAATCGTTTACTGTATTTATCGGTGATTTTAATGGGCTGATTAACCATTTTTTTAATATTGTCAGCCAATGCACTAACATCACCCACTGGGGATAAAAATGGTTTTAACTCATCAACTAAAATCTCACTTGGGCCCGCACTTGGACCCGTAAAACAATTAGTGCTAACTATCGGTGTTTTTAAAATCAATGCTTCAATTAAAACCATTGATAGCCCTTCTACGTCAGAACTCAATATGAGTGCCTTAGCGTGTTTGGTGTATGGATATGGATTTGGGTTAAATCCCACAAAGATAACACTTTCTTGTAAGCCAAGATTTATAGCTAATTTTCGTATTTTATTAACATATTGAGTTTTACCTTTGCCTAATAATAATAATTTTTGTGAAACATTGGATTCTTTGTAGGCTTTAAGTAAAATATCGTGACGCTTTACACTAACAAAACGTCCCAGATGTATTATGTAATCTTGTTCATTTGGTAGATAAGCGTCCGCTTGTCGGTGAATAAATTCAAAGTTAAATGGATTATATATTGCCTGCACACTTTTGGGGGCAATTCCAAGTGCTAACAAATCATCTTTCACTGACAATGATACTGTTATCAATTGTTGATTTTTATATATTTTCTTGACAAAACCTAGATACCTTATTGGATAACTTGGATAAAATAATGTTTTGGATTCGTTAGGGTCTTTAAGCTCTCCAGATATTAAGCTATGAATACAACAATATAAATTGGGTAAATTTGCTTGGGTGCAAATTACATCAGAAAACAGTAAATTGGAAATAAATAAATCAAAGTCTAGGTTTAACGATGTAATTTTATTTAATAATTTTTTTGTATACTTTTCGCGTATTTTGTCATTTTGCTTGAGAATTTTCAGATGTAAAACTCTGTTGTAGAATTTTGTGACGATTGTAGGGGTTGTAAGATGATGGATATTGAGGTTTTCAGTAACATCTAAATCTGACGGATAATCATTTGTATTGTGAAGTAAAGTAATAATATCAACACGATTACCTAACTGCACCATCTTTTTGGCAAGGGTCAGCACCACTCTTTCAGCTCCACCACCAATTAGGCTATCAATAACAATACAAATATTTTTCATTGATTAGTTAATTTTAGTCTATGTCATTTTTTGTTTAAAAAAGGCAACTACTCAGCGTACTCCGTAACTGTTTAGATTGCCCTCTGTTGTGTTCAAGATCAAGGCGAAAGCGCGGAGTTTACAGGTGCAAATGCGCACTTTCAACGCAGCTATTGGACAAAATAGGGGGTAAGCTGAGTAGTTACAAAAAAAGTGCTTAATTGTCAAGTTTCACCAAGTCTCCCATGATAATGGCTTTTCTAAATTCTTGCAATGCACGAATGCCACCATGAAGCCGAATGCTAACTCACATAACCTAAGTTTAGACTTATATTGTCCAATAAAACGTTTTATGGCTAATGTGTCACTAATTTTTATACGCTGTAACAAGGTATTTGCTAGTCAAACCAACTGGTTTTTGATAAGCATTCCAGCTAACACCCAGCAATACAATATTGCCTAAAACATAATCCATTGAGATCTTTGCAGAATATTTAGATAGGTTAAAATGTGACAAATCAACCAGGAAAAACCCCTGTAGATAGATAGCGATCACCTCGGTCACAGACAATAACCACTATAACTGCATTTTCTACTTCTGCGGATAATTGTAAAGCGGCTGAAACCGCTCCACCAGAAGATACCCCTGAAAATATACCTTCTTTAGCCGCAAGCTCTCGTGTGGTATTTTCAGCGGACAATTGATCCATATCTATAATCCGATCAATATTTTCATTGCTGTATATTTTTGGCATATATTCTTCAGGCCAGCGTCTGATGCCGGGTATTTTGGACTCGCCTTTTGGTTGAACGCCCACAATCTGAATATCCGAATTTTGTTCTTTCAAATATTTTGAAGTACCGACAATAGTCCCCGTTGTACCCATAGCACTGACAAAATGGGTGATTTTTCCATTTGTATCACGCCAAATTTCAGGTCCTGTTCCTTCATAATGTGCGCGCGGATTATCAGGATTAGAAAATTGATCCAGAATACGACCCAGCCCCTCTGCTTGCATTTTTCTGGATAAATCAATTGCACCTTCCATGCTTTCTGCCGCAGGGGTTAAAATAATTTCTGCACCATAAGCTTTCATAGAGGTAATGCGTTCAGAACTCATATTGTCAGGCATAATTAAAGTCATTTTATAGCCTTTGATAGCCGATACCATAGCTAAAGCAATGCCAGTGTTACCACTGGTTGCTTCAATTAAACTATCACCAGGTTTAATTTCTCCGCGTAATTCAGCATGTTTAATCATGCTAAGTACAGGGCGATCTTTGACTGACCCGGCAGGGTTATTTCCTTCTAGCTTGAGTAGAATGGTATTGCTAGTCTGAACAAGCAATCTTTGTAATTTAACTAAAGGTGTATTACCGACACAGGCATCAATCGTTTTGTATGTCATTACTACCCTACCCAAACCCGTGCATTTCTAAACATTCTCATCCATGCCCCATACTCTCCCCAGTCATCAGGAGACCATGAATTTTGAATGGTTCTAAAGCAACGCTCAGGATGCGGCATCATAATAGTAAACCGTCCATCTTTGCTGGTAAGCCCTGTTATTCCTTTCGGTGAACCATTAGGGTTAGCGGGGAAAGCGGTGCTAATTTCTCCGTAATTATCAATATAGCTTAAAGCAATCTGAGTGCGATCAATGTCTGAGTCATTAAAAAATTCAGCCCTACCTTCGCCATGTGCTATCACCACGGGCAATAAAGATCCGTCCATTCCATTGGTTAGAATAGAAGGTGATGGCTGAATTTTAACCATAGCAACCCGGGCTTCAAACTGTTCGGAAATATTAGTTTTAAATGCAGGCCAATGTTCTGCACCAGGAATAATCTCTTTCAACCCTGACATCATTTGACAACCATTACATACGCCTAAGCCAAAAGTATCTTTTCGTTGAAAAAACAAAGAAAATTGTTCTCGGGCTTTGGCATTAAACAAAATAGATTTCGCCCAACCACCCCCTGCACCCAGCACATCTCCATAAGAAAAACCACCACAAGCCACTAAGCCAACAAAATCATCCAGTGTTACTCTGGAATGAATAATATCGCTCATATGTACGTCAATGGTGGTAAAACCTGCACCATCAAATGCGGCTGCCATTTCTACATGACCATTAACGCCCTGCTCTCTTAATATAGCGATCTTAGGCCTAACAGATGAATCAATTTGGACAGTAATATCCTGCCTAGGATCAAAACTCAATGAAACTGATAAGCCAGGGTCTTTATCATCTGCAATCGCTTCAAATTGTTGTTGGGCACAGTCAGGGTTATCGCGTAAAGCTTGCATTTTATAGCTGACTTCTGACCAGGTTTTTTGTAAACTGGATCGGTCTGCTGAGTATATTGTTTTAGACTGATATTTAATATTTAGCTGTTGATTTTGTGTGACTTTTGCAATGGAATGCACGCAGTTTTCAAGTCCAGTATCAATTAAATACTTTAGAACATGATCATCCTCAGATTGTTTAACTTGAATCACCGCACCTAATTCTTCATTGAATAAAGCAGATAAAACCGTTTGATTATTACCACACAGTCCATCCATCTCTAGGCTCAGGTCTATTCCTTGCCTTCCAGCAAACATCATTTCTGTCAGTGTTGCTAATAAACCACCATCTGATCGGTCATGATAGGCCAATAATTTATCTTCAGCATTTAAGCTCTGAATGGCATTGAAAAATGCTTTAAATAAACCTGTATCATCCAGATCAGGTGCTTCATCCCCCAACTGATTATACGTTTGAGCTAACACAGAACCACCCAAACGATTCTTTCCAGCACTCAAATCTATCAAAATCAGTGTACTATCTTCGTTTTTTAACGCTGGAGTTAAAGTCTTTTTAATATCTAAAACTGGAGCAAAAGCGGTAATAATTAATGATAAAGGCGAAGTCATCACCTTGTCTTTGCCAGACTCTTGCCATACAGTTTTCATAGATAAGGAATCTTTACCCACTGGTATAGCAATACCTAATGCGGGACAAACATCCATCCCCACTGTTTTAACAGTATCAAACAAATTAGCATCCTCTCCCTCACTGCCACAAGCCGCCATCCAGTTGGCCGAAATTTTTACTTTATTCAGCGACTCAATACGAGCAGCTGCTAAATTGGTCAATGATTCTGCAATCGCCATACGCCCTGAAGCAGGTGCATTGATCAAAGCTAACGGCGTTCTTTCTCCCATCGCCATGGCTTCACCAGTATAGGCATGAAAACCAGAGGCTGTTACCGCAACATCAGCGACAGGAACTTGCCAGCGCCCGACCATTTGGTCACGCGCAACCAAGCCTGTAACAGATCGATCGCCAATATGAATCAGAAAACTTTTATCCGCTACTGCTGGAAAAGCTAAAACACGGTTAATGGCTTCAGATAAATCAACATTGGCTAACTCTAAAGCATTTAAGTGTGGTGTTTTATGCTCTACATCTTTATGAATTTTGGGGGATTTACCAAATAAAACAGACATGGGGATATCGACCGGTTTACCACCAAGCCATTCATCACTGAGTGTTAAATGTTCTTCATCAGTAGCTTTACCAATCACCCCATACAAACAATGTTCACGCAGACAAAATGATTCGAATAAATCCAAAGAAGCGGGTGCTATCGCCACCACATAGCGTTCCTGTGCTTCATTACACCAAATTTGCATGGGTGACATGCCTTTATCGGCATTATTCACATCTCTTAAATTAAACTGACCACCTTGTTCACAATCATGAATAATCTCAGGCACAGCATTAGACAAACCCCCTGCACCTATATCATGAATGGAAATAATCGGTGTATTATCCCCCATGGCATTACAATGATTAATCACTTCCTGGCAACGTCGCTCCATTTCAGGGTTTTCACGTTGTACTGAAGCAAAATCCAGTTCTGCCGCACTTTCACCCGATGTTTGCGATGATGCAGCACTGCCACCCAAGCCAATCAACATGGCAGGCCCACCTAATATAATGATGAGTGATTCAGATGGAATCTTATGCTTATTTACCAGCATAGGGCGAATATTACCCATGCCACCCGCTATCATTATGGGTTTGTGATAGCCTCTATATTCATTTTCTTGTGCTGTTTTTTGTTCAAAACTACGAAAATAACCGGCAATATTAGGTCGTCCAAATTCGTTATTAAAAGCCGCACTGCCAATAGGCCCTTGTAGCATAATATCCAGTGCAGAAGAAATCCGTTCTGGTTTACCAAAGTCTTCTTCCCAAGGCTGTTCAAAGCCAGGAATTTTCAGATGTGACACGCTAAAACCTGTCAATCCCGCTTTTGTCGCTGATCCTCTGCCGGTCGCTCCTTCATCACGAATTTCACCGCCTGACCCTGTTGCCGCACCTGGATATGGTGAAATTGCTGTTGGGTGATTATGGGTTTCCACTTTCATTAATAAATGTGCATATTCCTCAATATACGCATATTCACCCGTTTGCGGGTTACGGATAAAAACATCAGCTAAAGAACCTTCGGCAACTGAAGCATTGTCACTGTACGCTGATAAAATACCTTGTGGATTTTTCTTGGCAGTATGACGAATCATGTTAAATAATGAAATTACCTGTTGTTTGCTATCTATTGTCCAACTAGCATTAAATATTTTATGCCTACAATGTTCTGAATTGGCTTGTGCAAACATCATTAGTTCAACATCAGATGGGTCTCTACCTAGCTCTTGAAAACTGCGGGTTAAATAATCGATTTCATCATTAGATAATGCCAAGCCTAAGTCTGTATTTGCTTTTATCAAAGCCTCACACCCTAGTTCACAGACTGCTATCGTCAATAAGGGTTGAGCTTTATGCTGAACAAATAAATCCAGATCATCTTCATTCTCAAATACTTTCTGCGTCATTCGGTCATGAATTAATGCTTTGATTTTGGCTTTAAGCTCAGAACTTAACTGACTATGAGCAGATATAATATATTCTATCCCACGCTCAATACGCTTAACCTTTGTTAAACCACATCGTTCAACAATCTCACTGGCTTTACTTGACCAAGGGGAAATAGTACCTGGACGAGGAACCACAAGAAATACTTGACCTTCTATCGTTGTTTTTGGTGCTGAATATCCATAAGTAGTCAAACCAGTGAGTTGTTCTATTTCTTGCTCACTCAATATGTTTTCGGCATCAACAAAATGAACAAAACGGGCACTTACTGAATCTATTTCAGTATCTATTTGTTTTAGTTCTTTAGTGAATTGTTTGAGTCTGTAATCAGAAAGGGCTAATGTTCCCAGAATTTTTAGCATGAAATTTCAGATCATTGTTTTATATAGAAATTGAATAAGTGGGTCAGAAGTTTCCTCGCAGTGCCCCCGTTTTTATATTATTTTTAATCATCCTCTAGTCTGATATTTTGCAAACACTTTTCGGCTTTATTCAGCTAAATCTTGCTTTATCGTTTGGTACAATAAATTTAATAATTTCAAACCATTTCCATCAGACAATGGAATATCATTTTTATTAAGTACTATGGCTTCAATAAAACCACTATATTCAACCAGTTTAATTCTAAACTCTTCTTCTTGAGCAGGATCTGAAGCAAAAATAAACAGCACTTCATCCCATAATGAATCATCTTTGACTTTTTTAAAATTGGCATCATAGAGTACAAAATAGACTCTTTCCCGCTCATTTCTATCTATAATTTCAATAAAATGGCGACTTAAAGCTTTTCCTACAGTGCGCCAGATTCTTTCCATGCTATCCTTAATACGTATTCGGGTACCCCCCGAATATTCAATTAACTCTACATAAATCGCAGCTTCTTCTTCGATTTCATCGGTAATTATTTCTGTTGTCCTAGGTACTGCCGACGTTATTAATGCATTTTCTTTATTTCTAATGTCAGATAGTACTTGCTCAACATCAGACTCGTTAACTTCAACCTCAACTTGCTTCTGTATTGCATTTTTGGAAAGGTCAGAAGGTACATTTAATGCTGAAATTTCTGTGCTAAATTGATACTCTTTAGACTTATCGGGGAAATAGCTTTTAATCTTAGAACAAGCAGAAACTGTTAAAACTAAAAGTACAATGGTGAAATACTTAGATACAATAAAATACATGGTATTAAATAACTTTTGCTTGTTGTAATGCACTACGCAAGGTATCGAAACAATCTTCAGTTAACCAGGTCAAAGGTAAGCGAATACCTTTACCCATTAAGCCCATCTCAGCAACTGCCCATTTGACAGGAATAGGATTAGACTGAATGAACAGGTGTTCATGTAAAGCGACTAATTTTGAATCAATGGTTTTAGCTAATTTTCTATTGCCTTCAATAGCAGCCTTAATCATTTCATGAACTAATTTTGGTGCCACATTACCTGTGACCGTAATGGAGCCATTACCCCCTAATAAGCAAAACTCACAACTGGTCGCATCATCACCTGAATAGATAGCAAAATCATCAGCGCATAAATCACGAATAATTTTAAGTCTATCTAATTCACCAGTGGCTTCCTTAACTCCGACAATATTATCTATTTTCGCAAGACGAGCGATAGTTTCTGGCAACATGTCACACCCAGTTCGACTCGGTACATTATATAAAATTTGTGGAATATCAACGGTTTCAGCAATAACTTTATAATGTTGAAAAAGACCTTCTGCTGTCGGTTTATTATAATAAGGTGTGACTAATAAACAGGCATCTGCACCTGCTTGTTTTGCTCGACCTGTTAATAAAACAGCCTCAGTAGTCGAATTAGCACCTGTTCCTGCAATGACTGGAAGTCTTCCTGCGACATAATCCACAACACATTTTATAACATCACAATGTTCATTTTCATCAAGTGTTGCAGACTCCCCTGTAGTACCCATCACTAAAATAGAATCTGTACCCTGTTCAATATGGTATTCAACTAATTTCTTTAGACTTTCCTTATCTATTGCACCATTGTTTTCCATAGGGGTAACTAAAGCAACGATACTACCTTGAATCATGCAAATCTCTCATCCGATTATAAAAATTAACTGACAATTGTAACAGTTTAAAATCACTCATGCCCAAATTAGAAATACAGCTTGATTTGATCAGCGCGATTCTCTCCATTTTTGTTTTCGTACAGACTTTTTAGCCGATTTACGTTCTTTAATAAGTGCCAATTGATTCATCTCCTGTTCCATCATTTCTGGTTTTTCTAAGCTAACAGCACCGATCACTCCAGATCTGAGTTCTGCAATCAGTATTTTAGATGTTTTATCCATATCCACTTGTTTTCCAGAGCGTAGACATCCTCTTTTTCTACCGATCACTTCCATTAAATCAGATTCATTATTAGGCACTTGCTCTAACTGATAGCGCTGTTTTAACAGCTGAGGATAAAATTCAAGCAGATATTCAGCCACAAAAAAAGCAACATCGGTATGTTCCATTGCCGTGTCTTTAATAGCACCCGTTGCAGCCAGGCGGTATCCACTATTTTTATTCTCAACATTACCCCATAAAACACCAGGGGTATCAGATAACACAATATTATCATCCAGCTTAATACGTTGCTGCCGTTTAGTGACGGCAGGCTCATTACCTGTTTTAGCAATAATACGATCCGCTAAAATATTAATTAAAGTCGATTTTCCGACATTAGGAATGCCCATAACCATAGCTTTAATTAACTTATCATTACTGCCTTTTTCGGGAATCATTTTGTGACATAAAGCCGTTATTTGCTTAATCTTATCCGCTTGCCACATGGTCACAGCTAACGTTTTTACCCCCCCTTCCCGTTCCAGATAATCTTGCCAGCATTGCGTCATTAAAGGATCCGCCAAATCCGTTTTAGTTAATACTCTAATACATGGCTTTTGACCTCGTAATTTAGACAACATAGGGTTTTGGCTACTAAAAGGAATACGCGCATCCAGCACTTCAATAATCAAATCTATTTGTGGTAAAACCTTTTGTATCTCTTTGCTGGCCTTGTGCATATGACCTGGATACCATTGAATAAGCATGTTTTTAATGATGAGTAAAACGCTACGTTTTACCTGAATTGACTACGGCTAATCAGTAAATCAGAAATAGAAAGCAGGGGCAATACAAATCAATAGAAAATTTTTCCATACATCGCCTCTTTTCAGCAACGCTTGAACCTTTTTACTATGCTGATAAGGTGCATTATCAACAATAATAAAAACAGGGCAAGTCGTATCACTTCTCAGTTTCTTTAGAAAATCAATAAATTTCTCTGGGTTTAATTTTGTAGCAACAATTAAATTTAAGGCTGGATATTAAAGAGTGGTTATTGTACTATGGGTGCTTTAGGAGAGGTGGCTGAGTGGTCGAAAGCGGCGGTCTTGAAAACCGTTGAGGGTTTATCCCCTCCAAGAGTTCGAATCTCTTCCTCTCCGCCATAACCACTAAAAACCAGTTTCAAAACTGGTTTTTTTATGCCTGTAAGAAAACATTACAATCCTCAAGCTGGATAATGGGTGGGTTATTTTTGAAAATAATATAATATGTGCGAGCCAAATTCTCTAGGCTGGATTGAGTCAGATTTTTTTGCAGAAAGCGACATTATCTTTACATCAGGCATAAAAAAAGACCGTAGATTTCTCTACGATCCTCTTCATATATGGCTCCCCCGGACGGGCTCGAACCGCCGACCTAGTGATTAACAGTCACCCGCTCTACCAACTGAGCTACAGGGGAAAAATACTTTTCTTCTTTTTACTTAAATGGCGCGCCCGGAGAGATTCGAACTCCCGACCGCTCGGTTCGTAGCCGAGTACTCTATCCAGCTGAGCTACGGGCGCTTTATTCAACTCACCATTGTCGCTTTTAATATAAATTATGTCAAGCAACCGTTAAAACGGTATTTAAAATCTGGCGGAGAGTGAGGGATTCGAACCCTCGATGGGAGTTAAAGCCCATACTCCCTTAGCAGGGGAGCGCCTTCAGCCACTCGGCCAACTCTCCTAAAACTATTTAATCTTCAGAATCCGCTAAACCCGAAGATTCCGACTGTTCCTTTTTTATTCTTTCGTAAATTTCTTCTCTATGTACTGAAGTTTCTTTAGGTGCATTAATTCCAATGCGAACCTGATTACCTTTCACCCCTAGAACAGTGACAGTAACATCATCACCTATCATTAAGGTTTCTCCTACTCGTCGAGTTAAGATAAGCATAATATCTCCCTCCATTTAAACCACCAACCAAGGGTGGCATTATATACAGCCCTATTCAAAAAATAAAGCCATAGCTAAATAAATCTGGGGCTATGAAGAATTGAATGAGTAAATTCTGTAGAATTAGACAATCCCCCCCCCCATTCCAAAGCAGATAAATAGCTCCGAAATATTTACCCTTGATAATTCAGTCAAAGAGTTTCACATCCAACATAGACCCATAAATTTAAACATTTTCTTTTTCTAGCCCAAAAGCTTCATGCAAGGCACGCACAGAAAGTTCTAAATACTTTTCATCAACTACGACTGAAATTTTAATTTCTGACGTTGAAATCATTCTTATATTAATACCTTCATCCGCGAGAACTTTAAACATATTACTGGCAATCCCCGCATGAGAACGCATGCCCACACCGACAATAGATATTTTTACAATACTATCATCACCTGTTACTTGTTTAGCCCCCAAATCTCGACAGACTTGCTTCAGCACTTCTTTGCTTTTTTGATAATCATTACGATGAACAGTAAAGGTGAAATCAGTGGTTGAATCAGCGGCAATATTCTGAATGATCATATCGACTTCAATGTTTTTGTCGGCGATAGGGCATAAAATTTTAGATGCAACACCAGGTAAATCAGGTACACCCGTTATGGTTAATTTAGCTTCATCACGGTTAAATGCAATAGCTGAAACTAAAGCTCTTTCCATTTGTGATTCCTCATAGGTAATCAATGTACCACCCCCCTCTTTAAATGAAGATAAGACTCGGAGTGCCACGTTATATTTCCCCGCAAATTCTACGGCTCTTATTTGTAATACTTTTGAACCCAAACTGGCCATTTCCAGCATTTCTTCAAAAGTAATTTTTTCTAATCTTCTGGCTTTAGGCTCCACTCTTGGATCTGTAGTATAAACACCATCCACATCTGTATAGATATGACATTCATCTGCCTTTAAGGCAACAGCCAGCGCCACCGCAGTGGTATCCGACCCACCGCGACCTAGGGTGGTAATATTGCCTTTATCATCAATACCTTGAAAGCCTGCAACGACAACGACATTACCTTTCCCCAAGTCTGCCTTAATATTTTTATCATCAATCTCTCTAATCCGTGCTTTAGTGTGCATACTATCGGTTAAAATTCTCACTTGTCCACCGGTATAGGAACAAGCAGGACATCCCAAATCAATCAGCGCCATACTTAACAAAGATATGGTGACCTGCTCTCCTGTTGAGAGTAATACATCCATTTCTCTATCAATAGGTTGCTGCTGCTGCATTTCTTTTGCTAAAGATGTTAACCGATTAGTTTCACCACTCATTGCTGAAACAACAGCGACTATATCGTCGCCTTGATCGCGTGCTTGTTTAATTTTTTCAGCGACTGCTTTTATGCGTTCTACAGAATCGACCGATGTACCACCAAATTTATATACAAATACTGCCATTTTTTTGTGTTATTTAATCTTTTAACTGTGCCTCTACCCATAAAGGCACTTGTTTTAATGCTGCTTCTAAAGCAGAAGGGTCAGTGCCGCCTGCTTGTGCCATATCAGGTCTTCCTCCACCTTTTCCTCCCACCTTGGTCGCCACAGAATTGACTAAATCACCTGCTTTGATACGTTTTGTTTGGTCTTTACTCACACCTGCTATCAAACTCACCTTACCGTCTTTTACTGTTGATAGAACAATAGCTGAGCTTTGCAATTTGTTTTTTAATTGATCCACCATGTCGCGTAATGATTTTGGGTCAACATCATTAAGTTTGACTGCTAATACTTTAATACCATTAATATCTACCGCCAGAGAGGCCAACTCATCTCCCTCTGAACTAGCTAATTTAGACTTTAAACGCTCCAGTTCTTTTTCTATCTGCTTGTTTTTTTCTATTAGCTGAAGCACTTTATCTGAAGTTTTTTCTGTGGGGCTTTTTACTAACTCAGAAATTTTAGCGAGCATTTTATCTCGACTATCAATCCAGTCAATACACGATTTGCCAGTAACGGCTTCTATTCGCCTTACACCTGATGCCACACCCGTTTCACTAATGATCTTTAAACAACCAATATCGCCAGATCGCTTAACATGGGTACCAGCACAGAGTTCTGTTGAAAACTCACCTATTTTAAGCACCCGTACCTGGTCACCATATTTTTCACCAAATAAAGCCATAGCCCCTGCTTTTACAGCATCATCCTTGGTCATTACCTCAGATGAAACAGGATTATTCATCCGAATTTGATCATTCACAATATTTTCTATGACACTTATTTCTGTCGCTGTCATCGGTTCAAAATGAGAAAAATCAAAACGTAAGCGTTCTGGGTTAACTAATGAGCCTTTCTGAGTGACATGATCGCCTAATATTTGACGTAATGCGGCATGTAATATATGTGTTGCTGAATGATTTAATTCTGTCGCTTTTCTATCATCCACGTTAACCGAAACATGACATTGTTTTCCGCAATTTATTTCACCTTGGGTCACAAAGCCTTTATGCAGAAAAAGATTACCCCCTTGTTTTTGCGTGTCTCTAACTTCAAAAACAGCATTATCAAGTTCAATACGTCCATTGTCTCCTACTTGCCCACCCGATTCAGCATAAAAGGGGGTTTGGTCTAATATAACAACACCTTCTTCTGCTTCTTTTAGTTGCTGAACAGCTTCACCTTTTACAAACAAGCCCACAATTTTAGCTCTCCCAGTTAAATCCTGATAACCGGTAAAATCGGTATGACCATCATGTTTGATATCTTGATCATAGTCTGCATCAAACTTGCCACCCGCTCTTGCTCGTTCACGTTGGGCAGCCATTTCAACTTCAAAACCTGCATGATCAACCGTTAGTTTTTGCTCTCTGGCATAATCAGCGGTTAAATCAACAGGAAAACCGTAGGTGTCATATAAAAGGAAAACAATAGCACCAGAAATAACTTTACCTTCTATTCTAGCAACACAGTTTTCTAGTATTTTCATACCTTGCTCTAAGGTTTCGGAAAAACGTTGTTCTTCATTCCTTAATACAGCTTCAACCTGTTTTTGTTCTTGTTTTATTTCGGGGAAGGCCTCACCCATTTCTTCAACTAAAGGGGCAACCAATTTATAGAAAAACACATCATTAATTCCTAAACGGTAACCATGTCGAATAGCTCGTCGAATAATGCGCCTCAGCACATACCCACGCCCTTCATTAGAAGGCAAAACGCCATCCACCACCATAAAAGCAGATGAGCGAATATGATCAGCTATGACTCTTAAGGAACTATTGGTTAAATCGTTTGTAGCGGTTAATTCAGCTGCTACTTTTAGCAGGTTTTGGAATAGATCAATTTCATAATTATTATGTACACCTTGTAGTATCGCAGCCATGCGTTCCAATCCCATACCTGTATCTACTGAAGGTGCAGGTAAAGGATGTAATTCACCAGATTTATCACGGTCATATTGCATAAAAACCAGATTCCAGATTTCTATATATCTATCGCCATCTTCCTCTGGCGTTCCTGGTGGACCTCCAGCAATATCTTCACCATGATCGTAGAAAATTTCTGTACAAGGCCCACAAGGCCCTACATCACCCATCGACCAAAAATTATCTTTCTCACCAATTCTTGAAAATCGTGATGTGTCAATTTTTATATCTTCTAGCCAGATAGTCTCTGCTTCGTTATCTTCATTAAAAACTGTTACCCATAATTTTTCAGCAGGAATCTCCAGTTCTTTGGTTAAAAAATCCCAAGCAAAATGAATCGCGTCTTTTTTGAAATAATCACCGAAACTAAAATTACCCAACATTTCAAAAAAAGTATGATGCCTTGCTGTATAGCCAACATTTTCTAGGTCATTATGCTTACCCCCTGCTCGCACACAGCGTTGTGTTGTGGTGACACACGTATAACTACGTTTCTCCCGCCCTAAAAAAACATCTTTAAAAGGCACCATGCCTGCATTAGTAAATAGCAAGGTGGGGTCATTCCTTGGCACCAGTGAACTAGAGCTTTGTACAGAATGCCCACGTTGTTCAAAAAACGATAAGAAGGCAGCACGCAATTCTGCGCTGGTCATTTTTTTCATAATTTTAAAAAGTTACTACATCTTAGAAACGATCTTTATTCTCGATTCTTTGAAAAAATTTCATTATCATTTCGCCACTAAAACCGCGTTGCAATAAAAAACGGCTTCGTTTCATTCTTTCTGAATCTGTTATCATCACGTCTTCAGCATATTTCTTGCTATACGCCTGCTCAAGTATTTCAAGCCAATCATCAGCGAGTTCTAATAAAACAGCTTCTAAGTCAATGCTTTGAATACCGTGTTTTTGAATATCAGCTTTAATCTTGATAGGACCAAAGCCTTTTTTAATTCTGTGTCTGGCATAGCTTTCAAAAAATCGTTGATCGCTTTGCCAGCCCTGTTGCTTTAAAGCATCAATAACACCTTGAGTTTGGCTATGATCAAACCCTCTTAGTGCTAATTTATCTCTTAATTCTTTTTGGCTATGCTCTCTTCGTGTTAACAAACGTAAGCAAATTTCTTTGATTTCTTTGCTTTCCTGTGAGAGTTCAATAGATGTCAACTATGATGGCTCTGAATCTGTTGTCTTTGAGCCATTATTAGTTGCAAAAACTTCAGCACGAATTTTTGCTTCAATTTCCTTGGCTTTTGCTGGGTTATCGACCAGGTATTTTTTAACATTGTCTTTACCCTGACCAATTTTTTCGTTGCTATAGCTGTACCAGGAGCCTGCTTTCTGCACAAACCCATACTTTACGCCTAGATCAACCAGTTCCCCCATAAATGAAACACCTTCACCATAAAGAATTTCAAATTCAGCTTGTTTAAAAGGGGGTGCTATTTTATTTTTAACGACTTTAACGCGGGTATCGTTGCCAATAATTTCATCACCTTTTTTAATAGCACCTATACGACGGATATCCAAACGCACTGAAGCATAAAACTTTAGTGCATTACCACCTGTGGTGGTTTCAGGATTACCAAACATGACACCAATTTTCATCCGTAACTGATTAATAAAAATAACCAAAGTATTAGATCGTTTGATATTGGATGTTAATTTTCTTAACGCCTGAGACATTAATCGTGCCTGTAATCCCATATGCGAGTCGCCCATATCGCCTTCAATTTCAGCTTTAGGCGTTAAAGCGGCGACAGAATCTATCACAATCATATCTACCGCACCAGAACGGACTAACATATCAGTAATTTCCAGTGCTTGTTCCCCAGTATCAGGTTGTGAAATTAAAAGATCATCAATATTAATACCGATTTTTTCAGCATAAGCAGGGTCAAGTGCATGTTCAGCATCTATAAATGCTGCAGTTCCACCCATTTTTTGTATTTGTGCAATCGTTTCTAGGGTCATCGTTGTTTTACCTGATGACTCAGGACCATATATTTCTACAATTCGTCCACGAGGCAAACCACCCACGCCCAATGCAATATCAAGAGATAAAGATCCTGTTGAAACGACTTCAATGCCTTTAGCAGAAGATACGTCACCCATACGCATAACAGAGCCTTTACCAAACTGTTTTTCAATTTGCATCAAGGCTGCGCCTAGTGCCTTTTTCTTATTTTCGTCCATTTTGTGTCTCCGTTTAAGTATTTAGCCAACAAGTCAGGATCATCTTTATGCCTGAACAATAAATTAAGCTCGCTATTATCACACAATGACCTGCCATGAAACTAGCTTTTGATAACAAACTTCTATATAAAGAATATATCTACGGCAATCACCTTGCTTTAACTTGGGGAAATTCAATTTTTTACCTTTTTCTTTTAATTTGAATTATGAAAACAATCCTGCTGGCATCTGTAAAAATAATGCTTAAAAAAAGCTTGCTATTAACTGTGCTTTTTTCATCTTCTATAGCTTCTGCTACAGACCAAGAATTATTAGATACTTTATTTCAAAACGGTGTTTTAAATAAAATGCAATATGATAATTTGTCTAAAAAAACAGCAAAAAAAGAGGCTGAAATAATGAGTCCAGCCATAACAAAAGCTTTAGACTGGGCGACCCGTATTAAGCTTTCTGGTGACTTCCGTTTTAGACATGAAAACATAGATAAAAATGATGCTGACGGTGTTCATCAGTCACGTCAACGTATCCGCGCTCGTCTAAAAGTAGCTGCTAAGGTAAATGATAATGTCGATGTTGGTTTCCGCCTAGTAACGGGGGGAGGAAATACATCAGCCAATGAATCTTTAGAGGGATCATTCACCGGCAAAAAAGTTTTTTTCGACAGAGCTTATCTTAGCTGGCGTCCAAGTTTTGCTAATGGTTTAACAACTACTTTTGGTAAATTCAAACAGCCTTGGTACAACGCTTCTACCCACGGTTTAATATGGGATAGTGATGTCAATCCTGAAGGCGCAGCCTTAAGCTATAAAACAACGGCAGGTTCAGTAAAGCTTACTGCAACAGGAGGCTATTTTATTCTCGAAGATGGCGACATTGTTAAAGGAGACGCTAAAAACGATGGCTTTAGTGATGATTTGAATATGTATCATGCTGGGATCAGTGGCTCTATGCAAATTACTGATTCCATTAAAGGGAGATTAGGATCTAATGCCTATATCTATAATAATGAAAGTGAAAAAGGTGAATTTAAAGATGATAATGCTATCGAAATATACGAAGTAGCCAGTCGATTTGATTTTGACACAGCCTTACTACCGCTTTATGTTTACGCCCAATATGCAAAAAATGCTTCGGCTAAAGATGGCAAAGATAGCGCATGGCTAGCTGGTTTTGGAGCAAAATTGGGCGCGTTTAAAATGGATTACAATTATCGTGATACGCAGGAATTTGCTGTAGCAGATACCTTTAATGATGGCGATTTTGCAACTGGAAACACTGCTGCCAGAGGTCACAAAGTTAAATTAGCTTACGCAATCAGCAAAAATTTTGCAGCAGCTATGGCGTATTATGCAGCCGAAGAATACAGTGGCACTAACATTGATACCCTTCAACTTGATTTAAAAGCTAAATTCTAAAGCGGTTATAGTTAAAAAGTTAAGTAACGAGATTTAACAGATGAAACAATCAATTATTTATGCCTTAGATTTTGATGGTGTGATTTGCGACAGTGTATTGGAAACTGGAATTTCGGGCTGGAAAGCTGCATTTGATTTATGGGATGACATTAAAATAGCCATGCCCTCTCAGCAAATAATAAATGATTTTCGTGTAGTAAGACCTATTATGGGTACAGGTTATGAAGCTATTTTAATCAATAAAATGTTACATGATGGAGTCAGTAGTGAGTCTATATTGAAAGACTTCGATAGCAAAAAAAATGATCTGATGAAAGCATCCAGGCTAAACATTGATGCGTTGAAAAAATTATATGGTGAAACACGAGATGTCTGGATTAAAGACAATATTGATGAGTGGGTAGAGAAAAACCCGTTATTCCCCAGCATGGCAGAAAAATTGCGGCGTTTAACCGACAGAGGGGTTTGGTATATAGTAACGACAAAACAAGAGCGTTTTGTAAAATGGATACTCAGTGCTAATAATGTGCAAATTCCAGATGAAAGAATTTATGGGCTCGATAGAAAACAAAGCAAACAAAACACTTTAATTGATTTACTTAAAAAACATCCCGATCAACAAATGTATTTTGTTGAAGATATGCTTTCCTCTCTACTTGAGGTAAAAAGTAATCGTCAATTACAATCCGTCAAATTGCTTTTTGCCCCTTGGGGTTATAATACGGCGCAAGATAGGTTGTATGCAAAAAACTTAAATATAGAATGGGTGAATTTTGATGACTTTCTTGAGGAATTAGATACCGATCTATATTGTGAGAACTCAGCATAACCATAATTAATTGAAATTTTAAGAATATAACTCTCGTGTCCCATCCGCTATCAAAACCAAATTTTCTCCTCGTTTTATTATTCGCTAGTACATTATTTATTAGTGCCTCTTTAATGTTTGTTCTCCAACCCATGTTTGGTAAAACATTATTGCCATTTTTAGGGGGGGCACCTGCAGTGTGGAATACCTGCATGGTGGTTTATCAAACTTTGCTTTTTTTGGGCTATCTTTATGCCCACTATTTATCATCCCGCTTAAATCAACAGCGACAAATTCAAATACATACGGTAGTGATCGCTATCAGTTTGATCGCTTTACCGCTTGCCTTGCCCGAACATATTATTCCACCTACAGATAATGATCCCACCTTATGGTTGATGGCTATGTTGTTAATGACGATTGGCTTGCCTTTCTTTATTGTTACTACTACATCTCCCTTATTACAAAAATGGTTTGCAGAAACTGGACATCATACCAGTGATGACCCTTATTACCTTTATGCCGCCAGTAATGCAGGGAGTATGATTGCTCTACTCAGCTATCCTTTTTTGATAGAGCCAAATATAGGACTGATGGATCAAAGCAGTATCTGGAGCCTAGCTTATGGTTTGCTTTGTGTGCTGATCATCGGTTGCGGAATGACTATATGGCATCGTCACAAAACCAGTCTGGATATCGACTTGAGTGGAGAAGCTAGTACAAGTACAGCCGATAGTGTTGCCGAGCTGTCGTGGCAAACAAAGCTGCACTGGCTAGCATTAGCCTTGGTACCTTCCAGTTTATTATTGGGCTTAACTAATTTTATCAGTACCGATATTGCTTCAGCACCTCTACTCTGGATTATTCCTCTGGTACTTTATTTGCTGACCTTTGTTCTGGTTTTTAGCAAATGGGCTGATAAAATTCATCCTGTTATGCTGGCAGTACAAGCTGTCGTTTTGTTACCCTTTATTGCTTTTTGTTTTGTTGATCCGGCAGCCTTGCCTTTCTGGCTAAACCTGATCATACATCTTATCGCATTTTTTCTGGCAGTAATGGTGTGCCATGGAGAACTGGCTAAACACAGACCACATACCCAGCACCTAACCACGTTTTACTTGATTATGTCATTTGCCGGGATGTTAGGAGGCATGTTTAATACCTTTGTGGCACCTTTTATTTTTAATGCAGTGTATGAATATCCCATTATGATTATCGCTACCCTAATGTTAAGACCAGGGATAATTACACAAAAACTGGGCAAGCATATTCTGTTTCCCACCCTATTACTTTGCTCAGGTATGGGCATTTATTTATTCAGCGATAGCTTGTCACAAACAATAATATACAGTGCCACCAATGCGCTGATTTTATTGGCTGGTTTTAGCTATACCTTCCGTTCCCAACCTATTACCTTATCTTTATTGACTGCCGTTATTTTATTTTTCACCTTGGGTATTCAATACTTAATGTCAAACACACTGTATCAGCAGCGTAGTTTTTTTGGTGTATTATCGGTAAGAGAAAGCGTCTTGATGAATGAAAATAATCGCCCTGAAAGGTATCACGAGTTATTTCATGGTACTACAAAACATGGCGCACAGCGCTTGGCGACACATCTGCAAACCACGCCTCTAACTTATTACAGTCGCCCAGGTCCCATGGGACAATTATTCAAGCTGTTTGACAGTCAGAATCATGACTGGGAAATCGGTGCAGTGGGTTTGGGTGCAGGCACTTTGCTTTGCTACGCCAAGCCACAACAGCATTGGACTTTATATGAAATAGACCCGTTAGTGATTGAAGTCGCTGAAAATCCAAAATATTTTTCCTATTTAAAACGCTGTAGTCAAAATTCAACCATGGTGCTGGGAGATGCGCGTTTATCTTTAGCCAATGAAAAAGACCAGTACTTTGATTTGCTGATTATGGATGCCTTCAGTTCTGACTCTGTACCGACACATCTGCTAACAAGAGAAGCAATGGCTTTGTATTTTGCAAAACTAAAACCGAACGGTATTTTGGCGTTTCATATTACTAACCGACATCTTGAGATAAAAAAAGTAATTTCAGATCATGCAAGCCATCTAAAATTATCGGCATTAATTCAAGAATATAAACCACAAAAGCAAAAGCCGTTAGTTATTGCAACAGATTGGGTGGTCATGGCAAGAAAACCTGAAACATTAAATACATTGGCTCAAAGCCGATTGGGAAATTGGCAAAAACTACCTTTGTATTTTGATATAAAACCGTGGACTGATGATTTTACTAATATAATTGGAATTTGGAAATAATATGATGCTGACATTAGAACAACTCGCTCAGCAATGTGATGCTGAAATACCCGCTAATCAATCTTCTGTAAAGATTAATGCAGCTGCAGATATTATGATTGCAACGAGTAATCAGGTAACTGTTTTAAGTAGTCGAAAATATCTAAAGTATTTAACAGACACACAAGCCTCCGCTTGTTTCGTTAACAGAGATATGTGCATTGAAGAAGCACCAGAAAACCTTGTTTTTTTGTACTGTAAAGACCCTGAAATCAGTTTTTTGAATGCGGTTCATGCATTACACCCCAGAGTAGAATATAACCGTTCAATATCAAAACAATCGGTTATCGCAGAAAATGTAACAATGGGTAAAAACATTAATATAGGTGCTTTTTCAACAATAGAGCAGAATTCAAAAATTGGTGATGATACCGAAATATATGCCAGTGTTAATATTGGTCGTAATGTCAGTATCGGTAAAAATTGCACACTCTATCCAAATGTTGTGATTTATGACAATACTGTCATTGGCAGTAATGTCACCATTCATTCAGGTGCCATTATTGCTGCCGATGGGTTTGGTTATAAATATAGAAATAATGAACACCTTAAAGTACCTCATGTTGGTAATGTACTCATTGCTGATAATGTAGAGATTGGTGCTAACACCTGCATTGATAGAGGTGCTTTAGGTTCAACAACAATAGGTGCTGGCAGTAAAATAGATAATCTGGTGCAGTTAGGACACAATAATCAAGTGGGTCGAAATGTGATTATTTGTGGTCAATCGGGTGTTTCAGGCTCCTGTACGATAGGGGATGGGGTTGTTCTTGCAGGAGGTTCAGCCATCGCTGATCATGTTAATATTGGGCAACAAGCCGTTATTATGGCGAGATCAGGAGTAGCTGGTGATATAGAAGCTGGCTCACAAGTTTTTGGCTTGCCTGCGAAAGATAAAAAGGTGGTCTGGCGTGAGCTAGCCGCTTTAAGTAAGCTACCTCAATTATTCAAGAAATTTAAAGTCTTAGAAAACAGGATTAGTAAGCTTGAGAGATGAATATTCTTTATAGAAACATAGTGTATAGTTTCACCCCGTTATACCTGATTTAAAAATAATAAAGGACAGCCCTGATAACATATTAAACTTTCACTACAAAGGAATTAATATGTCCCAAGGCTATCACACGAATGCAAAAACTAATCTGCATTCAAGAGAAATT
>QPIN01000052.1 GCA_003666385.1 Methylococcales symbiont of Hymedesmia sp. n. MRB-2018
AATTTCTCTTGAATGCAGATTAGTTTTTGCATTCGTGTGATAGCCTTGGGACATATTAATTCCTTTGTAGTGAAAGTTTAATATGTTATCAGGGCTGTCCTTTATTATTTTTAAATCAGGTATAACGTGGTGAAACTATACACATAAGAAGTATGAATACGGCAATAAGGTTTCTATTGTTTCTACCAAAGATACAAACATCATTGTCGGTATGGCTAGCCATGACAAAAATATTCATGATTCTAGAACACTGGAGAGAGGCAATTAATCATGCTCATAGTAATAGAGCAAAGCCCATTAAACAAGCAGTGTGTGATAGAGGCTATAAGGGTGCTAAGGAGGTTCAAGGTGGCAAGATTATTCTGCCTAAAAAAGCACTAAAAAGTGATAATCGTTATCAAAGAGATAAGAAGCGTAATTTGTGTAAAAGGCGAGCAGCCATAGAGTCAACCATTGGACACTTGAAATCTGATTTTAGATTGTCCAGAAACTTACTCAAAGGACAAATTGATGATGAAATTAATATTTTGATGGCTGCCTATGCGTGGAATTTAAAGAAATGGTTGGTTTTTTGTTGTGCCTAGTGTTTATGGCTTAAAAAGATTAGATTTTGCTGGTTTTTTTATTAGGATTTTTGTTTTTTTAGGGTGAATGGTGTTTGGATTTTGGTTGATGGAGTTGGAAAGATGGGATTTGGGAGAAGTGGAAAATGGTTTTTAAAGGTTCACTAAGTACGCTTTATCAATGAACAGCGTGAGCGTCGAGCAAATAGAAGCCTTATTACCTCAGACACAATGCCAAAAATGTGGCTACAAAGGTTGCAAGCCTTATGCTCAAGCGATTAGCCAACAACAAGCCGATATCAACCAATGTCCTCCCGGAGGACAGCAAGGTATCCTCAATCTAGCTAAATTATTAGCTGTGGCTGCAACCCCACTTAATACACAATTTGGCATAGAAAAACCTCGACAAGTTGCCGTTATCATTGAACAAGACTGTATCGGCTGTACTCAATGCCTTCCACCCTGTCCTGTGGATGCCATCATCGGTGCCTCCAAACAAATGCATACGGTGCTCACTTCTGCCTGTACCGGTTGCGAACTTTGTGTCTCACCTTGCCCTGTTGATTGCATTGTCATGCAAGCTATCGAAAACAATGACAAACCGGCTGAATGGAATAAAGAAAAAGCTGATTTGGCAAAAAATAGCTATGCTAAAAAAATAATTAGAATGGAACGATTAAAGACCGAGAAAATGCAGCGTATTAAAAAACAAAAACTGGCATTGAAAAAAATAAAATCATAGTATTTTCAAGAATAAATGGTATCAGGCAATCAATAGATTTTTGGGTCTATGAATTACTTTTACGCTCCGCTCCAAAACAATCAGCTTATGCTAGCGTTAGTATCTAAATAAGGTAAAACAGCCATCTATACTAGTTAAAGAGAACTCAGCATAACTCATGAATGGATAAAAAAGGTCAGCCAAAATAACGTGCAATAGCTCACTATTACACTTGTATTTTGACTAAAAACTGAAAAAATCTATCACTTTTTTTATCCGTCCAGAGTTATGCTAAAGTCTCTTAAAGTGATTAATTAATTGTCAGTTTGTGAGCCTATAAATAATGCTGCGCTACTCACCATCCAGTACTTGGGCAGACTGCATAAAATTAATAGGGGCATCTGCTTCATTTTCAAAAACGACTATTTCCCAAGCATCTGGATTTTGTTGCAAAGTACGTAATAACTTATTATTCAGAGCGTGCCCTGATTTAAAACCTTTAAACTCACCAATTAAACTATGTCCTAATAAATAAAGGTCGCCAATCGCATCTAAAATTTTATGTTTAACAAATTCATCAGCATAGCGAAGTCCATCTTCATTTAAGACCTTATCATCATCTACCACAATGGCGTTGTCTAAACTACCACCCAAGGCAAGGTTATTTTCTCTTAAAAACTCAATATCCTTCATAAAACCGAACGTTCTAGCTCGACTCACTTCTTTCACAAAAGTAGTTGAGGAGAAATCCATGGTTGAGGTTTTTAAATGATCAGGAAATGCAGGATGATCAAAATCTATGGTAAAAGTTACTTTAAAGCCATCAAAAGGTACAAAAGTAGCCCATTTATCATCATCTTCAACTCTAATTTCTTGTTTAATCCTGATATATTTTTTAGGACTATTTTGTTCTGCCACGCCTGCTGACTGTAGTAAAAACACAAAAGGTCCTGCACTACCATCCATAATAGGTACTTCTGCTGAGGTCACATCCACAATGGCATTATCAATGCCTAAGCCAGCCAAGGCTGAGAGCAAATGTTCAATGGTGGCAACTTTCACACCCTCTTTAACCAAAGTGGTAGACAAAAGGGTTTCGCCCACATTTTCTGGTGTTGCTTCGATGGTGACAGGGTTTTCTAAATCAGTCCGACGAAATCGAATACCTGTATCGGCATCTGCAGGGTATAGAGTCAAATAAACCCTGTTACCACTGTGTAATCCAACACCTGTTGCTCTTATTATGTTTTTAAGCGTTCTTTGTTTAATCATATAGTTAAGCACCTAGGCACTTATTGTTGGAGAACTCAGCATAACTCATGGACGGATAAAAAAGGTCAGCCAAAATAACGCGCAATAGCTCACTATTACACTTGTATTTTGACTAAAACCTGAAAAATTCTATCACTTTTTTCTCATCGCCAGAGTTATGCTGAGGTCTCGGTTGATAAAAAAATGGTAAACAATTTTATCATAATTCGATTAAACAAACTCAATCAGCCTGCCGTCTTAAAAATGCTGGTACATCAAGATAATCAAGATTCATATCTTGCTTAGGTTGTGCACCAAAACGTGCTTCTCTTGGTTGTTCTTTTTTATTATGTCTAATCACTGTAGGTTTATCTAATACATCATAATTAATGTCACCTGTTGCTGCTTTTTTAACAATATTATTTGTTGAAGTATGTGAAACTGATTTACCCATTCCTGTTGCTACTACAGTCACCTTAATTTCATCGCCCATATCTGGATTGATCGCTGTACCAATTTTCATATCGGCTTCTTCTGAGGCAAAAGCATGCATGATACTACCAATTTCATCAAACTCTGTTAAGTCCATATCTTTCGCAGTGATATTAACTAAAATGCCATGAGCACCTTGTAAATCAATATCTTCCAACAGTGGACAAGCAATGGCTTTTTCTGCGGCTTCTCTGGCACGGTTATCACCCGAAGCGGAACCTGACCCCATAATAGCCGGGCCCATATTACTCATCACTGTTTTTACATCGGCAAAGTCAACATTAATTAAACCAGGATGAGTGATTAACTCAGTAATACCTTGTACTGCGTCTAATAAAACATCATTAGCCGCTTTAAACGCATTGATTAATGATAAATTGCTTCCCAATACAGGTAATAATTTTTGATTTGGAATAATAATCAATGAGTCTACATTTTTTTCTAACTCACTAATACCAGCATCAGCGACTATTTTTTTCTTTTTTCCTTCAAAATCAAAAGGCTTAGTTACTACTGCAACGGTTAGAATGCTCATTTCTCTTGCTATTTCAGCAATCACTGAAATTGCACCTGTCCCAGTTCCGCCACCCATTCCGGCAGTTAAAAACACCATATCAGCCCCATCAATCACTTCTTTGATATGATCGCGGTTTTCTTCTGCGGCTTGTTTTCCTACTTCAGGTTTTGTTCCTGCGCCTAAACCTTTGGTTAATTCAACACCCAGTTGCACACGAGTATCAACATTCAACCGTCGTAATGCCTGGGCATCTGTATTTGCACAAATAAATTGCACCCCATCAATATGGCTTTGAACCATATGATCTACTGCATTACCGCCACCGCCACCGACACCAATGACTTTAATGACCGCATCATCACTACACATATCCATTAATTCATATTTCATTTTCATAACCTCACTCTCACCCAATTTATTAAAAATTACCCTGAAACCAGTTTTTTATTTTTGCCCACAATCCTTGTCTATCACTATTCTTTCCACCTACTCTTCCTTGGTGTTCACTTCCATAGAGCAACAAACCAACACCTGTTGAATACACTGGGTTTTGTACAACATCTGTCAAACCCGTCACATGCTGTGGCATTCCCATACGTACAGGCATATGAAATATTTCTTCAGCAAGCTCGACTAACCCCTTTACTTTTGAGCTTCCTCCCGTCAAAACCATTCCTGCTGCCACCAAGTCTTCATAGCCACTCCGCCTAAGCTCTGCCTGAACAAGTAGCATAAGTTCTTCATAGCGAGGTTCTATTATTTCGGCTAAGTTTTGAACGGATATTTTTCTTGGTTTTCTATCACCAATACTAGGTACATCAATCATTTCTTCTGCATCAGCCAGTTGCGCTAGTGCACAGGCATGTTCTCGTTTATTTTGTTCTGCACTTTTTGTAGGTGTTCTCAAGGCAACGGCTATATCATTAGTCACTTGATCCCCAGCAATAGGTATTACAGCCGTATGTTTAATGGCACCCTCTGCAAAAATTGCAATATCAGTTGTCCCACCACCAATATCTATCAGACAAACACCTAATTCCTTTTCATCTTCTGTTAGTACTGAAGTACATGAAGCTAATTGTTCCAATACGATGTCTTCCACTTCCAAGCCACATCGTCTAATACATTTGATGATATTTTGTGCCGCACTGACACTACAAGTCACCATGTGTACTTTTGCCTCCAATCGAATGCCTGACATTCCAACAGGCTCTTTGATTCCTTCTTGCTGATCAATGACAAATTCTTGCGGCAGTATATGCAGGATTTTTTGATCTGCCGGAATGGCAACAGCTCTTGCAGAGTCAATCACTCTATCAATATCATATTGAGTCACTTCTTTATCTTTAATGGCCACAATACCATGCGAATTAAGACTTTTAATATGACTACCAGCAATACCCGCAAAGACTGATTTTATTTGACAGCCAGCCATTAATTCTGCTTCTTCCACTGCACGCCGAATAGAAAGTACGGTAGTTTCTAAATTAACTACCACCCCTTTTTTCAACCCTTTTGAAGGTGCCATACCGATACCGATAATTTCTATTTCACCATCACTTGTATGCTCTGCTACAATGGTCGCTACTTTTGCAGTACCAATATCCAGTCCTACAATGATATTTCGATCTATTCTTTTTGCCATGATTGATTCATTTATGTTTTATTCAATACTGCTACTTGTTCCCAATCTATATTTTCTTCACCCTGTTTCCATCTTAGGGCATATCCATTTGCATACCTCAAATCCACCGCTGTCACCTTTTTAATCTGCTCACGACCAATCAAAGCAAATGTTTTTAAAAACCGTTTGAATTTCTTTTCTTGCTCGTTGGTTCCCAATCTTATTTCTAGGTTGTTGTCTAGCCTCAGTTTCCAAGATCTTCTTTCGTTAACAACAAACTCAGTCAATTTCATATTCTGTTTTAACAATGCTGAATACATTTCATTCATTTTTACAAGTAATATTTTTTCACTCCCAGTCGGTCCACTCATAAAAGGTAATCGTCTAAAGTCATCCATATTATCTGGTATAAATATCTGCCCAGTTCTGCTCAATAATTTCTTTTCCCCCCACCTAAGAATAGGCTCTTGTTCTTTAATTTTGATATTGATAGCATCCGGCCAAACACGTTTAACTTTGACTTTTCTAACCCAAGGTAATTGCTTTACTGATTGTTGCACCTTTTTCACTTCTACATTGTATAAACCATTCATTACATGTGCTGTAATCACCTGTTTTACTTTTTCCTTTGACATATATTGAAATGCTCCTTCTATTCGTACATATTTAACAGGCAACCAATCAGCACCTTGCGCTTTTACTTCTTGCCATCCAAACCAAACTATTAAATATAAACTCATTATTGCCATTATTAATTGCGTTATTCTTTTATACATTGGGCTTTTATTAAACCTATTTTAAGCTAGGCTTGTTTCTAAAATTCGCCAAACTAATTGGTCAAAATCAATACCATTTGCCTTTGCTGCCATCGGCACCAGACTATGATCTGTCATTCCAGGTACTGTATTTACCTCTATTAATTGGCTAACACCAGATTCATCAATAAATAAATCAACCCTACCCCAGCCGTTTACACCCACTACGTTACAAGCTTCCAGTGCTAATAACTGCATTTCAGTTTCTTGCTGTGGTGATAAACCACAAGGACAATGATATTTTGTATTATTTGCCTGGTATTTGGCTTCATAATCATAAAACCCACGAGCTGTTTCCAAACGTATAACAGGTAATGCTTCGTCAGCCAATATTGCCACTGTATACTCCTCTCCACTCACCCATTGTTCCGCATAAACCTGACAATTAAATTGTAATGCAAGACTTAATGCTTTTCTGAGTTCTGCCTTATTGTTAGCTTTACTCATACCTATACTGGAGCCTTCTTGAGAGGGTTTGACAATAACTGGAAAAGACAATAATTTAATACAGGGGTCTATGTCTTTTTCATTCTCAAAAACAAACCATTTAGGCGTTTTTAACCCATGGCCTTGCCAACATAATTTAGTTCTTAATTTATCCATCGTCAGTGCCGAGGCCATCACACTAGACCCTGTATAGGGTATTTTCATTGTTTCTAAAATACCTTGTAACAAACCATCCTCACCTCCTCGTCCATGAATCATGTTAAACACTCTATCTATTTTTATTTCGCTTAGCTGTTCAATGATTTTATCTTCAACATCAATGGCAAATACATCGACACCCTGTCTTTTTAATGCCTCATAAACAGCTGTGCCACTTTTTATAGAAATGTCTCTTTCTGCCGAGCCACCCCCCATTAAAACAGCAACTTTTTCAAATTTTTTTGCATTTGTATTGTTTAATGGTTTCATAAAGTCACACCAACACGACAGACTTCTGTTTCTAGCCTTATATCATGTTCTTTAAATACTTTTTGCTGCATATATTCAATCAAGTTTTCTATATCTGCTGCACTGGCATTCCCTGTATTTTCAATAAAATTAGCATGTTTCAAAGAGACACAGGCACCGCCTAATTGATAACCTTTCAAACCACTTGATTCTATTAACCGTGCGGCATAATCCCCCTCTGGGTTTTTAAATACTGATCCACAGGTTGGCTTATTAGTTGGCTGAGTCTGTGCTCTTTTTTCTAAGAGTGCTTTAATCTGTTGCTGACTTTTTCCACTTTCACCTTTTTTCAATTTTAACAAAACCGCTAAAAACCACTCCTTTCTGTATCCTTTTACTGATCGGTAAGCCACTTCAAATTGATCTACCATCCTATCTGTCACTTGTCCTTGTGCATTAATCATTTCTACACTTTCAACAATATCCCATGTTTCACTACCAAAGGCACCTGCATTCATTTTGAGTGCACCCCCCATTGTTCCAGGTATACCTGCTAAAAACTCTGCCCCCGTTAAACCTTTTTTTGCACTATATCTGGCAACATGCGCACAAGGAACACCTGCTTCAACATATATCTGTTCTTTGTCCATATACTGTATTTCTTTTAAGTGCCTTCTGGTATTAATCACGGTGCCTTCTATTCCTCCATCACGCACCAGTAAATTACTCCCTAGTCCCAACCAAAATAGTTTTTCTTGCTTTGGTAACGCTGACATAAATTGTATTAAATCTTTTTTTCCTTCTGGCAAATACATTTGTTTTGCAGGGCCTCCCACTCGCCAACTGGTATATTTTGCCAACAACTCATTTTTTAATAACACTCCACTCATTTTGCCAATACTTTTGCCAATTCTTGCGGAAGTTCAGCCGCAATTTGTCCCACGCTCCCCGCACCCAGTGTTAATAAAACATCATCCCCTTTAACAATACCCCCCAAAATATTAGCCAGTTCATTTCTATCTTTAACAAAAATGGGGTCAACCTGCCCTCTTGTGCGTATTGCCCTTGATAATGTTTGACCGCTGACTCCTGCAATTTCAGTTTCTCCAGCGGTATATATATCCAATAAAATGAGTACATCAATAGTGGATAATACAGCCACAAAATCTTCAAATAGATCCCGTGTTCTGGTATATCTATGCGACTGAAATACAACGACTTTTCTTTTTTCAGGCCAGACTTGTTGCATCGCTTCAAGGGTTGCTGCAATTTCTCTGGGATGATGACCATAGTCATCTACTAAAGTCAGTGATCCATCTTCAATTTCGACAGTCCCATTAAGTTGAAAACGTCTGCTAATACCCTTAAAGGTTTCCAAGCTCTTTATAATCGCTAGATCATCTACCGCTAAATTTGTTGCTACGGTAATAGATGCCAATGCATTTAACATATTGTGCCAACCTGGCATATTCAGAGTAATCACCAAATCCTTGTACTCTCCCCATCGTTTTACTGTAAAAACAGTCTGCATTCCCTGCTGTTTTATATCCACTGCCCTGACATCCGCATCTTTATGTACGCCATATGTTTTTACTGGTTTTGCAATTTCTGGCAATACATCTCTTACCCCTGCATCGTCTAGGCACATTACTGCTAAACCATAGAAAGGCAAATGGTGTAAAAACTCAAGGAATGTTTCTTTAAGTCGCTTAAAACTGCCTCCATAGGTTTCCATATGATCTTTATCAATGTTAGTCACTATCGCCATCATGGGCTGTAGGTGTAGAAACGAGGCATCACTTTCGTCAGCCTCAGCAACTAAATATTGTCCCAGTCCCAATTTTGCGTTGCTTCCAGCACTATTTAAACGTCCGCCAATGACAAAAGTTGGATCCAGTCCCCCTTCAGCTAAAATGCTTGCTATTAAACTGGTGGTTGTGGTTTTACCATGCGTTCCTGCTACCGCTATACCAAACCTGAATCGCATCAATTCTGCTAACATTTCAGCTCGTGGAATCACCGGAATTCTATTGGTATATGCCGCTTTGACTTCCTTATTTTTTTTGTCAATGGCTGTTGAAGTAACCACCACATCTACATCTTTTACATTCTTTTTAGCATGGCCAATATGTATGGTGACACCTTCCTTCTGCAATCTTTCTGTCACCGCACTTTCCTTAATATCTGAACCAGAAACGTCATAGCCTAAATTTGACAAAACTTCAGCAATTCCACTCATCCCTGTACCACCGATACCAACAAAATGAATTTTGTCTATATGTCCTAACCCCTGAGTAGGTTTTCCTGTATCTGTCCTATTCAATGGCTTGCTTCCTGTTCACAAATAGTTGCAACCCGTTTTGTTGCTTTTAGCTTTGCTTGCTTTTTGGCTGTAGCACTCATTTTTAGCAAGGATTTTTTTACTTGTTCTATTGCCTGTAATAAAGAAGTTTCATTCAATGCATTCTGCCTAATCAATACAGCTGCTCCACTATCAGTTAAATATGTTGCATTCGCTGTTTGGTGATCATCAATAGCATGTGGCAAAGGGATAAAAATAGCGGGCAAGCCTACTGCCGCGACTTCACTCACTGTCATCGCTCCAGAACGACATATAATCATATCGGCCCATTGATAGGCTGTAGCCATGTCTTCGATAAAGTCAAAAGTATCTGCCTTTACTAAATTTTCTGTGTATTGTTGTTTAACCCTTTTTAATGATGCTGTCCCCGTCTGATGCTTCACTTCAATAGCGTCTAAGTTTGCTAAAACAGTGGGAACGATATCATTTAAAATTTTCGCACCTAAACTGCCACCCACTATTAATACTCGAAAATCTCTTTCTTTTTTTTCTGTCCAAAGATCTTTTTCTGCGAGATCTAAAAAGTACTTTCGTAACGGGTTGCCAGTAAAAATAGCATTAACACTTTTCTCAAAACTGTTAGGAAATGCTTCTAAGACCTTATTCGCTCTTTTTTTCAATAATCGATTGGTCGTTCCTGGTACTCTATTTTGCTCATGAATAACTAAGGGGATATTCATTAAACTGGCTATTATTCCACCTGGGGCAGCGACATACCCGCCCATTCCTAAAACTATATGGGGTTTACGTTTCCGCAATATTTTCAAGGCCTGTGCTAATGATTTAAACAAGAATATGACACTACAGATTTTTGCTGCTAGGCCTTTTCCTCTTAAACCCTTTACCTCTAACCAATCAATTTCAATACCATTTGCTGGAACCACTTTACTTTCTAATCCATTTTTTGTACCTATCCAACTAACATCCCATCCTTTATCAGATAAATACTGAGCCACTGCAAGTGCTGGAAACACATGTCCCCCTGTCCCACCTGCCATAATCACTATACGTTTATCCATTCCGCATTTTCCTTAGGTGTTTGTTTTTGTTTTTGCTTTTCTGTTATTTCACTATGTACTCTAAATAGCAAAGCCATTGCCGCACACATGGTTATCATGCTGGCACCTCCGTAACTCATCAAAGGCAAGGTCAGGCCTTTTGTTGGCAACATCCCCATGTTCACGCCCATATTAATAAATGCCTGAAAGCCAAACCAGATACCGATACCATAAGCAATAAATGCTGCAAATTTCTCACCTAATTGTTCTGCTTGGACAGCCAATGAAAAAGCGTGACCTAGTAATAAGGTAAATAAGCTGATAACGACCAGGACACCCATTAAACCTAATTCTTCAGCTAGCACTGAAAATAAAAAATCAGTATGTGCTTCAGGCAAATAAAATAATTTTTGAATACCCCTGCCTAAACCCACTCCGAATATCTCTCCCCGTCCAAATGAAATTAATGCTTGTACCAGTTGAAAGCCAGTATTTTGTGCATCTGCCCATGGGTTAATAAATCCTGTAATTCTAGCCCTCTGATACGGTGAAAAATAAACCAGTAATATGCCTAAGACCGTAATGATAGAGATCAAAATAGTAAACTGCCAAAGCCTTGCACCGCTTAAATACAGGACTCCCATTGCTATCACTAAAATAACAACTGCCGATCCAAAATCAGGCTCCAATAACAGAAAAAAACAGGCTAATGAAAATAATAATAGTGGTTTAACTAAACCGTATGTTGAATTCAATACAGCATCTTGATGCCGAGTGATATAACTCGCCATATAAACTACTGATGCAAATTTGACCACTTCTGACACTTGAAGTCTTGCTCCTGCTATTGAAATCCAGCGAACACTTCCGTTTACTTTAACGCCAACACCTGGAATTAAAACGACTATCAATAATGCGATACCTATAATGAATATCCATGGACCCATTTTTTCCCATAATTTTAGCGGTATGCAACATACTATTGCCGCAATTCCTATGCCTGCAATAATATGTTTTATCTGTCTCAAAGGATAATGCAAACTATTATTGACCAATTCCTCACCTAAATGTAAGGATGATGAGGTCACCATAATAAAGCCTATCATCAATAGTATTGTGCAAATACATAGTAAAAAATAATCTATATGGAATATTTTTTGTTGCTGATTCAGCGTGGAATTCATGCCGCTAACTCCATCACAGCTGCAGTAAACTGATCACCTCTTTCTTGATAGTTTTTAAACTGATCAATACTGGCACATGCTGGACTCAATAAAACACTTTCACCAGCCTCTGCCATTGTTGCTGCAATCTGCACTGCTTCTTTAATGGTTTTTGCTTGATAAGAAGGCACGCAACCATCAATTGCCCGTTCAATCTTCTCAGTATCCTTTCCTATCAGCACCACACATTTTGCCTTTGCTTTGATGGCTGGAATCAACTCGCTAATTTCTGCACCTTTAGCATCGCCTCCAGCAATCAATACAACTTTTTCCTGATAACCTTGCATTGCTGCAATACAGGCTCCTATATTGGTTGCTTTTGAGTCATTGACCCAACTCACACCTTTCACTGTTGCTATACACTGCATTCGGTGAGCTAAACCCTTAAAGTCTTTAAGCGCACAACACATTGATAATGTATTCAAACCTACCACTTTGCCTAATGCTAGTGCAGCTAATGCGTTTGCAACATTATGCATTCCTTCTAGTGGTAGCTCTATTTGTTTCATCAACGGTTTTTTTTCGTCCATCAACCAAATTTCACCTTGTCTATTCTGAAGATGAAAGCCTGTATTACTCTGAATAGAAAAAGTGAGTTTTTTTCTATTCGCTTCAATCATTCCTCGAACTATCGAATCATCATTATTGAGTACCATCACACCACTACCAGCAAATACCTTTTGCTTTTCCTGTACATACTCCTTTAAGTCTTGATAACGATCTAAATGATCTGATGATATATTGAGTACGGTGGCTGCTGTTGCATTTAATACTGTAGTCCTTTCTAACTGAAAACTCGAAAGCTCTATCACATATAAGTCTATCGAATCATCCAGTAATGCTAGTGCAGGAATCCCTAAATTACCCCCAACGGCAGTGTTCATGCCAGACTTGTTACCCATATCCCCTAACATACTTGTAACGGTACTTTTCCCATTAGAACCTGTTATTGCAATTATAGGTTTGTCAGTGGCACAGGCAAACAAATCAATATCACTGACAATTCTTGCTTTTGCCAATACGGCTCTCTTAATGCAATCTTCCTGTAATGACACACCTGGACTTACCACTAAATGTGTCACCACATCAAAAGCCGCCTGATCAAATCCGCCTGTAAATACCGCTGTATTGGGAAAAGTTTGTAACAGCGTATCATTTAATGGTGGATGGTCTCGGCTATCTACCACTGCATATTGAATATGGTTTTCTTGTAAAAATTTGCTAACAGAAAAACCCGTTACACCCAAACCAACCACCAAAACCTTTGACTCTTCATTCAAAGATAACTGTTGCTTTAATGCTGCTGAAATGGCTTTTCTATTCATCCTCATCTCAGTTTTAGTGTTGCCAAACCAATGAGTACTAAGATCACGGTAATTATCCAGAACCTGACTATAATCCTCGGTTCTGGCCAGCCTTTTAATTCATAATGATGATGAATGGGTGTCATTAAAAATACCCGTTTACCTCTCGTTTTATATGAAGCGACTTGAATAATAACCGAGATTGTTTCAGCTACAAATACACCACCCATAATTATCAAAACAATTTCTTGTCTGATCAAAATGGCCAAAATACCTAATGCAGCCCCCAGTGCCAATGCACCTACATCTCCCATAAAAACCATTGCAGGGTATGTGTTAAACCATAAAAACCCAAGACCAGAACCCACTAATGCCGCACAGAATACAATTAACTCGCCTGATAAAGGCAGATAAGGAATAGCAAGATATTGCGAAAAGTTTATATGTCCTGACAAATAAGCAAAAATGCCTAATGCAGCCCCAACCATCACAGTTGGCATAATGGCTAATCCATCTAATCCATCTGTCAGGTTGACTGCATTACTGGAACCGACGATGACAAGATAGGTCATTAAAATATAATACCAACCCATATCAACTATTATATTTTTAAAAAACGGGACGATAAACTGTGTTTCCGCAGGAAGCTCTGCTGATGCATATAAAAATACACCACTACTTAATGCAATTGCTGATTGCCAAAATAATTTAACTTTGGCAGACAAGCCATCACTATTACCCTGCATGACTTTTCTATAATCATCCACAAAACCGATGATCCCATGTGACAAAGTGACAAACAGCACCACCCATACATATCGATTCTCTAAATCTGCCCACAGTAATGTGCTGACACTAATCGCCACCAAAATCATCGCGCCCCCCATCGTAGGAGTGCCTGCTTTTTCATAATGACTTTCTGGTCCATCTTGACGAATTGATTGGCCAATTTTTTTTCGAGTCAGCTTTCCTATCATTATCGGGCCGATAATGAATGACATAATCAATGCTGTCAGTGCACCCAAAATAGCTCTTAATGTCAGGTATTGGAATACCCGAAAGCTACTATCAAAGTGCATTAAATAATCTGTTAAATAAAGTAGCATATTCTTTTTTATGTCCGAAATTCTGTCACTAGCTGTGACACTATATTTTCCATTTTTTGTGCACGTGAGCCTTTAACTAACACACTTTCACAACCTTTTAATTCTTTCTTTAAAAAATTGATCATTTTTTCTTGCGAGCTAAAAAAAGTGGCTCCTTTGCCAAATGTCGAGGAGGTATGTTCTGCATCGGAGCCTATAGTTAGCAAACGTACAACATTCATTGATTTTATTAATTTACCTAATTCTCTATGTATTTCCAGGCTATTGGAGCCCATTTCGGCCAATGCACCTAATATCACCCATGGTTCTCCGCCACTTTCCAGTAACACATTCAACGCCGCTTTCACTGAATTTGGATTGGCATTATAAGTGTCATCAATAACCAAACCGCCATGCTTTCCTGCTAGTGGCTGTAATCGACCGGTCACTGGTTTCAACTGTTCTAGTCCTTGTTTGATTTGTTTTAAACCAATCCCCAGTTGCCTGCTAGCTACAGTCGCAGCCAACGCATTCAGTACATTATGCTGGCCCGCTAGGTTTAATTGAATTTCTATGTCCTCATTGCCAGTTACCAATTTAAAACGGGTTTTAAATGTCTTATTCTTTACTGTTGACTGTATGTCTTCAGCTCTACAATCTGCTTCTTGTTCCAGACCAAAAGTTACACATTTTCGATTGCCTGCCAACATTTTCCAGTATTTATAAAACGCATCATCTCTGTTCAGCACAGCAACTCCATCCATTGCCAAACTCTGAATAATTTCACCTTTTGCTTTGGCTACACCATCAATACTGCCAAAGCCTTCAATATGCACCGAACCCACATTATTAATCACTGCAACATCGGGACTTACATAACTACAACTATAAGCAATTTCTCCAACATGATTTGCACCTACTTCTATAACTGCATACTGATGCTGCTCATGTAACTTTAATAATGTAAGAGGGACACCAATATCATTATTCAAGTTTCCCTGTGTATACAAAACATTGCCAACCAAACTCAAAATAGAGGCAATCATTTCTTTGACCGTGGTTTTACCATTACTTCCTGTAATTGCTATCGATTTTACATTGGCTTTTTGTTTCCATCCTCCTGCTAATTCAGCTAGTGCTAAATGGCTATCCTTAACCACTATCTGTGACAATCTTGTACTGCTTTTTTTTTCGACCAATACAGCATCTGCTCCAGCTAATTCAGCCTTGTCGATAAAGCTATGCCCATCAAAATTTTTACCTTTGATGGCAATATATAAATCCCCTTTATTGAGTGTTCGTGTATCTATGCTACTTGCACAAATGCTTATATCTTCACCCGATAAAACACCGTTCACATGGCGAGCAATTTCACTCAGTAACATATTCATTTATTGCCAACCTATCAATCCTTGCCTTACTAATCCCTGGTCACTAAATGGATGCCTCACACCTTTAATTTCCTGATAATCTTCATCTCCTTTACCTGCAATAACAACACAATCATTTAAACTGGCTCTACTTATCACTGACTGTATAGCTTGTTCTCTATCTTGAATCACTTCACAAACATTTTCTTTGCAGCCCATTTGAATCTCTTTAATAATGAATTCTGGCATTTCATACCTTGGGTTATCATTTGCAATAATTACTACATCTGCCAACTGACTAGCGATTCTCCCCATTTCAGGTCGCTTGCCTTTATCTCGATCACCACCACAACCAAATACTAACCACAACTTACCTTGGCAATATTTTTTAACGGCTCGCAATAACTTGTCTAAAGCGTCTGGCGTATGTGCATAGTCAACAAATATATACGGCTTTTTATCGCCGCCAAAGCGTTCCATTCTTCCTGCTACTGGTTCTAAAGTTGTCACTTTGCTAACCACTTCATTTAATTCCTGACCTTGTGCTAATAAAACCGTTATCACTGCCAAAATATTATCTAAATTAAAATCACCTACAATTGTACTGTTCACTTGCATTTTTTGCTGATTCCAGCAAACCAAAAAACTAATGCCATCCAAACCATATTCAATTTTTTTAGCCGTCACATTTTCTGCTTGAGCACATTGCAGTCCTTTTGCACTATATGCCCAGCATTTAGTGTTTTTACCGACTACTGAAAAAATCCTTTCACTATAACTATCATCCGTATTAACCACCACAAACTGCAATTCTTTACGCCTAAATAGTATCAACTTGGCTTCTAAATAAGCATCCATAGTTAGGTGATAATCCAAGTGGTCTCGGCTTAAATTTGTAAATAACGCAGCTTTAAAGTCAACACCATTCACTCTTCCTTGCTGTAAACCATGTGATGACACCTCCATCACTACCGTTTGCTTCTTTGCTACCACAAAATTAGCCAATATAGTCTGTATTGTTATCGCATCAGGTGTTGTGTTAACTGTTTTTTTTAAACCCGCTTTTGTCCCCCAACCTAATGTACCAACAACAGCACTCTCAGCTATCAGTTGTAATAAAAACTGACTACATGTGGTCTTGCCATTAGTCCCTGTCACACCTATTACTGCTATTTTTTTTGAAGGTGACTGATAAAAACGATCAGCCAAAAAACCCAATTTTGAACTTAGGTTTTTTATACCAACACTATCAATTGGTAATTTATCAATGTCGAATAAATCACTACCTTGTATGTCATAAACTACTGCAATTGCACCCTTTTCTATTGCTTTACTCAAAAAGCGAAGACCGTGCCCCATTGCACCTGCTACCGCTACAAACACAAAGTTCTTACCAATTTTTCTGCTATCGAGGGTTATTCCCTTTATGACTCGATCACATTTTAAAGCCGTCTTTTCTCCAGCCAAACCATCAAGCAGCTCATTGAGATTCATTCTGCTCGTGTTAACAAGATTGGCATAGTATCTTCTTTATCAGGAGCCACTCCATAGACTCGTAACGCTCCCGCCATGACTTTTGAAAATACAGGTGCTGCAACCAATCCCCCATAATATTTACCCGCTGTCGGTTCATTGACCATGACGGCTATGACAAAACGTGGATTACTGGCTGGTGCCATTCCAACAAATACAGCTAGATACCGATCATCCGCATAACCTCCTGCCACTGCTTTTTTTACCGTACCTGTTTTTCCAGCCACTCTATATCCATCCACTCTTGCCTGATAGGCTGTGCCATCTTTTTTAATCACATGTTCAAGCATAGCCCTGACCTTTCTTGCCGTATCCGCACTAAACACCCGTTTTGCATCATAATCATCATTTCGCTTTAAAATACTGACTGAATGTAATATTCCATCATCTGCCAAAGCTGTATATGACCTAGCTAACTGTAATACCGACACTGACACACCATAACCATAAGATAATGTGGCCTGTTCAAATGCATGCCATCGTTGATAGTCCAGTAATCTACCACTTGCCTCTCCAGGGAAACCAGCATGTGCAGTATTTCCAAATCCCAGTTGCTTATAAACTCCCCAAAAATATTCCTTTGGCATCTTCAAAGCAATTTTACTAATAGCCACATTGCTGGATTTTTTTAATACACGCGTTAAGTCTAAAGTACCGTAATTATGTATATCTCTTACTAAATTCCGACCAACTCTAAAAAACCCTTTTGTTTTTATTTGTATTGCATCATCTATATAACCACCATCCAAAGCTGCAGCAACTACAAATGGTTTCATTGTAGAACCAGGCTCAAACACATCCAGCATGGCTCGATTTCTATACACATTCGCAGTTAAACCTTTTCTAGTATTTGGGTTAAATGCAGGCTGATTAACTACAGCTAATATCTCACCATTTTTTGCATCTAAAACCACCAAAGAGGCTGAAAGTGCTTTATGTTTAATTACTGTTCTTTGCAATTCCCTATGCGCTATGTACTGAATTCTCTGATCAATACTTAAAATAAGATCTTGACCTGCAACAGGGTCTTTAATATTTTCAATATCCTTATAATTAATAACTTGTCTTTTACCATCCCTTATAACCCGCTTTTTACCAGCAATGCCTTTAAGGGTATGTTCGTAACCCCGTTCCATCCCTTCCTGTCCAATATCATCCACATCTGTAAAACCAATGATATGTGCAGAAACCGCACCCGCAGGATAATAGCGTTTAAATTCACGTTCAAAATAAACCCCCTCAACCTGAAGATCTCTAATTTTATGCGCCAACTGCGGATTAATTCTTCGTTTTAGATAAGCAAATCGCTTTGTTGTTTTCGCATTCAACAACATTTTCATTTTCTTTTTAGAAACGCTTAGCCATTGTGCTATCTGCTTTATCTTTATTAACGCTACTTTATCTAGTTCGCCCTTTTTATTTCTTTTAAAATGTTGCGGATTTACCCAAACCGATTCAACAGGTGAACTTATCGCCAATGGTTCATTATTTCTATCTAAAATCTTACCTCTATATGCGGGTACAGTAACAACCCCTACATGTCTTTTATCTCCTTGTTGCTGAAGAAACTGCTTGTCATAAATTTGTAGAAATACAGCACGTCCAATTAGCATTAGCATTCCAAACATTAATAAAGCCAATAACAAACGTCGTCTTAAAACAAAATCAGGCATTCTGTTTTGTCTGTACAGTAATTCTTTCACCTTACTGCTTTAAATAGATGACTTTTTCACGTCTGGGCATGATTAATTTAAGTTTATTTTTTGCTACACTTTCAACTCTATTTTCTTCTGTCAACATGGTTAATTCCAACTGCAATTGTCCCCATTCAATCGCAAAATTATCTAGCATTTTTTCTTGCTTCTGCATTTGAATAAATAAAGAGCGTGACTCATATTTTTTATCAATTACTAATAATGCTGAAACTAGGAGTAGACATACTAATGTACCCAATAAAACAAAATTAGTCATAACGACTAAACCTTTTCTGCAATTCGCATTATCGCGCTACGTGCCCTTGGGTTTGTGTCTAATTCCTGTTTTCCCGCCTTTACGGCTTTGCCAATTTTTTTCAATATTCCTTGCTCAATATCATCTTCTTTAATCGGTAATCGCCCTGGATTAAATTTTCGACCAGATTCCTTTCTGATAAATCGTTTTACTATTCTGTCTTCAAGAGAATGAAAAGAAATAACGACCAATCTTCCCCTTGGCTTTAGAATATCCAAAGCTTGTTGCAATCCTTGTTTTATTTCCTCTAATTCATTATTAATTTTAATCCTAATGGCTTGAAAACTTCGAGTAGCAGGATGTTTATTCTTTTCACGTTTTGGTATTGTTTGCTCAATCAAAAGAGCTAACTCTCTTGTCGTTTCAATTGGCGACAGAACTCTTCTCTCCATGATTGCTGCAGCAATACGCCTGGCAAAACGCTCCTCTCCATATTCAAACAAAACCTTTACCAAAACCGCTTCATCCACTTGCTTAAGCCATTGTGCTGCTGATAACCCCTTACTCTCATCCATTCGCATATCCAAAGGTCCGTCTCGCATAAAGCTGAATCCCCTCAGAGCATCATCTAGTTGTGGGGATGAAACACCTAAATCCATTAATACGCCATCAACTTGTCCAATTCCATCACACTTCTCAACAACATCGCCAAGCTGAGAAAAACAACCATGATGTAAGCTAAACCTTGTATCTTTAGCAAATTCATTCGCCAAATCAGACTGAATAGCCGCCAAATCGCGGTCTATGGCCAGCAACCTTCCTTGTTGCCCGAGTTTTTGTAAGATTCCTTTGCTATGTCCACCTCGCCCAAAAGTACAATCCAGATAAACACCTTGAGGATTAATCTCCAAACCCTGCAAAGATTCATCAAATAAAACCGATAAATGCTGCATTCTTTGCTTTAAAATGACAAGTTTGTGAGTTCGTCTAAGCCTTCTGTGTCGTTACCATTCATCCATTCTTTTTCTTTTTCAGCCCAGGCTAGATCATTCCATATTTCAAATTTATTCAATTGCCCAGCTAATACAATTCCTTTTTTCATCGTAGAAAACGTTCTTAATTTTTCAGGTAACAATAAGCGTCCTTGTCCATCCATTTCACATTCAGAGGCATTACCAATTAAAAAACGCTTTAGCTTAACTGCCGTTTTATTTAGGGTAGGTAGCTTACTGATAGTCATTTCCAGCTTTTCCCATTCAGGCAGAGGATACAACCAAAGACAGCCTTGTTCTCCTATACATTGCCCATCAACAGCTAGGGTAACAACCATCTGATACTTACAGCTATCCTGTAATTCCGTTCGATATCGCGTAGGAATTGCGATACGCCCTTTTGCATCCAAGTTGATTGAACTGACACCTCGTAACAAATTTCACCCCAAATTAAACAAATGTTTCCCTTTTACACCACTTTTTACCATTTATTTGCAACTATAGGTTCCTATTTATCCTTCGTCAAGATCGATTTACTTTAATTTCCACCTTTTTCTACAAGGACTTAGCCTTGTTTATCAAGCATCATTTTTAAGCACGCATAAAATAAAAATAAATACAATATTTATCATGTATTTATTTTATTTTCTTTATGTTAAATATCACAAAAAAACACAAACAAAGCTCTGCTCTGTTTAATTCAAAATAATTCGTCTTTATGTTTTTTTACCGCACTAGTAGCCTTTTAGTGTTCTATTGACGGGTAATGTGATGTAGTTTTATTCGAGCATCGGCAGTGATAAATCGCCAATTAAACCCATTTTCAAAAATAAAGGGTATAAAAATGAAGATTAAATAAGGTTGTAAGAGAAAAAATAACGAGAAACCAGAACTGGCAAGAAGATTTTCTCAATCTCTGTTTGGTGTACTAAATACCCCTTCCTCACGATAAAGCAAGAGGGTAAAATTTAAAAAATACAATGTCCAATCAAATAAATATATTTAAAAGAACCCTTTATGGTTTAAATCTTTTACTAAAATGAGCAGATCCTAATAAGCCAACCTCTTGATTCAAGCAGACTTTAACTGAAAAATCCTGTAATAATGATTGGAACACACCCTTAGCAAGAAAGCCTTTCAAGAAACCACCTTGCTGAATACTCGATAGGTTTTTTGCTGCTATTCCACCTGCTAAAACCACACCCCCTTCAGGTAAACACTTTAACGCCAAATTTCCAGCTTCTGCCCCATATATTTCACAAAACAATGCTAATGCTTTAGTACATAAAGGGGCATTTTCTGAATGTGCTTGCTGCGCTATTATTGCAGCTGAGTCTCCCTTTTGCATTTGCGACTCAACAGACTGATTAACAAGTGCATAGTCTATTGATTTTAAATAGTTATATATATTAACAAGACCTTTTCCACAAACCACTTCCTGATAACTCACATGCTCTGGATACAATTCCATTAGATACCGTAACAAACCAATTTCTAACGCATTTCTAGGCGCAAAGTCTGTATGCCCACCTTCTGTTGCCACCACATGATATTTGTTATTACTCCATACCAGCAGAGCTTCTCCAAGACCTGTTCCTGCCGCTATTACCGCTTTATTACCGAGGCTTTCTTTTGCATTTGGATTTAATTCCACAAAATCACTTTCTGGCAAATATAAAATACCCCATGCTGTGGCTTCCAGATCATTTAATAAAGCAACTTTTTGGGTATGCGTTTGAGTAATTAATTCCTTTGTTTTTAACACCCAAGGTAGGTTTGTAGTGTTGCAATCTCCATTAACCACTGGCCCTGCAACACCCAAACAAACACTATCTATCTGTACATTGTCTATTACTGCTAAAAATCGATCCAATAGCTTTTCAAAATTGTTAAAATCAGCACTGACATAAGTTTCTTTTTTTATACAATGCAATACATTTTTATCTTGTTCATAGATTGCCAATATTGTTTTTGTACCGCCCAAGTCTCCAGCTAATATCACTATTTACCCTCGTAGCTGGTAAAAACTTGTTGCTTATTTTCTTTAGCAAATGACACTACCTTATAAGGATCTTTTCTTCCGCCCATCTCCATACCAGGTGTTCCACTAGGCATTCCTGGAACAGAAATACCAATTATCTTTGGTTTTAGTTGCAACATCTTTTTAATGTCTACTGCGGGTACATGTCCTTCTACAACATAACCATTGACTATAGCTGTGTGGCAAGAGGCCATATTTTTTGGCACCCCCATTTCATCTTTTTTTGTTTGCACATCGTTAGTGACAAAATCCTTCACTTTAAAGTTGTTTTGTTCCAAATGGGCAATCCATTTACTGCAACAATCACAACTTGGACTCCGATAAACCTCTATTTCAAGCGATTTCTCTGCTTCAGCCATTGCACTAGCACTTAAACTAAAAAAAACAAAAACCATTAATTTTTTTACTATTTTCATATTATTCTCCATTAAGTGTCGCTATTATTGTTCTACACCCTGCATGATTACGATGTTCACACAGATAAATACCTTGCCATATCCCCATATTCAATTGCCCATTGGAAACAGGTATGGTTAATTCGCACCCTAAAACCACTGCTTTAATATGGGCAGGCATATCATCACTACCTTCAAGCAAATGCATAAAATAAGGTTCATTCTCTGGAATTGCCTGATTAAAATAGGCTTCCATGTCATGCCTAACATCAGGGTCTGCATTCTCATTAATGGCTAAAGAAGCGGATGTATGCTGAATAAATAAATGTAATAACCCCATTTTTAACTGTTTTATTTCTGCAATATTCTGAATGATTTCATGATTTACCAAATGAAAGCCACGTTGTTTGGCTTGCAGTGTTATTTGTTTTTGAATCCACATGCTTACGCCTAAAGCAAAGAAATTAAGATAAATGACATATAGTGACAATTAATATGAGGTCTCAGCATAACTCTGGTGATGAGAAAAAAGTGATAGAATTTTTCAGGTTTTAGTCAAAATACAAGTGTAATAGTGAGCTATTGTGCGTTATTTTGGCTGACCTTTTTTATCCGTTCATGAGTTATGCTGAACTCTCTCACTATTAATATTTGTTTCGGCATATTCAGGTCAGTCAACTGAGTTTTACAGATGGTATTGTGGACTAAATTCATGCACTGCATCTACCATGGTCTTCACATGATCAGGATTTACATCAGGTAAAATACCATGACCTAAATTAAAGACATGCCCCGTTCCTTTACCGTATTTCTGTAAAATAGTTTTAACTTGTTGTCTTATTCTTTCTGGCTCGGCATAAAGCGAAATAGGGTCCATATTGCCTTGTAATGCCACCTTACTCCCTACTCGTTGACGTGCCTTAGCAATATCTGTTTGCCAGTCTAAACCTAAAGCACTGTATCCAGCATCAGCCATATCTTCCAGCCACAGACCGCCACCTTTAGTAAAGAAAACGGTAGGTACCTCTTCGCCATCAATATTGGTTTTCAACAAAGAACGTACTTGTTTGGCATAATTTAAGGAAAATTCATTATAATCCTCAGTTGAAAGCATACCTCCCCAAGTATCAAAAACCATTACTGCCTGAGCTCCCGCTTCAATCTGGGCATTCAAATAAGCCGCTACTGATTGTGCCAGTTTATCTAACATTTGATGCATGACCCTGGGTTGTTGATACATCAAGCCTTTCACTTTTTGAAACCTTTTACTACTGCCACCTTCAACCATATAAGTCGCTAATGTCCAAGGACTGCCTGAAAAACCAATTAAAGGCACTCTTCCTTGTAGGTTTTTTCTAATCAGACTCACCGCATCCATTACATAACTTAATTCTACAGTGGGGTCAGGGATCGCTAGTTTTTTAACATCACTCTCTGTTTTAATCGGGTTTTTAAACTTTGGTCCTTCCCCTTCAACAAAATAAAGACCTAAACCCATAGCATCAGGAATAGTCAGAATATCTGAAAATAAAATCGCCGCATCGAAATCAAAACGTTCCAATGGTTGTAAAGTAACTTCACAAGCCAGTTCTGGATTAGTACACAGGCTCATAAAACTAGCCGCTTTAGCCCGTATCGCTTTATATTCTGGTAAATATCGCCCTGCCTGCCTCATCATCCATACTGGCGTTTTATCAACGGGTTGCTTTAACAAGGCTTTTATAAAAATATCATTCTTTAAGGATGTCATACACACTATTATATTTATTTTTTTATGCTGTTTCTGAACTATTGAATAATCCGTAGATTAAAACAAAGACTGTCTGGTCTTGCTGGTTTTTTCTAAAATATCTGAATTGTTTTTTTAAACTTAGGTTTTTTGCTTTCTGGCAGTTTTTGTATGGGAGTTAATGCTTTTTTAGCCATAATAATTTTTATTTCATCTTTTAATATTCGTTTTCGTTATGCCATTTCCCTGCTGACTTTTCATATAAGAATAAAAGGCTTCATTACTGACCATAATCTCTGAGTGTTTGCTCCAAAAGTTGTTGATCTACACTGATAGGTAAAGCTGCTTTTCCTATAGCTTCAAGTAAAATAACTCTTATTTTGCCATCCACGTTTTTCTTATCTACCGACATTAACTCAACAAATTGTGCGACATCCATTTCCTTTGGAGGAATAACCGGCAATTGCGCCTGTTTTAATAGCTTAATTATTCTGTCAACATCCTGAATAGAAATCCAACCCAGTCTATGAGATAAATCTGCGGCATATCCCATACCAATCGCAACAGCTTCACCATGAATATACATACCATATCCCATCCCTGTTTCAATGGCATGTCCAAAGGTATGCCCTAAATTTAAGATGGCTCGAATGCCCGATTCAAACTCATCTTCAGCAACAATCTCTGCCTTATTAATGCAGGAACGCTCAATAACATAAGCAAGAGCCTCTTTATCTCTGGCTAGCAGTAAAGACATATTTTTTTCTAGCCATTCAAATAATGCCAAATCTCTAATTAGTCCATATTTGATAATCTCAGCAATGCCAGCAACTAAATGCCGATCATCAAGAGTATCTAAAACATCAATATCAGCAATGACACATTGAGGCTGATAAAATGCACCAATCATATTTTTGCCTAGCGGATGATTAACCCCTGTTTTTCCTCCAACAGATGAGTCAACCTGTGCTAACACCGTGGTCGGTATCTGTATAAAAACAATACCTCTTTGATAACATGCGGCGGCAAAGCCGCCCATATCTCCTATAACACCCCCTCCTAATGCGAGTAATGTCGCATTTCGGCTGTATTTTTGCTCAAGCAAAAGGTCAAAAATTTTTGTCAAATACTCTAAACTTTTATACTGCTCGCCATCTGGGAGTTCTATTGTTTCAACTTGAAATGTATCTAAACTTTTTATAACTTTCTCAAGATATAACGCTGAAACCGTGGTATTAGTGACTATTAAAACTTGCTTGGACTTGATATGTTTTTGCATCAAGGTTTGCTGCCCCAACAAGTTTGAACCAATATATATGGGATATGATTTTTCGCCTAATTCAACACACAACTGCTTCATTTATTTTCTTTAAACTGACTGGTATTCGTTTAAAATTTTTTGTACTACCACATTACTTTGCATAGAACTGGTTTCTATTTGAAAGTCTGAACAGGATAAATAAAAGTGTTCTCTTTCTGCAAACAATGTTTCTATTGTTTTTCTTGGGTCATCGGTATGAAGCAACGGTCTTTTCCTGTCCCTTTTAGTTCTTTGTAAAATTTTATCAACAGAACATTGTAAATACACCATAAATCCATTATTTTTTAGCATTTGTCGATTAGACTCTTTTAGAATGACACCACCACCCGTAGCCAAAACAATGCCACTGAGTTGTGTGAGTTCATTAATCATCTTTTGTTCGCGAGTTCTAAAGCCTTTTTCTCCTTCATATTCAAAAATAGTAGCAATATCAACCCCAGTTTGTTCTTCAATTGCTTTATCACTGTCATAAAAAGGTAATTGCAGTGATTTAGCTAATTGTCTTCCTATCGTGGTTTTACCAGCTCCCATTAGACCAATCAAATATATGTTTTCTGCAGACTTCATTATTACCTATATTAAAAGCGATAAAAAAGGGGCATTATAGCCCCCTTTCTTTTATTTTTTTTGTAATTTGTTATCTTACAGATAAAGAACTCTTTACTATTTTTGGTGTAACAAATATCAATAATTCTCTTTTACTTTCACCCCGCGTTTTCTTTTTAAACAAAAAACCAACACCTGGCAAATCACCAAAAAAAGGAATTTTGAATTCTTCTTGCTCAACATCTCCTTCATATACACCACCAAGAACAACTGTCTCACCATCACTTACACGAACTAATGTCTCAATCTCCCTTTTATCAATCCCTCCCGTTGCATTTGGCGCATCCTTCTTAATTAATAACTCCATTATTACATCACCATCTGGTGTGATTTGCGGTGTCACATTAAGCTCTAGTACAGCATCAATGAGTTCAATTTGTGTACCCTTTTCACTCACTGTCTCAAAAGGTATTTGCACACCCTGCTTAATAAAAGCTAGCTCTCTATCCGATGTCATTACCCGTGGATTTGCAAGCACTTCCCCTTTATTTTCATTTTCCAAAGCAGATAACTCTAAATTTAAAACATAGTCCGCTGTTTTAGCTAAAGTTATTCCTAATGCACCCGCTGGATGGTTTCTAATCGCGCTAGCACCTAAGTCAACTAAATAATTTTCATCCGCTAGGACATTAGGAAACAATTGTCCATATACAGAATTCCCTTTTGCCACCCCAAACTTAATCCCTATCTCCTGAGCAAAATTGGTATTTGCAATGACAATTCTTGCTTCAATCATCACTTGTCTTACCGGTACATCAAGAATTTTAATCATTTTTCTGATTTCTTCAAGCTGTTCTACTGTGTCTTTTACTATGATTGTATTCGTTCTTGAATCTACAGATGAGCTACCTCTTAAAGACAATACACCTTGCGCGTCACTTTTCTCAGCTAAACGTACTCTGTTTTCCGTTGTGTTTGAACCACCAAAAATAGTTGACTCCTTAGTCTGAGAAATCTTACTAGAGGATTCCACAACACTAGAACCCGTCAATAACATTTGAATTTTTTCAGCCTTTGCATAGTTAATTTGAATATATTCAGTCTTTAAAGACTCAAGTTGTTTAACCACTTTATTAGCAGCTAACTCTTCTTCTTCAATTTTGATGATTTCTGAAAAAGGAGCGATCGAAATCACATTACCCGTTTGTCTCTTTGCTAATCCATTAGATTTCAAAATCAAGTCTAATGCCTGATCCCAAGGCACATCATTCAACCGCAAAGTCACTGTACCTTCCACTGAATCAGCCGCTATTATGTTAATATTTGTAAAATCTGCAAGAATTTGTAATACTGCCCTGACCTCTATATCTTGGAAGTTCAAAGATAATTTATCACCTGTATACGGAAACTTTTCCTTTAACAATGCCTCTTTCTCTGCCGCTGTTAAGGGGGAAAAATCAACGGTTAATAAGCCATCAGACTGATAAGACGAGTAATCAAATTTGCCATCTTTTGGGGTTATACTAATGCTAACGCCTGAGCCACGTTTTTTTGCCTCAACCTTCTGAACGGGTGTTGCAAAATCAGAAACATCATAACTTTTAGCCAGCGCATCAGGTAATTTAGTATTAAGGAAATTCAACACAAGCTTTCCACCTCGTTGCTTTATATCAACGACTGTATTTGCACTGGATAGCTCTAGTAACAAGCGTCCTTCACCTTTTGCTCCTCTCCGAAAATCAATCGCCTTAATCGTTTGCTCAGGAAGCAACTGAGTAATACTTCGGTCTACCTGCTCTATCTCATGGCTATTTTTAGGAGAACTGGCAACATCTATTGGCTTTAAAATCAGATAAACATTATTTTCCACCACTTTAGTCTCAAATGGCACTGTTTCTGTAAGATTAATAACGACCCGTGTTATTCCTGATGCTTCAACTACAAAAACTGAATTGGCTACTCCCTGGTTGACAGTATACATTTTTTGCTCAAGCGCACTTTTAACACCAAGGAAGTCTAAGGCAATTCTTGCAGGGTTATCTGTTTGAAAGACTTTCGGAGCAATAGCAGTGCCATTCATGGTTAATTGAATTTGAACTTTATCTCCAGCCAGGGAATAAAAGCTTAAATCTGTTATCGCTGTTTCATTTGCTAATGCTATTGATATTTGTGTCAATAGCATCATCAATCCCAAACTAAATCTGGCAAAGCTTGATATTTTTTGTAATCTTATTATTTTATTTTTTTGCATATTTATTTTTCAATCCTTAAATTACTCGGCTAATGCAATTGAAACTTGTTGTTTACGCCAAGCACCTGGTTTATCAGGAACTATTTCCATTAATTCAATCTTATTATCAGTAATATCACTAATTTCACCATCATTACGTCCCATATAATTCCCTTTCTGCACCCTATGAATAATGCCATCACCTGTCTTAACCAAAGCCCAAGAAACCTTGTTTAAAGTCAAGGTACCTACCATTCTCAATGTATCTAAGGAATAACTTTCCAGTTCTTCTTTTCTTCTTGACTTATCTGGTCGTATGCCTGTATTTACTCCAACACCCTCAAGTTCTCCAGTTTCCTCAAGTCTTTCTACCTGACTAAAAGGATCTCTTACTCCTTCTGGATTAAAAATGAACGGTTCCACAATCTTTATTGCAGGTAAAGGTTTGATTGTTCCTTTAGGCTTTGCTTTTACCCCACTGATATACCGTTCTAAGTCACTTACATCACTACTTGCACACCCAGCTAAATTGAAAACAAAGAGACAAAAAAATACCTGAGTGAGATTCTGTATCATCGGGTAACAACCATTTTTAAATAAAAACATGATTACCCTCCTCGTCCTTTTTTCTTCTTTTTCTTAATTTCACCTGTTTCTTCATTATACGTTTTAATCGTTGCACTCATATTCAGCATATCGCTACTTTTTATAGTAGAAATAGCGACATTATGAATCGTAACAATCCGTGACAAAGAAGCTAAACCACTGATAAATAAACTTAACTCTTGGTATTTACCTACAACATCAATACTAATAGGTAACTCTGAATAAAAATCTTTCCGTATAGAGGCTGTTGGTTTAAAAAGACGAAACTCTAACCCACTGGCTAATCCTGTTTGGGAAATATCTATTAGAAGATTTGCCACTTCTGCTTTGCTTGGCATCTGTTTAATCATTTCCCCCAAAGAAAGCTCAAGCTGTTTCAATTGATCTCGATAATCAGCTAAATTCACCGTTTTTCGCTGTTTAGACTCAAATGAAGTTTTTAGTGTTTGTTCTTTCATTTGTAATTGATCTAACTGCTTAAGCTGATCTATAGTTATATAATAATAAAGTGCCCCCACTACCAGCAAAGAAGCCAAAACGATAGTCGCTATCTTTACAGTTAAAGGCCACGTACCTGCTGCATTAAGGTCCCAGTTTACTTCTGCTAAATTCATTTTTTCGATCTTCCTGCTGTTTTGGCTTATTTTTATGTAACTACTCAGCTTACCCTCTATTTTTGTCCAATAGCCGCGTTGAAAGTGCGCATTTACACCTGTAAACTCCGCACTTTCGCCTTGCTCTTGAACGCTTTAATCTTGAACAGAACAGAGGGCAATCTAAGCAGCTACGGAGTACGCTGAGTCGTTTTATTTTTACTTTGTTTAGCCATCATAGAAAAATCATTCAAAGAGCCATTTGTTAGCTTTCCTTGCCCTTTAATAACTTCTAAAACGGGAGCTTCTAACCATGGTGATGCTTCTATACCTCTCATATAAGCAGACACGCTTGCATTCGATTGTGCTTTACCGCTAAATGCTAGGATTTTTCCTGTTTGTTTAAACTTTGAGAGAACGATCCCATCTGGCGTGCTTTTAGCTAGTTCATCAAATAAATGTACTATCCGAGGACGACTCTCTTGTAAAGTTTGGATGACTTCAATTTTGCTTAATAATTTATTCTTTTTTTCTTCTATATCTTTTTTTTCTTTTATTTTTTTATTAACCAATCGAATTTGCTCATCAAGCATTGAATTCCGCCTTTGTTGATATTCTTTCATATCTTCAATATGCCAATAAACCAATCCAAATAATATCAAAGTCACAAAAATACTGGCACATATCGCAGCGATAAAGTCTTGCTTCTTTTGTTGTCGAAGCTCTTCCCGCCATGGAAGTAAATTAATGGTTGGCATTAATCAAAACTCCTTAACGCTAAGCCACATGCAATCATCATTATGGGAGCATCATTACTTAAACTTTGTGATTTTACTTTATTGGATAAAGCCATATTTATAAACGGATCCGATACCAAAGCAGGTATACCTAAGTTTTGTTCCACTGCCTTCTCCAATCCAGCTATAGATGAACATCCACCCGTTAATACAATACTAGCAATCTCTCTATTTGCACTTGAAGATACAAAAAATTGTAATGCACGTGCTATTTGCTGCACCATCGCTTTTTTAAAGGGATCCAATACATCAGTAATATAATTGTCAGGCAAACTGCCATGCCTTTTAGCTAACCCAGCCTCTTCATAAGATAAACCATAGTTCCGTTGAATTTCTTCGGTTAACTGTTTGCCTCCGAAACCTTGTTCCCGCGTATAAACCGTTCGACATTCATGTAATACATTGAGTGTTAACAGGGTTGCCCCGACATCAACAATGGCTATCGTTTGATTATCTATGGTATCTGCTAATTGATCAGCTAATAACGAAAATGCATTCTCCATGGCAAAAGCCTCGACATCAACAATCTTGGCTTTCAATCCTGCTTTTTCCAGAGCTTCAATGCGGTCATCCACATTCTCACGCCTTGATGCTACCAATAAAACATCCACCATTTCTGGATTGTTTTCTGTTTCTTGCTGCACTTCAAAGTCTAGGTTAACTTCATCAAGTGAATATGGCACATACTGATCAGCCTCTACCAATATCTGTTCCTCCATTTCATCTTCGGTTAAAGAACTCGGCATGGAAATAACCCTTGTCATTACTGACGAACCTGCAACCGCTACACAAGCATTTTTAGTTTTTGTACCCGATTGCTTAATTGCAGTTTTAATCGCGTTGGTGATAACATCAATGTTTACAATGTTTTTATCTACAATTGAATCTTGAGGCAATGGAGCAACAGCGTAACTTTCAACTCGATATTTAGCCCCAGACTTACTCAACTCCAGTAATTTTATTGCTGTTGTACCAATATCAATACCAAGTACGGTAGATTGACCACTATTAAACCAGCGCATACATGAACCCCATTCATCAGGTAAACTTTCAATCATTTATATTTTGATACGACCAAATTATATTGATCCAAATCAATCAAAATCATCATTACTGATGAAGTATAGTAATCTTTTTCTTTTTTACTAAAAAACATTGTAACTACTCAGCGTACTCCGTAACTGCTCAGATTGCCCTCTGTTCTGTTCAAGAGCAAGGCTTTCAAGAGCAAGGCGAAAGTGCGAAGTTTACAGATGTAAATGCGCACTTTCAACGCGGCTATTAGACAAAATAGAGGGCAAGCTGAGTAGTTTGTTTAAAATCTCCTCACCCAACCCTCCCCAACAAGGGAGAGCTTAAAAAATAAGGGAGTCCAAAAGAAGGGTTTATAGCCACAGATTTAATGAATAATAGACCTAGAAAATGTTTGGGGGGGGGGAATACCCCCTTTGAGGTTTTTGCACAGATAACTGGCAAGAACTATTTTTTAAATGAAAATGTTGCACTTATGACTTGAATTCAGGTGGGTTAAATTCGCCTTTATTGCTGTCTCTCTCTTTTCATTGATGGTTAATTTTCGGCACTAAGACAATTTGCAACAAATAACCCACCCGTCTTGTTGCTCTTTTTATCCATTTTAGGCGTTGCAACTTACGATCACATAGCCTGCTATGCTCCTTTCGTTAAAGCCTCAACCTGATTAACACTGAGTATTTTATTTTAGGTTTGTCTCATTTAGAAAAACCTCGTGCCAATGGCGTATCTGCTCTTTTTCGTTATAGTTTGCTAGCGTGGCATTTTCTACCAAGCCTATCAAGTCTTTGCTGTAGCCGTTTGCTCGTGCTTGATTTATTAAATCATCTGTTTCAATTAATTGCCTAGTGTGTAAAAAATTCTTCAAGGTAGCAAAGTTAGCACCAGTCATACAACCCAATAAAAATACCCTCATTTGCAAAGAATAAGATAAATTCCTCTTGTTTTTCAATACCGGTACAGCAGTTTTTAAAGCAGTTTTTAAACTTGTCAACCAATTGCTATGAGTTCCCCATTCAAAATCTATTAAGCAGATGGACGAATCATTCCTGATGATTATATTGCCACCAGTGATATCACCATGTTGCACTCTATAAAGCGTTGTCAACTCTGTTACTGTCTCAGTGAGTGATTTAAAAATTGACCTGATTTTAATTTCTTTAATAGGTGCATATTGTCTCATGTACTTCCCTATTATTATTCCTTCAACATACTCCATTACAAGATAGTAGGCGGAATTTTCTTTTGCAAGGTCATACGCTTTAACGACATTAGGATGGTTAATGCTTTTTAATACTTTAAACTCACGGCAAACATTTGCCTTAAACTTTATGACTACTTTTTGCTTGGTTTTATTATCTGTGCCTAGATAAACCCCCAAATTCTTGTTTGTCTGTATTGGAAGATCCACCCTATATCTATTGCCAAGCATATAACCTGGGGGTAAGCGGGTATATTTTACAAATTTAGAATGGTTGAAATTTACATTATCCGTTTTAGTTTGCATTCTTAGTTGATCCCGTTTTATTCAATTATTAATTGAGCGGTCAAAAGGAACTGAAAAGCTAACCAGCTTTTGCAGGTCAGTGTGTACAGGTTTTGGTGTGTAAAAAACCGTAATTGTTTTCCACGAAGCTTCAAAAAAACCCAGTGTATTATGTGGGTAATTTTGATATCTACAGTATTCTTTTACCAGTTCATTAAGCTCCGGTAGGCGGGTATAGCTGACCCCACGAAACAAATGATGTTCTATTTGATAATCAAGTCCCGACATCAGAAAACGACCATAACGGTTGGTTCTAATATTAATGGTGGCAGCGGTCTGCTTAAGTGCAAAATCAGCACATTGCTGATCTTCTACGCTACAAACGGCTTCATTTGGTAAATGTGAAGAACCCAACATAAAAAATAAGGCGTAGCCTAGCAGTACGTTTCTTAATATATAAAATTCTATGACCGCAATGGGGGAGAAAAACAGCATAGGAATAATTAGCCAGGCTACTATGTGTAGCAGATTATAAGCTAAATCAATCCAATGTATGGTTTTACGTCTTTTATCGTCTAATAAGGCTTTAATCAAGAAGGTCCATGCCTGGCGTTGAATATTAAAAGCCGTCAGACTGATCATGAAAGGAAAAATAACAGGCTGGATAAACTTGTGATAAAAATGTCCTAAATTACCTACCTTCTTTAAATCATATTCAGTGACAGCAAAAAAGGGCATTAAGTCGATATCTTCATCAATTCCTAGGATATTTGGATTGCTATGATGAACAATGCAGTGTTTGTATTTCCAAAAAAGAGCAGAGAAACCTAATAGGGTCGAATAGCCAAGATAAGTTAAAAAATCATTAATCGAGTTTTTTTCAGAACTGGCATTATGTGAGGAGTTATGTGTATGTGTACCAACCCCTAATAAACCAGATGCCATAATTAAAGCAGAAAGTATTCGACTAAAGATGTTGTCAAAGAGAATAAATAGTGTGATGCCGACAATAGAAATAACAATATGAGCAATAAGCTCAATATAGGCTCGTTTAGCATCTCTTTGATAGAGTCCTCGACGTTTTATTTCAGCAGTCAGTGATTTAAAGTCAGCCAAATAAGGTCTAGCCGTACTGCTTTCTTGTTGAAAATCAGCATCCGTTTTAGTTTGCATTTCTAGTTGATCCTGTTTATTCAATTATTAATTGAGTGGTCAAAAGGAGCTGAAAAAGTGTTAGTTTCTTCTTTTTATGTGCTTTTGATTTAGTAGCGTGTATAAGTCATGGTTACCATAGTTCTATAGCTTTTTTGATGCAGAACCATTTTCAGGTGTGCTCATCATATCATTTCTGGGGCTACAAAAAGTATCGGGGGGTGTTTCTGGTCTGAGGTTTATGCCCATGCTTATTGTGCTATATCAAGTTAGTTGCAAACGATGGCAAGCAAAAAGGCACTAATCCTTTTATTGCTATTCAAATGGCTTTAACTGGGGAATCACTCTAAAGGGAGTGGGTAGTTACCCTTCTTTTATGATCAGTTTTTGCCCAGGTTGTAAGGTTTTAGATAAGGGCACGTTGTTCCATTTTGCAATATCTTTACTTTTTACTGCAAATTGACGGGCTATACCCCAGAAGGTGTCGCCACTTTTTACAATGTAAAGTTGTTGAGGGATGGTGCTTGCATCTGAAACTGACTGAGCAGACGAGTGAGGAATCATTAAATATTTTCCAGCACGAATATTGGCGTTGTCTAAATGGTTACTTTGTTTTAGCGCATTAACTGTGGTGTTATATTTTTCTGCAATGACACCTAAATTCTCTCCTTGATTTATTTTGTGACGTATCCAGTGCATTCTATCTTTAATCTGAGTAGCCATTAACTGTTGGTTAAAGGTATCGACTTTTTCAACATGAATCAGAAGATGGTAGGGGCCATCTGGGTCAGTGCTCCATCGTTTAAAGCCAGGGTTTAAGGTAAAAAAGCTATTAATGGGAGTTTGTGCCATTTTTGCTGCCAGACTTAAATCAATTTGAGAGTCGATAGTAACCACTTCAAAATAGGGTTTATTGTCTATGGGATATAAAGCAATATTATATTTTTCTGAATTGGCAAATATTTTAGCAATAGCCAGTAGCCGTGGCACATAATTCATGGTTTCTGTAGGTAATGGAATTGACCAATAATCAGTCGCTAAATTATTTTCACTGTTTAATTTTTGTGCTTTTTTTATGTTTCCTTTTCCTGCATTATAGGAAGCTAAAGCCAGCAACCAGTCATTATCAAACAGTTTGCCTAATTGTTGTAGATAAGTGGTAGCAGCTTGTGTGGAAGTATATATATCATTGCGACCGTCATACCACCAGTTTTGTTTTAGACCAAAAAAACGTCCTGTAGCTGGCATAAACTGCCAAAGTCCTGATGCTTTGCTTTTTGATACGGCATTGGGTAAAAAAGCACTTTCTATGACGGGAAGTAAAGCGAATTCCCCTGGAATTTGTTTTCTCTCAACCTGGTCAAGAATAAAATACAGATAAGGTTCTGCACGGTGTTGGATTTTAGTTAAATATTCAGGATGCTTAAGAAATCTTTTTACTTCTTGATCTATTCGTTCATTGTCAATATCAGCTAGAGCATATAAGGAAAACAAACGATCCCAAGCCGTTTTGTGGAGTGCAATGTCTATTGGTTTTATTTCTTCAACACTGGTATCTTGTGCTAAAGACTCAGGGTTTATAACTGGTGTATTTAAAACTTGCTGTATTGCAGCAGGATTTTCATTAATATAGACATGTTTAGTGGGTTTTTCTGCACATCCTGCGGCAATCAATAAAATAGAATAAAGGAGGAAAATGAATAATTTCTTAGGAATTATTGATAACATGGTTATTAATGTAGTTTACAAAGTTGTTGTAATTGTTTGATTATATACAAAACACCTTATTTTTCAACTGAGATATGAAAAGAAAATTTTTATTTTCATTTTATGAAACACCACACGGTAAATTATTACAAAAGCTTGAGTGCGATTATTTAAGGCGGTCAATCACAGTAAGTTGTAAACAGACCATTATGCAGTTGGGTTATTTAGGCTGGGAATATGATTTTATAGACTGTTCTTTTTTTCAAAAATACAGCATTCTTGATATTGAAAGTAAGGGCTGTGCCAATGCTGTAAAAATAAGAGCCAAATCATGTAGGCTCCCCATTCAGAGTGAAACAGTAGATTTGGTTATCGTGCCGCATTTATTAGAATTTGATGCCAACCGGTTTCAAACTATGAGAGAAATAGAGCGGGTATTAAAAGCAGAAGGCGAGGTTATTTTTTTAAATTTTAATCCTTTGAGTTTTTGGATTCGTTTGCAGTTTTTGTGGGATATTAAAATGTCAGATTCATGGCTAGGACATTTTATTATGCGCAGAAGAATTTCTGATTGGTTGAAATTGCTTAATTTTGAAATCACAACCACTTCTGAAATCAATTTAGATTCAATTAAAACCACATCAGGACAGTTTAAATTAAGTAAAAGAACCTTCTTTTCTATGACTTATGCAGTACGCGCCACTAAAAGACAATATCAATTAATTCCATTAACACCGATAAAATTTAAAACGGTTAGCTTTGCAACAGCCTCTAATGGATTAAAATCAAATACACACAAGAAAAATAGACATGACTGAGCAGATCATTATATATACAGATGGAGCATGTAAAGGAAATCCTGGTCCGGGAGGATGGGGCGTTTTACTACAATACAAATCGACTAAAAAGGAACTATACGGTGGAGAGCAAGAAACAACGAATAATCGCATGGAATTGATGGCTGCTATTATGGCACTGGAAACTTTAAAAAAACCAAGTACTGTGTTGTTACATACAGATTCTAAGTATGTGTTACAAGGCATCACTGAATGGATAGATAATTGGAAAAAAAGAGGATGGAAAACAGTCGCTAAAAAGCCTGTTAAAAACGATGATTTATGGCGCAGACTGGATTCAGCAATTACTCGCCATAAAATTGACTGGATTTTGGTAAAAGGCCATTCTGGTAATGTCGGAAATGAAAAAGCAGACAGGCTGGCTAATAAAGGGGTGCCAGGCAGATGAAATCTATTTTTGCACGGTATTTACAACAAAAATAAATAGCTCTCACGATTGTAACTACTCAGCGTACTCCGTAACTGCTTAGATTGCCCTCTGTTCTGTTCAAGATCAAGGCGTTCAAGAGCAAGGCGAAAGTGCGGAGTTTACAGGTGTAAATGCGCACTTTCAACGCGGCTATTGGACAAAATAAAGGGTAAGCTGAGTAGTTACTCATATTTTTATCGGCCTCTTGCTTTTACACCTGCTATTCACTCCTGTTTAAGAGTGGGCAAAATAGCCAGTCAATTACCACACATGTTATAAAGACACCTTAAACTCTCTTTTTATATTTCTTACGGATATTGTGTGCCTACAAAAACTTTCATAAAATCGACATTAAAATGGATTTTTATCCTTTTTTCTTTATCACTCTGCCTAATAATTATTGCCTATTTCTTTATTTCTGACCTTAAACAAGAACTACCTGACATCCAACAACTGCATAATGTTGAATACCAAACACCTTTATCCATTTATAGTTATGACAAGCTTCTACTCGCCCAGTTTGGAGAGAAAAAAAGAATCCCTATTCATATTAAAGAGGTACCTCAACAACTCATTAATGCATTTCTTGCCGCTGAAGACGATAGGTTTTATTCACACCCTGGTGTAGATTACCGAGGCCTTATTCGTGCTACATTTCAATTATTATGGACCGGCAAAAAGAAACAGGGAGGTAGTACGATTACTATGCAAGTCACACGAAATTTTCTGTTGACCAGAGAAAAGACTTATATTAGAAAAATCAAAGAAATCATTTTATCCTTACAAATTGAACGGGAATATTCAAAAGACCAGATTCTGGAATTGTACCTAAACAAAATTTATTTAGGTCATCGCTCATACGGTGTAGCTGCTGCTGCATCTACCTACTATGACAAGACTCTAAGAGATCTTAATCTTGCCCAGTTAGCCATGATTGCTGGCTTACCTAAAGCCCCCTCATCTTACAATCCAATCAGCAATCCCGAAAGAGCCTTACAACGTAGAAATTATGTTTTAAGAAGAATGCTTAAACTAGGCTACATCGATCAGGCAGAATTTGACATTGCCTTCAACAGTCCTGTTACTGCAACACTGCATTCAAACCAACTCGATGCACCCGCACCTTATATTGCAGAAATGGTTCGCCAAGAGATCGTTGAACAGTACGGTGAAAAAGCATTTAGCTTGGGTCTAAAAGTCTTCACTACAATTAATAGCACAATGCAAGCAACAGCAACTCATGCTATTCAGTCTGCCTTGCATAATTACGACCAGCGTCATGGCTACCGCTTCTTACCGCATGCTAATAAAATTTCGACTGAGCTTAAAACATCAGACTTTACAACAATTGCTGACACACAATCAGCGCATATCGTAGAAATAAATGATGACATTGCCACTGCCAGCCTAGCAGACAAATCACTCATTGAAATACCTTTTGAGCAAATTAAATGGGCAAGAACATTTAAATCACAAAATTATATGGGGCCAAAATTAAAATCCATTAATGATGTCTTAAAAGTAAATGACTTGGTGAGAGTTAGACAGCTTAAAGACAGCAGATGGAGTTTAGCCCAAATACCCAATACCGAGGCTGCCTTTGTCGCATTAAATTCAAATGATGGTGCTATCCTGGCTTTGTCAGGTGGCTTTGACTTTTTTCACAACAAATACAACCGCGTCATTCAGTCTAAGCGACAACCTGGCTCAGGCTTCAAGCCTATAATCTATACAACAGCTCTTGAGAATGGATTTACTGCAGCCAGCCTCATCAATGATGCACCTGTCGTTATTGACGACCCTTCACAGATAAATGCATGGAGACCCGAAAATTACAGTAAAAAATTCTTTGGTATGACTCCGCTAAGAACTGCTTTACGAAAATCAAGAAATCTTATTTCTATACGCTTGCTACGAGAGCTTGGTATTAAAAAGGTGACTGATACTGCCCTTCGTTTTGGTTTCAAACAAGAACAATTACCCAAAGGTCTTTCATTGGCATTAGGTAGTGGATATGCAAGTCCACTGCAAATGGCGACTTTTTTTTCCGTATTCGCTAACGGTGGATTTCTTATTGAACCTTACTTTATTGATCGTATTGAAGACAATAAGGGTAAAGTCTTATTTCAAGCAACGCCTAAAATAGCCTGTCCAAGCTGTGAAGATTCATCAATTGGAGATGTGCACTATGCTTCACGTATTATTTCACCACAAATTAATTTCTTGATGAATTCATTGTTAAGAGATGTCGTACAAAGAGGAACAGCAACCAAAGCAAAGGTATTGGGTCGAACAGATCTAGCGGGGAAAACGGGCACAACGAACGAGCAAAGAGATGCCTGGTTCAATGGCTTTAGTTCAGGCATAGCGGCTTCTGCCTGGCTAGGGTTTGATACATCAAAACCTTTAGGAAGAAATGAAACTGGCGGGAAAGCGGCTCTTCCTATCTGGATTGATTTCATGAAAACAGCTTTAAAGGATAAACCCGAGCAAAGTCTGGTAATACCAGCAGGTATAGAAAAAGTTTATATTGATCCAAAAACAGGAAAACTAGCACAAACAGACAGTCATGGAATTTGGGAGTATTTTAGAAATGAAAACAGCCCATCAGAGTATTCTTATTTAGATGTTAATGCAGAAGAACTAGAAGAAACCGATGAAGATAGCTTGTTCTAATGTAACTACTCAGCATACTCCGTAACTGCTTAGATTGCCCTCTGTTCTATTCAAGATCAAGGCGTTCAAGAGCAAGACGAAAGCACGGAGTTTACAGGTGTAAATGCACACTTTCAACGCGGCTATTGGACAAAATAGAGGGTAAGCTGAGTAGTTACTCGACTTCTTTATCTGTCTAGCACTGGTTTATAATCGCGAACATCATAACCCGTGTATATTTGACGAGGTCTGCCTATACGCTGACTAGGCTCAGACATCATTTCCAACCAATGTGAAACCCAGCCTGCTGTTCTAGCAATCACAAACATCACAGTAAACATATCTTCTGGTATTTTTAATGCTTTATAAATAATACCTGAGTAAAAATCTACATTTGGATACAGTTTTTTCTCAATAAAATATTCATCTTTCAAAGCAAACTCTTCCAATGCTAACATCAGATCAAACAAAGGATCATCGCTAGGAAACTTTTCTAAAACTTCATAACAGGTTTCACGAGTAATAGTCGCTCTTGGGTCAAAATTTTTGTATACGCGATGACCAAAACCCATCAACCTGAATGGATCATTTTTATCTTTCGCTTTGGCAATAAACTCTGGAATTCTATCAACCGTACCAATTTCTGCCAACATACTTAAAACAGCTTCATTGGCACCGCCATGAGCCGGTCCCCACAAAGCAGAAATACCTGCAGCAACACATGCATAAGGATTAGCCCCCGTACTACTCGCAAGCCTTACCGTTGATGTACTGGCATTTTGCTCATGATCTGCATGTAAAATAAACAATAAATTCAATGCCTTGACAGCAACGGGATCAATGTAATTATTTTCATCAATATATTGTTGTCCCGGTAATGAAAACATCATATTCATAAAGTTTTCACAATAATCTAAATCCAGACGAGGATAAATAAAAGGCCACCCCACTGAGTGTCGATGACTTGCTGCTGCGATGGTGGGTACTTTTGCCACCATACGCATGGCAGAAATACGCCGATGCTCAGGATCATTCATATCTAGCTCGCTATGATAGAATGCAGATAAAGATCCCATCACACCTACCATCATAGACATGGGATGCGCATCATAATGAAAGCCATTGAAAAATACTCTCAAGGCTTCATGAATCATTGAATGCTGTTTTATTTCACTGGCAAATGAAAATAATTCATTTTCTCTAGGTAGCTCACCGTTCATCAATAAATAAACAACCTCAAGAAATGAACTGTTTTTTGCTAATTGCTCTATAGGGTAGCCTCGATACAGTAAAACGCCTTTATCCCCATCAATATAGGTAATGGCACTTTTGCAACTTGCCGTAGACATAAAGCCTTGGTCAAAAGTAAAGGTACCGATCTCCTTATTTAAGGAGCCTATATCCACTGCAGGTGTCCCAACAGTGCCATATTCCAATGGAAGGTCAACCTCTTTCCCCGTTTTGTTATTTCTAATTGTTACTGTATCTTTAACCATGCTAGCATCCTTTACTTTAGGAACTTACCAACCATAGAAATTGAAAAGTCAGCTTATTTACCAAATCTCTTACGAAACTTATCAACACGACCTGCTGTATCTACCACTCTTTGCTTGCCCGTGTAAAAAGGATGACATGAAGAGCAAACCTCCACATTTAAGTCTTCAGTTAATACTGATCCCGTCTCAAATTTATTGCCACAGCCACATGTTACAGTAATTTGTTTATATTCAGGATGAATTTCTGCTTTCATTTTGATTCCAAACTGCCTTAATTAAGGGAGCATATATTTTAGAGAGCTGAGTATAATACGATTTACTCAACAATTCTGCAATATTCAATTTAATATGCGTATTATTTCACTGAATGCCAATGGCATTAGAGCGGCTGAACGAAAAGGCTTTTTCTTATGGATGGCAGAACAAAATGCTGACCTTATTTGCATACAGGAAACAAAGGCACAGACCGAGCAATTAAAGGCTAAAGCCTTTTGGCCAGAAGGATATCATTGTTATTATCATGATGCAGAAAAAAAAGGCTATAGCGGTGTCGCACTCTATTGCCGACAAAAACCAGAAAACGTCATTATTGGTATGGGTAATAATGAGTTTGACAGTGAAGGGCGATATATTGAAGCTATTTTTAGCGGTTTAAGCGTGATTTCCTTATATATGCCATCAGGCTCTGCAAAAGAAGAACGACAACAAGTCAAGTATCGCTGCATGGATCATATAATGAGCAAACTTAAAACCATGAAATCCAGCGAGCAGGATACAATTATCTGTGGAGACTGGAATATTGCCCATAAAAATGAAGATATTCGCAACTGGAAAGGCAATCAAAAAAATTCAGGTTTTTTACCAGAAGAACGTGCCTGGCTAGATACTTTATTTGATGATGTCGGTTTTGTGGATGCATTTCGTGAGCTAGATCAACAAGACCACCAATACACTTGGTGGTCAAATCGCGGACAAGCTCGCGCCAACAATGTCGGGTGGCGAATTGACTATCAAATATTATCCCCAAACTTCAAAAATAAAGCTAACATTGTATCCACAGAAATATACAGAGACCAGAGCTTTTCTGATCATGCCCCACTAATTATTGATTATGATTACATAATGCCAACAACATGAGTATTACCAACCCAGAAAAAAGCTTATTGACTACATTAACCGCATTCTCCCATCCCAGAGTCGTTACCATGCTTTTTCTGGGTATTTCAGCAGGCATACCTCTACTTTTGATTTTTTCCTCCCTCAGCCTATGGCTCCGAGAAGCAGGAATACAACGAGAAGCTGTCACTTATTTTAGCTGGGCTGCACTGGGTTATTCTTTCAAATTTGTTTGGGCGCCTTTAGTCGACAAAATGCCCTTACCCCTATTAAGCAAACTTTTAGGCAGACGACGTGCGTGGTTATTATTATCACAAATAATGATTATACTTTCTATAGTAGCCATGGCATTCATTGACCCTGCCAAGGACACTTTGACATTAATGGCATGGGCCGCTGTATGCTTAGGTTTCTCATCGGCAACACAAGATATAGTCATTGATGCTTATCGTATCGAATCAGCCGACAGTAATCTTCAAGCATTAATGTCATCCAGCTATATAGCCGGCTATCGAATAGGCATGCTACTAGCGGGTGCTGGCACATTATTTTTGGCCAGCTATTTTGGCTCCACAACAGAAACTTATGACTACCACGCATGGCAATCAAGCTACCTACTCATCAGTGGCTTTATGCTCATTGGTGTTATAACTACTTTAACGGTTGCAGAACCCCCTCAAGCAATCGGTAATAGTCTAAATACCCACAAAGACCATCTTGGTTTTTTATTCCTTTTTATCGCATTAGTTTCTGCCTTTATCGCTTGTTTTTATTACAGCACCGAACTGGCTGAAAAAGCTAAATTAATAGTAAGCACACTAATTTCTAACAAGCCGTTAGTAGGGTTCATTATTGAACTTTTCCGGCTAGCTTTAGCATTAATCATCGCTAGCATTATCGGAAAATGTGTCATTCTTTCTGGAATTGTCAAACAGCAAATAGCAGTTCAAACTTATATGGTGCCGATTCAGGACTTCTTTCAACGATACGGCTACCTCCTTGCATGGCTTTTATTAGCTTTAATTGGCTTATACCGTATTTCAGATATTGTACTTGGTGTTATTTCCAATGTTTTTTATCAAGACTTGGGCTTTAGCAAACCTGAAATTGCCAGTGTAGTAAAAAGTTTTGGTTTAGCAATGACGATTACCGGAGGCTTTCTAGGAGGACTATTGGCAGTTCGATTCGGGGTCATGCGCATTCTCTTCCTAGGCGCACTACTCTCGGCCTTAACTAATTTACTTTTTATGGTGCTGGCTCAGGCAGGGCATGATATGTTTATGCTTTACCTTGTTATTTCAGCCGATAACCTTTCTGCTGGCTTAGCCAGTGCAGCCTTTATTGCATTTTTATCGAGCCTGACCAATATCTCATTCACCGCCGTGCAATATGCCATTTTCAGCTCATTAATGACACTTCTTCCTAAAATATTAGGCGGCTACTCTGGCACGCTTGTCGAAACACTCGGCTATTCACAATTCTTTTTAATAACAGCAATCATGGGGATTCCCGTATTACTACTAATTATTTTGGCAGAAAAATATTTTCAGCTTGGCACTAAACTCTAAAAACAGAATTAAACAATCACCCTGTCTACTTTTCTTGATGCCAATAAAAAAGCATCTTTCAGAGCCAGCAGAAAGATGCTTTTTTTAACGCTATATAGAGAGCTAAGCCAAAGGGTTAGCTCCAACGCATCAACTATCCATTAATCAAATAATGAACCACAATACTGGCAAAATAACCCAAGGCAATCACCGGTGTCCATTTAATATGACTAAAGAAAGTATATCTATGGTTTGATTGACCCATTAAAGCAACGCCTGCCGCAGAACCAACTGACAACAATGAACCACCCGTACCTGCAGTCAGAGTAACCAGCATCCATTGATACAAATCCATATCAAGATTCATATTAAGCACCGCAAACATCACCGGTATATTGTCAACAATGGCAGATATTATACCCACTAGAATGTTAGCAGTTGTATCTCCCAAACCATCGTACATTGCAGATGAAATCAGTTCTAAATAACCAATATAACCTAAACCACCTACCGCAAAAACAACACCAAAGAAGAAGAACAATGTATCCCACTCTGCATCGCGTACTTTATTAAATATATCAAACGATTCATTTTGATATAGCTTATTAATACTAAAACCATAAATCATTAATATTGATAGACCAGTCATCATGCCCATAAATGGGGGCAAATGAAAAAACTGTTTAAAACTAACTGCCAATACAATAGTCAATGCAAACAAAACACAAACTTGCATGCCTCCAGGTTTAAGATAAACTTGCTCTTCATCTGTGGCTGTTGGTTGAGCGTTGGGTAAAGCCATATACATAAACGTAGCAGGAATCACATAGTTAACAACAGAGGGAATAAACAATTCAAAAAAATCAAAAAAATCAGCATATCCTGCCTGCCAAACCATTAAAGTGGTAATATCACCAAAAGGACTAAAAGCTCCCCCAGCATTAGCAGCAACCACCAGATTAACCAAACCTATAGCAACAAATTTATCATTTCCCTTACCCACAGCCAGCACAACTGCACCTACCAACAATGCAGAGGTTAAATTATCAGCCACTGATGATAAAAAGAAAGTGATGATGCCTGTTACCCAAAACAATTGTTTATAACTAAATTGTTTTCTTATCATCCAAGAGCGCAAAACCTCAAACACATTACGTTCTGCCATCGCGTTAATGTAGGTCATCGCAACCAGCAAAAACAGCATCAACGCAGCATATTCCGCTAAATTATATTCAAAGGCTTCGTGCAATTGCTCTACTGAAACACCCTTCTCAGCAGCTAAAATAGCAGCATGTGCCCAAATAATACCCGCCGCTAGAATTACGGGTTTGGATTTGCGCAAACCAGTAAATTCTTCAGCCATGACAAAGCCGTATGCGATAATGAAAATCAGAACGGTGTAAATTCCTCTTTCTGTCCCAGTGAGACCTAAATTTTTAAAATCCTCATCGTATACCTCGGCCATTGCCAGTTCAGGCACCAATAAAAAGCCTAAAAAAATCAAAATCAAACCTAACAAAATGACCCCCAATAAATAATAAATACAAGATAAAAAATTTTTCAATAGTACCTTATATAATAATCTTTGTCATTTAAAGCGTCTCAGTATATTATTGTCAGACTTGCTTTAATAGTTTATAGATAGCATAGAAACCATAATGTATCAGTACACTGAAACAGACCAGACCTTGATTGATGAACGGGTTAATCAATATAAAAGACAAACCAAACGCTATTTACAAGGCGAAATCGGTGAAGATGAATTCCGTGCATTGCGCTTAATGAATGGACTTTATATCCAGACCCATGCACCCATGCTACGCGTTGCTGGCCCTTATGGCTTAATCTCCTCCAAACAATTGCGTATGCTTGCTCATATTTCAAGGAAATATGATAAATGCTACGCTCACATAACAACCCGCCAAAACATCCAGTTTAACTGGCCTGAACTAGAAAATGTCCCAGACATTCTAGCCGATTTGGCTAGCGTACAAATGCACGCGATTCAAACCAGTGGTAACTGCCTGAGAAATACAACAACAGACCCACTTGCTGGTGTCTGCATAGATGAAATAGAAGACCCTCGCCCATACTGTGAAATCATTCGTCAGTGGACTATATTGCATCCTGAGTTTGCCTATTTACCACGCAAATTTAAAATTGCTGTCAGCGGCTCTGAGCAAGATAGAGCAGCCACTCAATTTCATGATATAGGTCTTTACTTAGTCAAAAATGAAACGGGAAAAACTGGTTTTAAAGTCCTAGTTGGCGGAGGACTGGGACGCACACCCATTATCGGCAAAATAATTCGTCCTTTCCTAGAAAAACAACATTTACTTTCTTATCTGGAGGCCATTCTTCGTGTTTATAATCTAAAAGGCCGACGAGACAACAAATACAAGTCTAGGATAAAAATACTGGTTCGAGAAAGCGGTATAGAACAAATGAGCAAATGGGTTGAAACTGAATGGTTACAAATCAAAGATGGAATGGAAGTCAGCGAAGATCGCATTAGCAGTATACAAGCTGAGTTTAAGCCACCTTTGTATGAAACCCTAGCAAAACAAGATGCTGGTTTTGAATCCAGCAAAACTGAAAGCTCTGCCTTTAATACTTGGATAAACTTAAATACGGTAACACACAAAATATCTGCTTATCGCGCTGTGTATGTATCTTTAAAAGCCTCTAACTCACCTCCTGGTGATATTACTGACAAACAACTGGATGCAGTCGCTGAACTTGCCGACCAATACAGCTTTGGAGAAATCAGAACAACACATCGACAAAACCTGGTACTTGCTGATGTCAAACAAGCGGATCTATTTGCCCTTTGGCAAAAACTAGATAGGCTATCACTTGCCACGCCAAATATTGGCACTGCCACTGATATGATTTGCTGCCCCGGACTTGATTTCTGTGCATTAGCAAATGCAGGATCTATTGGTATTGCCAAAGAAATCAACGAAGCCCTTGACGACATTGACTATCTTCACGATATTGGTGAATTAAAAATTAATATGTCTGGATGCATGAATGGTTGCGCACATCAAAGCGTGGGACATATTGGTATTCTAGGAGTCGATAAAAAAGGCGTTGAATGGTATCAGGTCACCCTAGGCGGATCATCCGAAAACGATGCGGCGCTTGGTAAAAGACTTGGACCAGCGATTGCGAAAAATAAAATTACACAGACCATAGAAACCATTTTGGGCGTTTATATAAAACAACGCCAGGATAATGAAATATTTTTAGATACGGTAAATCGTATCGGTGTAAGCCCATTTAAAGAAGCGGTATATTAAGACCATGAAAATAATTAAAGACAAAAAAATTATTGAAGACAACTGGTCTCACATCACGGATGATGATGCTATTAGCCTAGGGAATATTACTATTTCACTCTCACGTTGGAATGATGAAAAATCATCGCTGAGTAGCCATACTGGAAAAATAGGCATTAGACTGGCACCCTCTGACATCATTGAAGATATATCAGACGACTTAAATAAAATCAGTCTAATTGGACTTGAATTTCCTGCATTTACTGATGGCAGATCATTCTCTCATGCCCGCTTGTTACGCAGTAGATATGATTTTAAAGATGAAATAAGAGCCATGGGTAACTTTATGCCTGACCAAGTTTTTTACTTGTCCCGAGTCGGTGTCAATGCCTTTCAACTGAATAATAGTGACCAACTTGAAGCCGCATTATCAACCATGAATGACTTTACTGTTCAATATCAAGCGTCTACTAGCTAGCTAAGGTAACGTGCAATAAATAAACACTCGGCTTGTGGGTTGTCTAACCTTTCCTATTAAACAGGATGTATTTGAATTTACACCCTGTTTAATAGGAACTCTATAATCCTCTCCAAGGTTCAAACATCCCATCCACATTCACACCAAACATGTCCAATACACGACCAACACCTTCATCCACCATGGCAGCAATTGAATCTGGTTTGCTGTAAAATGTCGGCATAGGAGGAAAGATAATCGCTCCCATTTCAGTAACACTGGCCATATTACGAATATGTGCTAAATTCAAAGGTGTTTCGCGTGGCATAATCACCACTTTCCGACGCTCCTTTAATGCCACATCAGCAGAACGGGAAATCAAATTATCACCAAAGCCATGCGCAACGGCCGACAATGTTTTCATAGAACAAGGCGCAATAATTGCCCCTTCCGTTTTAAATGAACCACTGGCAATACTGGCAGCAATGTCATTAATCCCATGCACTACATCCGCCAATGCATATAATTCAGAACGCTCCATGCCCATTTCATATTTTAAATTAACCAACCCTGCTGATGAAATTACTAAATGCGACTCCCACTCGTCCTGCTCACTTAATACTTGCAAAATTCTAATACCATAAATGGCACCGGTTGCGCCCGTCATTGCAATGACTATTCTTTTTTTTTGCATCTTGAGAAATTAACTATTGAATCCACCTGTAAAACCAACAAAAGCGAATAATACTCTTAGTAGCAGAGGCTAAAAAAGAAAAAACTAAGGCTTAATCATATAACTAGAAGAATAACTTTTCCCTTTGGTACAGACATCTCTACTGGTTGGAGTTTCGCAAAATACATCAGTAAATTCTGCCTTAAGCACGCCTCCTTTCTTTGGCATAAAATAAAACCTGAAATTGGGGTCAGAACTAATGGCAATATCAATTTTTGCAGTTAACACGGGTTTATCATCAAAAGTAACTTTTAATTGATCAACAAAATGTGATTTCTTAATAAACCGAGTGACTTGATCCATTTGCATTCCAGTAATATTAGGATGGCTAATTAATAATTGCGCCATAGCTGGTTTACCTTCTTTTACAGCATTACCTAGTTTAAATTTCATTTGCCCCAGCCGCTTCATGGCTGCATCTAAATCCGCTCCCAAAGGGGCAGAACAGCCACCACTCGCTTTAACAATTTTTTTGCTCATATATAATTTACCATCATTCATTTCTGCAATGGCTCTTACATAACTATAGGTATTAACCCGAATTCTCATGGCTAAATCTGCTTTACCACTCTCTGGAGTAAATTCAAATTCGCCGACAAAAGGAAAAGGGTTTTTATCAACAAATACTACAATTTTTTTAATATAACGGTTTTTTGTTTGTGCAATTTTGCTAATAATTTTTAAAGGAACTAAGGCGGGGGCTTCCGCTCTGTATGGTGCCTTTATTTCAATAATGTCGTTGCTTTCCTGTATGGTTTTACCCGCATAATATTGCTTTTTAATAGCATTTTTCCAACTGCTTTCATCAATAGCTGCCGAAACTAATAAAGGGCTAATGAGCAACAACAAAAGTGTTATCTTCTGTAAATATATATTCATACTTTCCTCTTAAAATAAATTTTCATCTGTGTATCTAATGATAACCATGTTTCAACAATAGTTCCTTTTATTATTCCCATTCCAATTCAGCAAATGCAGTGGTTACATTCCGCTTATGAAACTGATCAAACAATTGCCATTTATCTTTTTCAGAATAACCCACCTGCTCTATTGCTTCTTCTAAAAACCTTCCTTTTACTATCATCTCACGTATTTCAGTCAATAATACTTGCAGATAAGTTTTTTGGGCGGTTAATCCATTAGGCCAGTCTGTTACTACCGCACCATGACCAGGGATAACAGTTGTGAACTTTTGTTTTTGCAATTTTTGCATCACTTCAAGCCAGCCTTTAAGACTGCCATCAATCACCGGTAAGTGATCAAGAAATAACAAATCAGACAACCACAAAGTATCGGTTTTTTTATCAAAAACTGTCAAATCATTATCGCTATGTGCTGTTGGCTGTGCCGTCAAAATCAGTCTACGCCCACCTAAATCAATCGCTAGATGATTTTTAACCAACCTATCGGGGGGAATAATGTGTGCGGCTGTTAACTTGAGATCAAGTTGTTCTGCCGCTTTGGCAATATAATAATTCCCTCTTGCTGACATAGCTCTAGCCAATTTCTTATGACCTATAAACTTTACCCCTTTCTCTTTAAAAGCAATATTGCCATAAATATGGTCGGGGTGAACATGGGTATTAATGACGTAACACACGGGCTTATCAGTTATTCTTTTGATCGCAGCTTTTAAGGCATAGCCCTGGTCTGGGTTTCCGCCGCTATCAATGACTGCCACACAAGTATCTCCGACAATAAAACCAATATTGGCAACAGCCCCATGATTAACCTTATCAGGCAATTGATGCTGACCAAAATGGACATATATACCTGGCGCCACTTCAGACACCGTCATTTCTGACTGTGCAATCAGACCATGAAAGGCTAAAACAAAAAACAAACAGCATTGATTTTTCAAACGAACTCCTATTTTAGAAATGACAACTCCCGACAACTTTACGCAGTTAATGTATACTTAAGACCTTTTAATATCAAGTGCATTAACACCGCATATTATCAATAAATTGATATAAATAGAAACGCTATCCCCAACCTAAAATACTGAGGAAATACCCGTGGCTGTCATAAAGATATCACCTGACCAGATCATCAAGAAAAAACGTAAGGGGCCGAAAGGTCATACTGTTGATCTTACTGCTCTGGACGATGTAAAGTCTCTGTTAGGTACTGAATCACGACAAGGTGATTTATTAATTGAACACTTACATAAGATACAAGATAAATACCAGCATATTTCCTCTAAGCATCTTGTCGCACTAGCCCATGAGATGAATTTATCTACCGCCGAGGTTTATGAAGTTGCTTCTTTTTATCATCATTTTGATGTTGTAAAAGAAGGACAGACACCTCCTCCTGCATTAACCGTTCGCGTTTGTGTATCTCTTTCTTGTGAAATGACTAATGCACAAGACTTGATTTCTGCCCTAGAACAAGGGTTGGACAACAATATTCGTGTACAAAAAGTCCCTTGTGTAGGCCGCTGCCAACACGCACCGATTGCGGTAGTTGGTCAAAATTCAATTCATCAAGCCACTGTAGAATCAGTAACAACTGCTGTTAATAATAAAGAGACAACGGAAAAAGTCACTGAATATATCAGCATGGAACAATATAAAGCGGGTGGTGGATATCAAACGCTTAAAAAAGTCATTGAAGGCAACATCAGTACAGAATCCATTATGAAAAAAATGGAAAACTCTGGTTTGCGAGGCTTAGGTGGTGCTGGTTTTCCAGCAGGCAAAAAATGGCGTATTGTCAATAGCTTTGCTGCTCCGAGAATGATGGCAGTGAATATTGATGAAGGCGAGCCAGGCACCTTTAAAGACCGGCATTATCTGGAAATTGATCCCCATCGCTTTTTAGAAGGCATGATCATCGCTGCTTTAACCGTAGGCTGTGATGCAATTTATGTGTATTTACGTGATGAATATGCCTGTTGTCGTGAAATTCTAAGCAAAGAAATTGCAAATCTGCAATGTAATCCACCTTCTTCTATGTATAAAATGCCAGCCATTTATTTACGCCGTGGTGCGGGTGCTTACATCTGTGGTGAAGAATCCGCTATGGTTGAATCCATTGAGGGCAAACGTGGCATGCCTAGATTAAGACCCCCATTCTTAGCTGAAGTTGGATTATTTGGCAGACCCACCTTAGAGCACAATATGGAATCCGTGTATTGGGTCAGAGATATTCTGGAAAAAGGCCCTAACTGGTTTTCATCACACGGTCGTCATGAGCGAAAAGGCTTACGTTCATTTTCTATCTCAGGTCGTGTTAATAAGCCAGGGGTGCATTTAGCCCCAGCTGGCATTACCATGCGTGAATTGATTGCTGAATATTGCGGTGGTATGCAGGAAGGTCATGCGTTTTATGGTTATTTCCCAGGTGGTGCATCAGGTGGAATGCTACCTGAATCGATGGCAGATATACCGATGGATTTTGACACCTTAAATCAATATGGTTGTTTTATTGGTTCGGCTGCGGTGATTGTTTTTTCAAATCATGACAGTGCAAAAAAACTGGCATTAAATACCATGAGATTCTTTGCAGAAGAGTCCTGTGGTCAATGTACCCCATGTCGTGTCGGTACAGCAAAAGCGGCAACATTGATGAAAGAAAAAGACTGGGACACTGATTTACTGGAAGAACTCTCTTCCGTTATGGTTGACGCTTCTATTTGTGGTTTAGGGCAAGCTGCTCCCAATCCTATGCGATGCGTTATTAAATATTTCCCTGATGAACTATAAACTCCATTAAGAAGAGATTAATCATGGCTGCAAATCCTGAATACATCAATGAAACAATCGTTAACTTCACAATGGATGGTGAAAATGTAGCAGGCTACGAAGGCGAAACCCTAATACAAACTGCACAACGTCTAGGCAAAGAAATCCCTCATCTTTGCTATAAAGAAAGCTTACGCCCTGATGGCAACTGTCGTGTCTGTGTGGTAGAAATTGAAGGTGAGCGGACTTTAGCGCCTTCCTGCTGTCGAGTAGCAACAAGTGGCATGAAAGTGCAAACGGCTAGTGAACGTGCTGTAAAATCACAAAAAATGGTATTGGAATTATTACAATCCGATATGCCAGTGCCAGCCATAAGTGAATCACCCTATAAACTAGATTCTGAATTAGATAAATGGGTTAAAAAGCTAAAAGTAGGCGAGCCTCGTTTTGCCCCGCGAGTTCAACCCGAAGCTGACTTATCACATCCTGCTATTGCCGTTAATATGGATGCCTGTATTCAATGCACACGTTGTTTACGTGCTTGTCGTGAAGAACAAATGAACGATGTGATTGGCTTTGCCAATCGCGGTGCAGATGCAGAAATCGTTTTTGATATTGCCGACCCTATGGCTGCCAGCAGTTGTGTTGCCTGTGGCGAATGTGTACAAGTTTGCCCTACTGGTGCCTTAATGCCGTCTAATAATGTGGGCCTTGAAGTCGCTGATAAAACAGTCAATTCAACCTGCCCTTATTGTGGTGTGGGTTGCTTAATTAAATACCATATTAAAGACGACAAAATTCTTTATACCGAAGGGCGTGATGGCTTTACCAATCATTATCGCCTCTGTGTTAAAGGTCGCTATGGTTTTAACTATATTCATAACCCATTACGTTTAAGCAAACCTTTAATCAGACGTGATGGCGTTGCCAAAACCACAGAATTACTTGACCCTAATGATTTGGATAGCGTTTTTCGTGAAGCCAGCTGGGAAGAAGCTTTAGACTTTGCTGCCGATGGCTTGAAAAAAATTGGTGATGAAAAAGGTAAAAAGGCATTAGCTGGATTAGGTTCTGCTAAAGGTAGTAATGAAGAAGCCTATCTATTCCAAAAACTCATTCGCACCGGCTTTGGTAACAATAATATTGATCACTGTACCCGTCTTTGTCATGCCTCATCCGTAGTTGCATTATTAGAGTGCCTAGGATCTGGTGCAGTATCGAACCCCGTATCCGATGTCAGTGAAGCAGAAGTGATTATTATCATTGGCTCCAATCCTACCAATAACCATCCAGTAGCTGCTACATTTATGAAAAATGCAGCTAAAAATGGTGCCAAAATTATTTTACTGGATCCTAACAGAACAGCCATCTCTAAATATGCTTCACATGTACTGCAATTTCGTCCTGATACCGATGTGGCTATGCTCAATGGTATTATGCATGCGATCCTAGATGAAGACTTACAAGACGATAACTATATTAAAAAACACACAGAAGATTTTGAGCAGATGCGTGTGCATTTAAAAGATTACAGCCCTGAAAAAGTGGCACCCATTTGCGGCATTGATGCCAAAACACTACGCGAAGTAGCTCGGCTTTATGCCACCTCTAATGGATCAATGATTTTATGGGGTATGGGCGTTTCTCAACATATTCATGGCACAGACAATGCCCGTTGTTTAATTGCTTTAGCGTTAATGACTGGACAAATTGGTAAACCTGGTTCTGGTTTACACCCACTACGCGGACAAAATAATGTTCAGGGTGCCTCGGATGTTGGCTTGATTCCAATGGTTTATCCAGATTATGAATCGGTAGAAGACCCAGTCTACCAAGCTAAATTTGAAAAACTATGGGGTGTAGAACTTGACCCTAAACGAGGATTGACTACCGTTGAAATGATCCACGCTATTTTGGATAATGAAGTTTTCGGCATGTTTGTTCAGGGAGAAAACCCTGCTATGTCTGACCCTAACCAAAATCATGCACGCCAAGCTTTTGCAGCCTTGGAACATTTAGTTATTCAAGATATTTTCCTGACTGAAACGGCAGGATTTGCTGATGTTATTTTACCTGCTTCTGCATTTTATGAGAAAAACGGAACCTTCTCTAATACCGATAGACGTGTACAAATGGGTCGTCAAGCCGTTAATCCACCAGGCGATGCCAAACAGGATTTATGGATTATTCAGGAAATAGCCAATCGACTAGGCTGTGGCTGGACTTACAACGGCCCTGAAGATGTCTTTAATGAAATGCGTCAAGCCATGGGCAGTATTGCTGGAATGACTTGGGATAGATTAGAAAACGAAGATTCGCTAACATATCCTTTGGAAAATGTAGGTGATCCAGGGGAGCCAATCATTTTTACTGATGGTTTTCCAACAGACTCAGGAAAAGGTCGGTTTGTACCTGCTAAATATATCCATGCTGATGAAATGCCCGATGATGATTATCCTTTAATCTTTATTACCGGTCGTCAACTAGAACATTGGCATACGGGTAGTATGACACGCCACTCAACAATTTTAGATGCTATTGAGCCAGATCCAGTGATAACCATCCATCCTGAAGACTTAAAAAACCTGGGCATTGAACCTGGCGGACTGATCACCATTGAATCAAGGCGAGGAAAGATATCGGCTTATGCACGTACTGATTTAGGAGTGCAACGAGGCTGTCTATTGATGGCTTTCTGCTACAACGAAGCCAGTGCTAACTTGATTACCAATGAAGCATTAGATCCTTCTGCCAAGATTCCTGAGTTTAAATTTTGTGCGATTAGGGCGAGTGCGGGTGGGGAAATCGGGGTTCGGATTAATTAACTAATCCATTAAGACAAGCTGCAACAATAAAGTTGTTTTTTAGCGCATGGAAGTCGAAACGGATTAAGGTGGTAACGTACATTCTATGTATAAAAACACAATCCCTTGGTTTTTGTAACACATTTGTATCTGTCCCCATTATTTCTGGGAGGTTCAATCTGACCCTAATTATTTACTAATTAGTCAACCCTTAAAAACACAATAACAATTTGATTTATAATAATAAACCCAACAAAAACCATAGACAAAACAACCAGTATTTGGTAAAATAACCCTTATTTCTTGGTCGTTTTGCTGATAAAAACATGCTAACAAAATCAACCCCAAAT
>QPIN01000051.1 GCA_003666385.1 Methylococcales symbiont of Hymedesmia sp. n. MRB-2018
TGGTTAAGTCTACAACCAGCATTTGGCGACACCCCAGGCAATGTTGCCGATGGAATATTGTCAACATCAACAACAGCCCCTAACGGTCTAAACGATGAAGATAACAGCAACAGTAGAAGGCTACAGTTAAACACCGAGCTAGGTTACGGACTGCCTGGATTCTTTGGTCGCGGTCTACTCACCCCTTACGCTGGCTTAGGTATAGCCAATGGAACACAAAGCTATAATATAGGCGGACGTTGGAAAATAGATTCTACAATGAATCTAAATCTAATAGGCGAGCATAAGAAAACAGACGACAGCATACAGTTGCGTGGTAACTTTAGGTTTTAGTGAGTAAATAACAAAGAGCCAAGGAAAAAGGAAAAATGAGGACAAAACGTCCTCATTTTTTTTGTCTGTCATTCCTTTATTTTTAAAGCTTTCCCTTTGTTTGGCATTGTCCAGAAGCCAATAATGTGTACACTCTATTTGGCATAGATCCATAGAAAGCTTACTTTATTGTAATTTTTCAATGAATTGTGTGGTTTTTAATTACATTTATAGCTTCAATTCTTTTCTAAATGAAGGTATCTTAAATAATCATTATAGTTATCTACATCCCATTGCATAGCTAATTCTAGGCAATTTAATGAAAGAGATTCAGTTTTTTTCCGAGTGTTGTGTAAAACGGTATCACTGCCCCAATTGATACCATTAAATAACTCAGGAATTGCTTGGTTGCAAGCAATAAGACAATACCCTCCGTCTTCAGCGGGCGCCAAAACACAGTCGTATTTAGTGGATAAAGCACTGATAGCCTGATTAAAATCAGCTATAGTTAATGATACACAATCACAACCTATCAAAATGACATGTTTAAATTGTTCTTTGCCAGAAAGTAATGCGTTAAACATGCGATGACCTAAATTTCCAGTAGATTGCAGTTGTAGTGATAAGGAAAAAGTATCAGCCATTTCTATAAAAAAAGAGTGTGAAACTGAAGGTGAACACCAAAGTTGAAGAGGACATAAATGTGACGAATGGACTAATTTTAATATTCTTTTTGTTAATTGTTTATGAATTTGAGCGGCTTGTTCAAATGTTAAATCAGGTGTTAACCGTGTTTTAACTTGACCTGCAATCGGTGCTTTACAAAATACTTGTATAACTGTGTCGGGATATTGGTAAGCCATAGTTAAGGTTTAAAATAGGGTAACTACTTAGCTTACCCTCTATTTTGTCCAATAGCCGCGTTGAAAGTGCGCATTTACACTTGTAAACTCCGTGCTTTCGCCTTGCTCTTGAACGCCTTTATCTTGAACAGAACAGAGGGCAATCTAAGCAGTTACGGAGTACGCTGAGTAGTTACGAAAATGGGATAAAACTTTCTAAAATATCATCGATGAAATTCCAGCCTTTTTCTGAACAATAGAATTGCTGATTTTGCTGAATTAATAAGCCTTTGTTAACACATTCAGTCAATGCAGGCTGAAGTGTCGTACCATTAAGACCAGTGACGAGTTGATAATGATCTAGATTAAACCCTGATTTTATACGGAGTTGATTCATTAAAAATTCAAGGGGTAATTCATCTTCCTTTATTTCAGTAATCATTGATTTCTCATGATTTAAATACTGTTCTGGGTTTTTTGGCTTCATGGTACGCAATATCTTTTCAGGCTTTGAAAGACTCAGTTTGCCATGGGCACCCGCACCAATCCCCAAATAATCACCAAATTGCCAATAGTTAAGGTTATGCTGACAAGTAGCATTATGTTTAGAATAAGCTGAAATTTCATATTGCCCATAACCTGATTCAGCTAGTAATTGCTGACACTGTTGTTGCCCCAGAAATATTTTTTCATCTTCAGGTAATTTAGGCGGATATTTATGGAAATAAGTATTAGGCTCTAAGCTTAATTGATAAAAAGAAATATGGCTGGGCTGCATGTTAATAGCTGTTTTTACATCGTTTAACATTTGTGAATTAGTTTGATTGGGCAGACCAAACATTAAATCTAGATTTAGATTATCAAACCCTGTTTGATGTGCGATTTGTATCGCTGTTAATGCTTCCTCAGCAGAATGAACCCTGCCTAATCGTTGTAAATGCTGATTGTTAAAACTTTGAATACCGATGGAAAGCCGGTTGATGCCTATAGCACGATAGGCTGCAAATTTATTACTTTCAAAAGTTCCAGGATTTGCTTCTAGCGTTATTTCTAGCCTATCTTGTAAGGCGACAAGTTCGGATATGCCAGTAAAGAGCTTATCAAAAGCATTGGCAGAAAATAAACTAGGAGTTCCGCCACCAATAAAGATACTGCTAATGGTGATTGCTGTATCGCATAAAGATAAATCTTGCTGTAAGTCTTTTAATAAAGCATCTATATATGCTTGTTCAGGTGCTTCTGATTTAATGGCGTGTGAATTAAAATCGCAATAAGGACATTTTTTTATGCACCAAGGAATGTGAATATAAAGACTTAATAGTCTCAAGAGAGTTTATCTATAAATTCTTCTGCAACGGACTCTTCAACAACTGGATTACTTGAAACACCAATTTTTTCGATTTCAATTTTTACAATTTGTCCAAGTTTCATATATCTGTCCCCATTACTTTTTGAGACCTCAGCATAACTCTAGCCTTTTTTATCCGTTCATGAGTTATGCTGAGTTCTCTTTTTATTCCTCAGTTTTTAAAAGTAATAAGGATGCAAGCACTGCCGCCGCAATTGTTAATATATCAATATACAGCCAAAATTTTGAGTTTGACAGTATTACTCCGAGATAAAAGCCACTCGCCACCATTAACATCACCACGCCCATACCTGATGCGGCTGGATTAGATTTTTGTAGCATGGTAATGCCTAAAATCGTAAAAACAATGGTGTTATAAACATTGATTGCCACCCACATATCACTATCATCGCCAAAATTCAGCATACCAAATAATACGATAATTGCCCCGAGCAACAGGACGCTAATGCTAAGTATTTTTTTCATAAAGGTCTCCTTTGTTAAGTATTCTACTATTTTATAACATACTCTAGTATTAGAATTTTGACGCAATCCGTCATCAATCCATGTACCCATTTGACGATGTATCAACTGCTTTTAAGCCTGATTGCCCTGCCTTAGCAAAGCAATACAATGAATAAGTCATTAAAAAAAGATATAATACCGAGCTTTTGTAATTAGTAACAACTCACTATCTCTGCTAAGGGTGTAGCTTAATAATTTATCAGGCTTCTGAAACAGGACGTTGCAGAGAGTTTATATGGATGTATCCACTCGTCCTGAAAAACCATTAAACACTTATGCTCCGTGAGTAGTTGTACTAATTATAGTTTAATAGCACCAAAGTATCATGGTTTTAATTAAAAAAACATAATAGTAATGAGTCCTGAACAGTTTAAGCAATATGCTCACCAAGGATACAATCGCATCCCCATTAGCCGAGAGGTTTTAGCCGATCTTGACACACCTTTAAGTGCTTATCTTAAATTGGCAGATGGTGCTTATTCTTATTTATTTGAGTCCGTTCATGGTGGTGAACAATGGGGGCAATACTCAATTATAGGCTTGCCGTGTAAAACAGTAGTCAAAATTAATGGACAGGCAATTACTTTAGAAAAGCAGGGTGTAATACTGGAAAGTATCACTCACCAACATCCTTTAGCCTGGATTGAAGAATTTAGACAGCGTTATAAAGTCCCTGATATAGAAGGTTTACCACGATTTAATGGTGGTTTGGTAGGATATTTTGGCTATGAGACTATAGGCTATATTGAAGAGCGTCTAAAATCAATGGGTAAGAATGATCCACTTGAAAACCCTGATATTCTTTTGCTGGTTTCAGAAGAAATGCTGGTATTTGATAATCTTTCAGGAAAGGTTTTATTGCTTACCCATGCTAATCCTGCCGATGATAATGCCTATCAACAAGCGATTGATCGATTAGATGATTTAGCCATAAAGCTGAGAGATTCAAAAGCAAAATCAACAACGCATCCATCACCTAAACAGGTTGATGAAGCTGATTTTATTTCTGGTTTTACTCAGCAAGGTTTTGAAGCGGCTGTATTAAAGGCAAAAGAATATATTGTCGCTGGTGACATTATGCAGGTGGTACTTTCTCAGCGTATGTCTATACCTTATTCCGCTGCACCGTTAAATTTATACCGCGCATTACGCTGTCTTAATCCATCACCTTATATGTATTACCTAAATCTGGATGATTTTCATATTGTAGGTTCATCACCAGAAATTTTGGTCAGACTGGAAGATGATGTCGTTACAGTTAGACCCATTGCAGGAACAAGACCCCGAGGTGCAACACCAGAACAAGATAAAGCTTTGGAAGAAGAGCTTTTAGCTGACCCTAAAGAACTGGCAGAACATTTGATGTTAATTGATTTAGGCAGAAATGATGCAGGTCGAGTCTCTAAAATTGGTACGGTTGAGTTGACCGATAAAATGATCATTGAGCGTTACTCGCATGTGATGCATATTGTTTCAAATGTAACTGGTGACCTAGAAGAGGGTAAAGATGCTTTTGATGTGCTTGCCGCAACTTTTCCTGCTGGTACTGTCAGTGGCGCACCCAAAATTCGCGCTATGGAAATTATTGATGAACTGGAACCTGTTAAACGGGGAGTTTATTCCGGTGCCGTTGGATATATTTCCTGGTCAGGTAATTTGGATACTGCCATTGCTATCAGAACCGCAGTAATTAAAGACCAAACTTTACATATTCAGGCTGGTGCAGGTATCGTTTACGATTCCATACCAAGAAATGAATGGGATGAAACAATGAATAAAGGGCGTGCCATTTTTCGTGCTGTTGCTATGGCAGAAGCAGGGCTTGAAGGAGAACAGGCATGAGTATGAAATTGATCATGGTTGATAACTACGATTCATTTACCTATAATCTGGTTCAATACTTTGGAGAATTAGGTGCTGATGTCACCGTTGTGCGAAATGATGAAGTTACAGTGGAAGATATTGCAGCTTTGTCACCCGATAAAGTAGTCATTTCACCCGGACCGTGTACACCAAATGAAGCAGGCGTATCAGTAGACACTATTTTAAAATTTGCCGAGAAACTGCCTATTTTAGGCGTATGTTTAGGGCATCAAAGCATCGGTCATGCTTTTGGTGGTGATATTGTACATGCCAAAAGCATTATGCATGGTAAAACCTCTCCAGTTTTTCATAACAATACTGGTGTTTTTAAAAACTTAAATAATCCATTTATTGCCACCCGTTACCATTCCTTAGTGATAAACCAAAGCACTTTACCTGATTGCTTAGAAGTCACCGCCTGGACAGAAGATGAAACAGGCAATATTGATGAAATTATGGGGGTAAAACATAAAATCTTAGAAATAGAGGGAGTACAATTTCATCCTGAATCTATTTTGACAGAACATGGTCATGATCTGTTACGTAATTTTTTAACACCGTTGGTGAAACGATGAAAATTCAACAAGTACTTAATAAACTATTAGAAAAAAAAGACCTAACTTCAGCGGAAATGCATGATGTTATGCAGCTTATTATGAGTGGCGGTGCAACAGATGCTCAAATAGGTGGTTTTTTAATCGCATTACGCTGTAAAGGCGAAAGCGTTACTGAAATTGTAGCTGCTGTATCAGTAATGCGAGAGTTAGCCAGTAAGGTAGATATATCTGGTAAACATGTTATAGATACCTGTGGCACTGGAGGAGATGGTGCTAATACCTTTAATATATCAACCACTTGTGCATTTGTAGTTGCAGCAGCTGGCGGTCAGGTTGCCAAACATGGAAATCGCTGCGTTTCCAGTAGTTCGGGCAGTGCTGATGTATTGGAAGCCGCAGGTGTTAATCTGGACTTATCTACACAACAAGTAGCTCAATGTGTTAAAGATATTGGTGTTGGGTTTTTATTTGCACCTAAACATCATGGTGCCATGAAACATGCTATTGGCCCACGCAAAGAAATGGGCGTTAGAACTTTATTTAACTTAATTGGCCCTCTCTCCAATCCAGCAGGTACCGTTAATCAATTAATTGGCGTATTTTCTACCGAATGGATAGAACCTTTAGCACAAGTATTAAAAAACCTAGGTAGTCACCATGTTCTGGTGGTTAATGCAGAAGACGGTCTTGATGAAATCAGTATTGCTTCCGCTTCAAATATCGCTGAATTAAAAGACGGCATTGTTTCAACTTATCAAATAACACCTGAGCAATTTGGGATGCAACGATCAAGCCTAGATACACTCGTGGTTAACAGTGCAGAATCAAGCCTGTCTATGGTTAAATCGGTATTGAACAATCAAGCAGGTGCAGCCCTGGATATTGTCATTTTAAATGCTGGTGCAGCCATTTATGCCGCTAACCTTACTGCTAACCTTGAAACAGGTATTGAGAAGGCAAGGCAAGTCATAGCAAATGGTGGCGCTCTTGAAAAATTCAATGCCTTGGTTTCTTACTCAAGCAATTAGCACTTTTAACTTCATTTACCCTTTTTAATGATGACTGATAGACCTGATATTCTAAAAAAAATCCTCACTAGAAAAGCAGAAGAAGTAGCTAATCGTAAACAATGTATGTCTGTTGATGAGATCAAAGAAATTGCCAGTGGTATCGAAAACCCTAGAGGTTTTACGGCAGCCTTGCAAAGTAAAGCGCAATCAAAAAAACCAGCGATTATTGCAGAAATAAAAAAAGCATCACCCAGTAAAGGTGTTATCAGAGAAAACTTTAAACCTTTAGAAATTGCTCAAGATTATGCAATGAATGGTGCTACATGTCTTTCTATCTTGACCGATAAAGATTTTTTCCATGGCTCAGAAGCTTATTTGCAAATGGTCAGAGAATCTTGCCCGCTACCCGTATTGAGAAAAGATTTTATGATTGACCAGTATCAAATCTATGAATCTCGCGCCTTAGGAGCCGATTGCATCTTATTGATTGTGGCAGCACTGGAAGAGGGGCAAATGCATGAGTTGGCTAATACTGCGACAGAACAAGGAATGGATGTATTGGTAGAAACACATAATGCCGATGAATTGAAACGTGCATTAACCTTGGACTGCAAATTAATTGGCGTTAATAACCGGAATTTAAGAACCTTTGAAACATCATTGCAAACCACATTGGATTTAAAAAATAATATCCCAGACGATTGTTTGATCGTCACCGAAAGTGGTATTCATACACAAGAAGATATTCAACTGATGCTGGATAATGACATTTATACCTTTTTAGTCGGTGAGGTTTTTATGAGAGCTGATTATCCTGGGCAAAAAATGAGAGAATTATTTTTACTATAAGGAGACCTCAGCATAACTCTGGACGAGAGAAAAAAGTGATAGAATTTTTCAGGTTTTAGTCAAAATACAAGTGTAATAGTGAGCTATTGCGCGTTATTTTGGCTGAAAGATGGAAAACTTCTAGCCTTTTTTATCCGTTCATGAGTTATGCTGAGGTCTCATAAGAGAACTCAACATATTTTATCCGTCCAGAGTTATGCTGAGGTCTCTATTAATCATATTCTTTGATCATCATTAAATTTATCCCAGTACCTATTCATGGAAAATACACACTCAAAATCAGAGAATTTTTTTAAGACGGCTTGTTACTTTGAAGGCTTTTTAATTGTCATTGCCCTTTTTTTGGGGTGGCTAGCGGATATCGATCCCTTTGAGTTTTTGCATTATTCCGAGGGTGCTATCTTTTATGGATTATTTGGCACTATCCCTTTATTGCTTATTTTTTTAGCGATAGAACAGATGGCGATTCCTGCTATACAACAAATAAGAAGCCTTCTGCTGGAAACTATTGCACCTTACTTATACCGCTATCACTGGACAGATCTTTTTATACTTGCACTCATAGCAGGTGTTTCTGAAGAGGTTTTATTTCGAGGAGTTATACAGCCGTGGATGGAAAATTCATGGGGTATGACAGCAGGCTTAATAACAAGCAGTATCTTGTTCGGTTTAGTACATGCCATTACACCTTTGTATGCTTTTCTTGCCATGAGTATTAGTATTTATCTGGGTTTGTTTTTAGATTATGGTGGCGAACGTAATTTGTTGACACCTATTGTTATTCATACGACCTATGATTTTTTAGCTTTTTTGACCATTATGAAAATCTACAGAAATAAATTAGCTGATACTATCATTAGCGAACAAGACCATTCTAAAACATAAGTAAAGTATTTAACGATGACAGAACAAAAACCATTAAAATCTGATCTGATATTACACTGGCTTATTGTGACATCCATGTTATGTCTGTTAATTGTTTATAATGTGGTTTGTCATGTTATGGTTGCAGATATTCAAATTCCTTTAGAACAGCAGCAACGTGTTTTTATTCGAACTATTTTTTATATTATTGCCATTATTTTATTTCCACTGGCAAATTTAATTCGACATATTTTTATTCGGCTTAATGAAACTATGCCAGGCAAGACTACGGCTAAATATCGCTATTTATTAACGCTTATCGTCTCTTTGGTTTCTATAGAGATTGTGGGGCTATTTGGTTTTATTATGTTTATTTTGGGAGATGCCTTTAATACGCTTTATATCTTTAGCTTATTAGCTCTTTTGGGTGTTTTTATACATCGCCCAAAATTAGATGAATATCATCAAATTATAGAAGCATTAAGATTACAAAAACTAAATGCAGGGAGTTAGCTCAAATCTATTATTTCAAAGTCATGGGTAATATCAACAGATTTACTTAACATAATAGAAGCAGAGCAGTATTTTTCTGCAGAAAGTTTAACAGCACGTGCGACCACTTTCTCTTTTAAGTTTATTCCTGACACTTTAAAATGCAAATGGATTTTACTAAAAACACTGGGAACCGTATCAACACGTTCTGCCGTTAATTCAGTGACACAATCAACGATGTCATTTCGACCTTTTTGTAAAATAGCCATCACATCAAATGCAGAACAACCACCCACACCCAGTAAAATCATTTCCATCGGTCTGATACCAATATTACGACCACCATGTTCAGGTGGCCCGTCCATAACTACAGTATGTCCACTGCCACTTTCACCAAGAAATGTTCTGCCATCAACCCATTTAACCGTTGCTTCCATTATGATTCCTAATAATTTGTTAGGAACACAAGTGTTCCTTAATTGGTAAAAAATTCACACGGATATTGTATATTTATTACCAGCACCGAATGAATTACTAATTTTACAACGAGATGTGGATACACATTGATTTTTTCTTGAAATTACTGCAATGTACTGAGTATTTATGGGGCTATGTTGAATAAAGTGGGTGATTAAATTTTAGTTTCCCACTAAGTAAGTATAAATTATATTAATAAAGTGAGAACTCAGCATAACTCATGAACGGATAAAAAAGGCTAGAGGTTTTCCATCTTTCAGCCAAAATAACGCGCAATAGCTCGCTATTACACTTGTATTTTGACTAAAACCTGAAAAATTCTATCACTTTTTTCTCTCGTCCAGAGTTATGCTGAGGTCTCAAGGTAACGCATTATAATGCCCACATTAGAGCCTGAACAATCTTTCATCATCACTAAATTACGACTTAAATATGAGTAAATTTCTTAAAGTTTTATTATCAATTTTCGCATCAGTTGTTTTGCTAATTATCATTGCAGTGATAGCAATTCCTTTCTTTATTAATCCAAATGACTTCAAAGCAGAAATTGCAGCGATGGTAAAAGATCATAGCGGAAGAGATTTAGCCATAGATGGAGATTTGGAAGTATCAATTTTCCCTTGGGTAGGCATTTCTACCGGTAAATTAGTTTTAAGCAATGCCAAAGGCTTTGAAGATAAACCCTTTGCAGAAATTAATGCAAGCAATGTAAAAGTTAAATTAATTCCTTTATTTTCAAAACAAATTAAAATCAGTCAAATCGTCCTAAAGGGACTTGTTTTAAATTTAGCAAAAAATAAACAAGGTATTAGTAACTGGGAAGATATAAGGAAGCAAAACCAGTCTGTAGAGAAAAAAATAAAGACTATAAAACAAGACACACAAAAACAAGAAAAAGTAGCTCAAAAGTCTGAATCTAATGAAGCGCAGATACCATTGGCAGGATTAGCGATTGGCGGTATTTCAATTGAACAGGCAAAAATAAGCTGGGATGATCAGCAAAAAGGAAAATATACAGAAATTAATGAGTTCAATTTTATAATGGATAAATTAGTGTTTGGAAAAGCTATTGGTCTTGATTTATCTTTTTCTATATTCAATAAGGAACCTGAATTAACAGAATCTATAGATTTTACTACAGACCTAATCATTAACGAGGCACTAGATAATTTTAAATTAACAAAAATCAAGATTAAAAGTGTCACTTCAGGAAATGGAATTCCTGGGGGAGAATTGATAGCAACGCTATTGGCCGAAGTTGCAATTGATATGTCTCAACAAACATTAAATATTTCCAAGCTAAGTCTTAATGCTAATAATCTTTCATTAACAGCCAATATTAATGGCACTCAAATTGTTGATAAGCCAAATTTTAGTGGCTCTATTGATATTGCTGAGTTTAATTTAGCATCATTAATGTCCCAGATAGCGATGCCCTTGCCAGAAACGGAGGACAGTACTGCAATGAGTAAAGCTTCTATGCGTTTATCTTTTCAATCAAGCCAGGACTTAGTAACTATCCATGATTTATCTGTTAATCTGGACGATAGTCATATTAATGGCTCTGTAAAAATAAAAAATTTTGAAGCCCCCGCTATTAATTTTGATCTAAAAGTAGACAATATTGATATAGACAGGTACATGCCTGTTGATGATGAAAGCACTGAATCTCGAACCATAGCTGATTCTACGGGGAAACCTTCCCCTCAACCAAAGAAAGCGGCTAAAGCTGTTTCCACGTCTGCCAAAGCTGTTGCTGCTGTGACTACAATATTTCCTGTAGAAACGCTAAGAGGTCTTAATGCAAATGGGCAGATTAGCGTTGATCAATTGAAAATCAATCAATTAAATATGCAGGGACTTAATTTTAAATTAAAAGCTAAAAATGGGGTAATAAATACCCAGCAAAAGGTCAAACATTTTTATCAAGGTTCATATTCAGGTAGTACATCGATTAATGTTCAGGGTAATACACCACATTTATCACTGAGTCATAAATTGGCAAGAGTTCAAATTGAGCCTTTGCTAAAAGATAAGTTGGACGAGGCCAAAATGACGGGCGTTGTTAATGCATCGATTAAAATTAAAGGCCAGGGCAATACTGAGAAAGCACTGAAGTCTTCTTTGAATGGAGATATTGATTTTAGCTTTAAGGACGGAATTATCAAAGGTTTTAATCTACAAAAAATAATAGATAAAGGAAAATCTCTTATTGGAAAAGAAACATTAACAACTGGAAATAAAAATGATCAAACTGTTTTTTCAATAATAAAAGGAACCGCAAAAATTACTAATGGGCTGATTAGTAACAAAGACTTATATGCTAAGGCCTCTAAATTACGTGTTAGCGGTAAAGGCACTGCACATTTAGTTTCAGAAAAAATTGATTATGCCATCAATGCAAAATTGATTAAAAGAGAGGCAACAGCAACAAAGTCAGAAAAAATTAAGGGTATTCCTATTCCTATTCCTATTGCTATTAATGTAGCTGGAACATTTACTAACCCATCTTATAGATTAGATATAGTCGCTATGTTGGCAGAAAAAAATAAAGAAAAAATAAATAAGAAAAAAGATAAGTTACTAAAAAAATTAGATGAAAAACTCGGCCCTGGAGTCAGTGATTTACTGAAAGGTTTGTTTTAGTAGAGACAAGATATGCTAGTTGTGGAGACAAGGCATACTAGTTGTGGAGACAAGGGATGCTAGTAGAGACAAGGCATGCCTTGTCTCTACTAAAAATTACTGAGCGAAGCTATGCCAACTGATCAATTTCAACAAAAAATACTAGCCTGGTTCGATTTAAATGGCAGAAAAGACCTTCCCTGGCAACAAGCTATATCACCTTATCGGGTTTGGTTGTCAGAGGTTATGTTACAACAAACACAAGTAAGCACCGTCATTCCGTACTTTAATGAATTTATTGATCAATTTCCCGACGTTAATGCTTTAGCTTCTGCACCACTAGATAGTGTATTACATTTATGGGCAGGTTTAGGTTACTACGCAAGAGCAAGAAATTTACATAAAACTGCGACTCTAATTAGTGCTAATGGTGGCGTATTTCCTGATCAGTTAGATGCACTAATCGCATTACCAGGTATTGGACGCTCTACTGCAGGTGCTATTTTAAGTATTGCCTTTAACAAAAGTTACCCTATTTTAGATGCTAATGTAAGGCGAGTACTGGCTCGGCATTATGCAATAGTAGGTTGGTCTGGTCATACTAAAATAAGTAATCAACTTTGGGAGATAAGCACTCTAAATACGCCTGTAAAACGCTCAGCTGATTATACGCAGGCAATGATGGATTTAGGGGCTACTTTATGTACCAGAAGTAAACCACAGTGTAATCAATGTCCTATTAGTGCAAGTTGTCTGGCAAAAATTGAAAACAAAGTCCATTTCCTCCCCACAGCTAAACCCACAAAAGCAATTCCAGTAAAAAATATTTTTTTCTTGATTTTACAAAACCCACAGCAGCAATTCTTATTAGAAAAAAGACCAGCTTCTGGAATTTGGGGTGGCTTATGGAGTTTGTTGGAATTTGATTCCATCGAAAATATTCATTTATGGGGCTTAGATAACAATATGCCTGTTCAAGCCATTAAAACATTAAAACCTCAAAGACATACTTTTTCACATTATCATTTGGACTACACTGCCGTTTTGGCTAAAACCAAGATGTCGGTTAATAATGTTATGGAAGCGAATGGTTTAGTCTGGTATAAAGTAGGACAAATTAAATCATTGGGACTACCCGCACCCATAAAAAAAATTTTACAGGAGCAATACTAAAAGATGACAAGAATGATTCAATGTATGAAACTAGGTAAAGAACTAGAAGGTTTGGATAGTGTCCCATTTCCTGGTGCTAAAGGGCAATATATTTTTGATAATATTTCAAAGCAAGCGTGGAAGCAATGGATGGAAATGCAAACAATGATTATTAACGAGCAGAGACTGGCAAGTTTTGAGCCTAAAGCCAGAAAATTATTAGAGACGGAGAGAGAGAAATTCTTATTTTCAGAAGATTTTGTAATAGTTGAAGGTTACATACCTCAAGAGCAGAAAAAACCATAAAAATGTTTGATATTGGGCAGAAGATAAAATATAGACTTTAGCTCCTGCCCTTGAAATTTACCTTTTCATTGAATCAAAAAACTCTGCATTGGTTTTGAAGTCTTTCAATTTACCCAGAATAAATTCAGAAGCGGCCATTTCATCCATAGGCTGTAGAATTTTTCTTAAAATCCAGGTTTTTTGCAGTTCATCAGGATCCACCAAATAGTCTTCACGTCGTGTTCCTGAACGATTAATGTTAATGGCAGGATAAACACGTTTTTCGGCAATTTTACGTTCTAGGTGTAACTCCATATTACCTGTTCCTTTAAATTCCTCGTAAATAACCTCATCCATCCTTGAGCCAGTATCGACTAATGCAGTTGCCAGAATAGTTAAACTACCCCCTTCTTCAATATTTCTTGCCGCACCAAAAAAACGTTTTGGCTTTTCTAGTGCGTTGGCATCAACACCGCCTGATAAAATTTTACCAGAAGAAGGTGTCACCATATTATAAGCTCTTGCTAGACGAGTAAGAGAGTCTAACAAAATAACTACATCGTGTTTATGCTCTACTAAACGGCGTGCTTTTTCGATGACCATATTAGCTACTTGCAGATGTCTTGTCGCTGGTTCATCAAAAGTACTGGAGACAACCTCTCCACGGACACAGCGTTCCATTTCAGTGACTTCCTCAGGGCGTTCATCAATGAGTAATACGATGAGATAACATTCTGGATTATTTTCTGCAATGGCATGAGCAATATTTTGCAGAATCATGGTTTTACCCGCTTTAGGGGGAGAAACAATCAATCCACGTTGTCCCTTACCTATAGGGGCAATTAAATCAATAACACGTCCAGTCAAGTCTTCACTGGTTCCGTTACCTTGTTGCAGAATAAAGCGTTTATTGGCAAAAAGAGGCGTTAAATTAGAAAAGAGAATTTTGTTTTTGGCATTTTCTGGTGTTTCAAAGTTAATTTTTTCAACTTTGAGCATAGCAAAATAACGTTCATTATCTCTAGGGGGTCTAATTTTACCGCTAATGGTATCCCCTGTTCGTAAACTAAATCGACGTATCTGACTGGGTGAAACGTAAATATCATCAGGACCTGCTAAATATGAGCTGCCTGGTGTTCGTAGAAAACCAAAACCGTCTTGTAATATTTCAAGCACACCATCTCCAAAAATATCTTCTCCACTTTTAGCCTGTTTTTTCAGGATGGAATAAATAACTTCTTGCTTTCGTGCTCGTGATATATTTTCAATGCCTAAGGATTGGGCGATAGTAACGACTTCGCTAATGGGTTTTGGTTTTAATTCGGAAAGATTCATATAATACAAAGAATTAAGGATTGACAAACGGCAGAATGCATAAAAAAGCTAAATAGCTATGTGGGATATGTTTCTAGGCTCTGTGGGTAGCACTGAAGTAAGTGCGAGGAGAAGTATAGCTATAAAACCAAGGTTACGCAAATATTTTTACTAGCCCTGGTTTTATTAGGAATAATTATTAGATATTACTGTTAATAAATTCAATTAATTGTGATTTACTGAGTGCACCGACTTTAGTTGCTTCAACCTCACCCTTTTTAAAAATCATTAAAGTAGGAATGCCGCGAACACCATAGCTTTGTGGTGTTACAGGATTGTCATCAATATTTAATTTTGCAACTATTAATTTATCAGAAAATTCAGTAGCAATTTCGTCTAAAATAGGCCCAATCATTTTGCATGGTCCACACCATTCTGCCCAATAGTCCACGAGTGCGGGGGTGTCAGCTTTAATAACAGCATCATTAAATTCGGCATCTGTTACATGTAGGACAGCATTACTCACTTTAATCTCCAAAATTTTTAAAAGCTAACTATAGATTTGATAGTACTCTGTTGTCAATCAATTTCAAAGAAAATGATTTTTACGTTATCCTATGTGCCATGAAAGAAACCCATCTAACGAAAACACGCTTTAGCAATCTTGAATTATCAGATTCCATTATAAAAAGTTTAAAAAATGCTGACTATGTTGAATGTACGCCAATTCAAGACAAAACTTTGCCGCTTTCTTTGCGTGGAAAAGATATTGCAGGGCAGGCACAAACTGGTACAGGTAAAACAGCTGCATTTTTATTGGCAACATTTCAGCATTTAATTAATGATGAAAGTGAGAATATTAAAAACCCCAGAGCATTAATCCTGGCACCCACGCGAGAATTAGCGATTCAGATTCATAAGGATGCTTTGTTATTGGGAAAACAACTCGATTTAAAATATGCACTGATTTATGGTGGCACTGATTATCAAAAACAATTAGATGTGCTGAAAACCAATATTGATATTGTCATTGGCACACCTGGTCGTATTATTGATTTTCAACGAAAAAATGCACTTAATCTAAATAATATTCAGGTTTCTGTTTTGGATGAAGCAGACAGAATGTTTGATTTAGGTTTCATAAAAGATATTCGTTATTTGTTAAGAAGAATGCCTTCTGCAGAAAAGCGACTTAATTTATTATTTTCAGCCACCTTATCTTATAAGGTCACAGAGTTAGCATACGAACATATGAACAACCCTGTGCTAGTCAAAATTGAATCGGAAGAAGTGACATCTAAAGCAATTAGTCAAAGTGCATTTTGCCCCGCTAATGAGCAAAAAATTCCCTTGCTATTTGGGTTACTGAACAAGCATCAACCTGAAAGATGTATTGTATTTGTTAATACCAAGTCCTGTGCAGAACAACTTGAGCACTATCTTGCTGCCAATAAATATAATGTCGCCGTGTTAAGTGGTGATGTACCGCAAGAAAAACGTCAACGATTACTCAATGATTTTCAGGACGACAAGGTTAATCTTATGATAGCAACCGACGTGGCGGCTCGGGGTTTACATATTCCTGCCGTATCTCATGTAATAAATTATGATTTACCGCAAGATGTTGAAGACTACGTTCACCGTATTGGCAGAACTGCTCGTTTTGGAGCAAGTGGTGTGGCTTTTAGTTTTATATGTGAAGAATATGCGTATTCAATGCCTGATATTGAAGATTATATAGGCGAAAAAATTACCGTTAATGCAATTACTGAAGATGTTATTGCAAGCAATATTAAACAGCCAGATAGAAAACATCCCCGTAAAAATAAATATCAAGGAAGAAAAACTGAGGCTACTAAAAAACCACGTTTTAATAATGAAGAGCAAAAAGTATCAGAAAAACCTACTGTGGTTATAACTGAGACTCAAGATGAGTAATTTTTTCAGATAAAACCCCTTGTAAAGCCCCAAATTGTCGAGTGACATACATAGTCAACCCTTAAAAACCCAAACCAAAAAACACTTCTATCAGGACTCAGGACTAAAGACTAAAGTAACTGGAACCTCTGTTACCACACGTCATTCCCGAAGTCTTTTACCACACGTCCTTCCCGAAGTCTCTTATCGGGAATCTAGTTTTAAACACCTAGATTCCTGCTTAGAACATGCAGGAATGACGAAGGGAGTGAAGCGGATCTTATACCCTATTCAACAAATAACTCTGAATGAAAGAGGTTTAGTTGCCCTGTGTTTGGGGTTGATTTTGTTAGCATGTTTTTATCAGCAAAACGACCAAGAAATAGGTGTTATTTTACCAAATATTGGTTGATTTTCCTATGGTTTTTGTTGGTTTTATTATTATAAATCAAGTTGTTATGGTGTTTTTAAGGGTTGACTACATAGGGAGGATTCTCAATTAGTGGGTTTTAAAAAAGTCGGTAGATGCTAAATTTCTAAGCTGCCTGTGCGGCAGTGAACGCTGTTATTCTTCCGGCGAATATCTTTTGGACTTTCTAAGCTGCCTGTGCGGCAGTGAACTTGTTAAAGCAGAAGTACGAAGGAAAAGAGTTTTTCTAAGCTGCCTGTGCGGCAGTGAACAATTTTGATAAAATCTTATTTATACCGCTTTCTTTCTAAGCTGCCTGTGCGGCAGTGAACTCTACAAGATTTTTAGGGGGGACAGAAATATGTTTCTAAGCTGCCTGTGCGGCAGTGAACGATTTAACAAAGAAGAAATGCTTGTCCTCAATTTTCTAAGCTGCCTGTGCGGCAGTGAACTAAAATCTACTATTTTAACTATTGTTTGAATATTTCTAAGCTGCCTGTGCGGCAGTGAACTGATAACTATATACAGCCTGATATTACACTCTTTTCTAAGCTGCCTGTGCGGCAGTGAACAAATGCAGACTGCTCATGATTGTCGCAGTTGATTTCTAAGCTGCCTGTGCGGCAGTGAACGTTGTAACGCCTGCACGAGTTCTTCGACCTCTTTTCTAAGCTGCCTGTGCGGCAGTGAACAACAGCTACAAAGCGATGCACGAGACATCTCATTTCTAAGCTGCCTGTGCGGCAGTGAACTAACAATTAACAATTAACATCCGTAGAGACAATTTCTAAGCTGCCTGTGCGGCAGTGAACCATTTGTAGAAGACGTCGCAGCGTCGATACAATTTCTAAGCTGCCTGTGCGGCAGTGAACGTCATCAACTATCTTTTTGTAGTTCATTATTCTTTCTAAGCTGCCTGTGCGGCAGTGAACTGATGGCAGTGGCATCGGGTGGTCAGATTACATTTCTAAGCTGCCTGTGCGGCAGTGAACTAAGACAGTTAGAAAGTGAATATACCGCTGATTTTCTAAGCTGCCTGTGCGGCAGTGAACAAATAAAGAAACGGATAATGTATACAGTGGACTTTCTAAGCTGCCTGTGCGGCAGTGAACGTTTGGATATTTTGTCAGCAAGCCTGAATATGTTTCTAAGCTGCCTGTGCGGCAGTGAACTACGTGGTGCTTGTATTCTGACGATAGACATTTTTCTAAGCTGCCTGTGCGGCAGTGAACTCCATTTGTCCGTTGTCCAGCATCTTATAAGATTTCTAAGCTGCCTGTGCGGCAGTGAACCAACATGTTTACCTCAGAAAAAGCTTTTTGCATTTCTAAGCTGCCTGTGCGGCAGTGAACTTAAACGAGTTGTAGCAAGAAAAATTAGAGAAATTTCTAAGCTGCCTGTGCGGCAGTGAACGGCATAACTACTTTACCAAGAGGTAATTTCAATTTCTAAGCTGCCTGTGCGGCAGTGAACTAAATGAAAGCAATTCTATATTGAAGAACATATTTCTAAGCTGCCTGTGCGGCAGTGAACTAACCCGTGGATATGTAGGTGATAACGAAACATTTCTAAGCTGCCTGTGCGGCAGTGAACAGGTAGTGCTTTTAGCAGTTTTAGCTAAAGCTTTTCTAAGCTGCCTGTGCGGCAGTGAACTTTTTCCTATGTCATTAAATAGGATCTCAAATTTTCTAAGCTGCCTGTGCGGCAGTGAACATCTGGGAATATCTTTGTTGTTTAAAAATAACATTTCTAAGCTGCCTGTGCGGCAGTGAACACCAGAGCATCTGCTGCTTTCGCTGAGAGTATATTTCTAAGCTGCCTGTGCGGCAGTGAACGCTCAAAAAGAATTCCCCATGATGACATGTAATTTCTAAGCTGCCTGTGCGGCAGTGAACTCAGGTAATGTTGGGACGACTGACCAAGTAATTTTCTAAGCTGCCTGTGCGGCAGTGAACAACAGTATAAAGCACAAAAAAAGAGTTACAACAGTTATTTAGGCATTTTTATGCGAAAATACCAATGAAATATCGAACTGTTGTAACTTATTGATTTTATTGTTTTGTTAAAGAGCTTAAAAAACTTTGGTCATTTCCATTGTTTTTAGTTGAGATAATCGGTCAGCATAGCTTTTGCCCACTCAGGAAGAGGGTCAAACTTAACTATCACCTGCCTGTTACCCTTTATTTCTGCTATCTGTTGAAAAGGGCTATCTAATCGTGAGTTGTCTAATAAATAACACCGATCACATAAGGGCAAAACCTGTTTAATATTTTGCAGTGTTCTAGGAATTCGACTTTCAACCTTGTCTTTGGGTACATTATGCCCTCCTTCGCTCACTCGTTGAGCGACTCGCGCCTGATTGAGTGGCACTGATTCAAGGTGAATAAAAATAAGGATAACTTCATAGCCCATTGTTTTTGCTTGTGCGACAAAATCAATTTTTGATGGATGTGAAAACACTGTTTCAAAACAAAATGTACGCCCTTGTTGCAAAAGATCTAAACGCATTGTTTCTGCAATTCTGGCTGCTTTATAGCTATGTTGTTCTGCTTGCTCAGAAAACAGTTGCTTGGCTAAAATATCTGCATTTATAAAGGGCAGACCTAATGGCTCAAGTTGTGTTCGATAAAAAGTACTTTTCCCTGCACCATTTCCCCCAGCTAAAAGCCAAAGTTGTTTAGCTTTTTTCAAGCGTTCACCTGTCTAGCTCGATAAATTGCCCATTTTCAAACTGTCCTATTCTTGAGTTTCCATTTGAATCAATTTGTTCTAAACAACCTAGCTGCGTAGTCGATGCTTGATAGTGGACGGTACTAGCTGTTACTGATTTCTGTAATGCACCCGTCTTTCTATTGTCTTCAAGTGCTTGAAAAACAACAGCAGGGTCAATAGGCGCGCTAATCACTGCTTCAGTTTTGATGAGCGTTAACCCTGAAGCAACTGATAACAACACATCGGGATCTAAGGTTGATGCCACCGTTCGCCCTAGATCAGCCCAATATTCGATTTGCTCTGCCGTACTACGATGAAAACGCTTTGCTGTTGTTGCCGCCACTTGCATTAATTCTGCTTGCAAACGGATTGGAGAAGCTGATTTTGCCATATCTAAATCTCAACAATAAGTGTAATTAACGCACATTGTAGCAGATTGCTACAATGGGTGTTATCAGGTTAAAACCAAGGGATTGTGGTAGTTTTGCTCAGACCGAAAGAATCAAAATCCCCTATTATTGGCGTATCTTGTAATTCTCCAAATTGAATGTAACGACGATGCTTGTGTTTAGTTGATGTGCTTTCTAATTCAAGGTACGCATTATCCATACCCTGTTGAAATATTTTAGCTTTATATCGCTTTATTTCATCTTGAGCGATAGAGCCTCGTTTAACCAATCGCCTTAATTTTGCTTCCGTCATATTGGATTGTTTACGTGAAATGGTTCTATAGCTAACTTTGCTAGAAATCACTTGTATGGGACTCACATCACAGTAACCGATTAGCCCTCCCAACCAGCTTGTTGTTTGCAGTTCAGTCAGTTTTTGTTCTGCCCCATGTATTCTGAGAACATTACCCAGCATCACTTTATATTGAGGGAAGCTAACGCCTATTGCTGTTGAGTTTAAAGCAAACAAAGCTTTATGAAATTTGCTATACACTTTGTTGAGCAGCACATTTTCTCGCATTTCAGCATCGGGCTTTATAACAATATCCATGTAATAATTCATCGTCTTAACTCCCTTGTATCTATTTCTTGAGACATATAGGCCAAGCCTTTTTTACCCAGATAAAAACTGGAGACTCCAGCATCTTCAATCATACCTCTAATTTTTTTTGCCCTGTCTCGATTTATATCAATATTAATTTCAAGCTTGCCGCTTGTCTTAGTTATCGTGAATGGAGTCTTAACTGTTTTTTTATCTCCGCCTGTACTCAATAGATTTAAAAAATCACGAACACTATTAAACTTTCTTTTTGAAAAGCCTTGTATTAATCCGCTTTTACTCAGTAATGGTTCTATATTAATTCTTGCTTGCTTCATCCTTTTAATTTGCAGATATAGAGCTGCTGCATAAAAACTCATTTGAAACACTTGGCCATTCTTTATATATCCTTCCCCATTATTTTTTTTAGTTGCATATATTTCAGGAAATTCTTTTTTTAAAATAACTAAGCTTGTATTTATCATTTCAGTTAAATCACCCAAACTCTTATCGTGTTCAATTTGTAACATTTCATCTTTAAGGTTAGAGATGTTTATTTTTTTGTTATCAATTTGTTTGTTTTTGGATTGAATAACTTTTTCATCAGTTTCTGATAAGCCAGTCAATTCATGTTCAAATTCCTTAAGACTAATATTAGCTTTTTCAATTTTAGATTTAACCTCACTAATCAATCTTTCTTTTACTTTTAATGGCTCGCTTGTATCAATAACATTGATTCTTTCTAATAAATCCCTTGGTAGACTACTTGTACCTATAATTGATTCATTTATCTTAGAACTTGAGATAAAAGACATGATTTTATCAATATCTAAATACAAAACTGACCAAAGTTTAGTAGAATTTTCTGAAAAAAATAATTTAGCATCATCCCTTGGAACTCCTATATATTTCCCCATCCCTACTTTATCATTCCCTTTATTTATAAGCATCACCAGCTCTTCATAAGAAAAAGATTTATCTGTTTCAAAATCAATATTATCTTCAATGTCAGAAAAATAATGATTATCTGATTTTTTTATTTGATGTAATGTTCTTTGGTCGCCAATTAATCGGTATAAAACACCTAATATAGTATTCTTACTAATTTGTTGTAAGTTACCATCTGATTTAGATTTGTTGAATTTTCTTTTATAACCTTTCTCAGGCTCTAATTTCTTAAAATATTCTTTTTCATTTTCTAACACAGAATTTTGCCAACAAGAATCATATTCAATATAAATCTTCATTATTAAAGACCTTCAAAATAAACGGCATAGGCTGTTTTTTTACTTCCTTCTGTACTGCCATTTCTTTTAATTCTAAACATATCCTTTGCTAACACGCTATCGTTATAATCCATTTCTATGGAATCAACATACATATAGCCTTTTGCTTGCCTAATGCTTAGATTTTCTAGTAAATATTTCATTTGTTCAATTAAGACATCAATCGCATCATCATTCAATAATATTCCTTCCTCCCCATGCTTTTCATTAGTAAAAATCGAACCTTTTCTAACATAATTTGTATGATAAACAGCCTCAGCATTTTCATTGCCGCCAAGGTTCTGTATAAATTTTGATATTTGAGAAGCAACTTCTTTAGCTTCATTCTCTTTATTGACCTCCATTGTTTGACGACTAAATTGGTCGTCTAACGAGATAAACTGTAATTGCTCAATACTTATAGAGGCATAAGCCCCATACTCGGTCTCTCCAAAAGTGGTTTTTGAAAACATTGAATTGCTTTTTTCTACCCCTGCTTTATTTTTTGTTTTTTCTTTACTGCCAGAGGTGGACATTTGCTCAAAATTTCCATTTTTGGCAGTCTCTTCTGTTGCATTAAAATCAGTAATTAACAAAGCACTGGTTCTTTTATATTCTTTTTTAGGAATGACATACCCGCGCATTAATCCAGTAATAGAGCATAATAATTTTTCCATGTTTTTTGCTACTTCTGGATCTTGTAAGTTAAAGTTTTCCCCTTTAAACAAATGGTGACGAATGCAGTTTTGGCTGATATAAAGAGGGGTTTTTGTAAAGTCTATTTCCTCAGCGCATAGGTATGACTCAAAGGTATCACCGCCTTCCTTGGTTCTTGTCACTTGATTTTTAAATCCTCTTAATTTGGGTAAAGAATGATTATTAACGGGCACATATTTACCTTTTATTAATGCATTTAGCCGAGTAGAGCCATTCCAATTAACGACACCCTCGCCAACTGCTTTAATTTTAAAATCTACACTTTTTATACCTTTTATTTTTTCCATCATTTTTCTCCGTTAAGATTACTAATTGAAATAGCCCCGATAGGCTGTTCTTTTCCCATTGCATAATAAATTGCATAAGGGCTTGCGGTTCTATCATTACCGTTTAACCGCTTTAAGTCTTCAGGCGTATAACTGACGTAAATTGGACTATCAGGACTACGCGCTTCTTTTTTGTATTCAAACAAACTATTAGGTTTTTTAACCTCTTTCCCTGTTTTATCTGACAAAATTTTGTAATGGCTTTTAAACATACCACTTAACAAATCTTTATCTGGGTTTTTCTCTCCAGAAAAATCTCTCCCTTCAATTAGACTTGTTTTTAATGTTAAATTTTGTTCTTCACAATCCTGTTCATTATTTTCATCATAAGCATATTGATTAGGAAATTGTTCTTTGTTATTGCCAATGTTCATCACTGCCATTTGCACAAAACGGTTATCTCCTCGTAATGAGTTTTTCTTAATTTTTGGCTTATCGTCTTTAGGTTTGTTTTTATTGGGGAATGAGACAGGATCCATTACTTTGGCATTAATAACATCTACACTCTTTTTTAAAGCTGTTAGCAGGTCTTGTTCTATTGCCTTCCTACTTTTTTCATCATCGTAAAAGTCTTGATATATTTGATACATTTCGCTAATGCTCACGGTGGGGTTATCCTTTATTTTGTCTTTTAAAAACTCATGCCACGCTTTGGTACTTTTAAAGAAATTTGAGTAGGTTTCAGGGTTTACTATCTGCTTAATACCAGATTTATTGGTTTTTTCTGCAATAGCAGTGATATATAAATTTGGTAATTTGTTATCACCAAACCTATCTAATCGGCCCATTCGTTGCAGCCAGTTTTCTGCATGGGTCAACTCTGTAATCATTTTGTCGCAGGTTATATTAAGCGAGGCTTGCACAATAGGGCCTGATCGTAAAACGGCGTATTCTCTTGACCCTCCTTTTTTAAAAGTAGAAAACACCTTGTCAAATAAGCCTTGTTTGTCTAATTTTGTAAACTTTGAATGAAACAAAAGTGCTTTTTCATTTGCCTGATTTTTAATAAAGCTTTTTTGAGCGGTTATTGCTGTGTTGCTAATTACAATCGTGTTGTCTGGCTGTGTTTGATAGAGTGGGTTATTTTCCTCTTTGCCCTCTTCAAAGGGATTAAATTCAATTTTATATTGGCTGTTATTAAAACTATCAATACCAATAATGTCGGCTTTATTTATCCCTAATAATTCATCAACAAAATAAAAATTTGGTGTGGCAGAGACTAATAATACATTGGTTTTTTTACCTTGTAGTTTTTTGCATTCGACTAATTCAGCAAATAACAGGTTAAAAGCTGGCATGGTTATGTATTCGTGATATTCATCAAATACAACATGAGAATTCATATATTGGACTAACCCCGTTATTCCATACCTTGTAATAGAGGTTATTTTTGTATGCGTAGTAATAGTATTGATTACTTGGTCAATGGTGGTTAAAACAATATCCCCTGAAAACTCTTGACCCTCTGGTGTCTTTCGCCCTTTAGGTGTAGTGGTATCATAAATAATTTTAAACTCACCTGTACAAATTTCAATTTTAGTATTAGGTAAGTATTCTTTGCTAATCAAGTCATTAACTAAGCCTTGGCAAACTTGTACTCTAGGGCAAATCCAGATTATTTTTCTGGCATTGGTATTAGCCGCCCACTCTAAGGCTATTTTGGTTTTACCACAGCCTGCGGGACCTTTTAATACACCTACGGATAATCCTTCATCCGACAAATCGAATGCCGCCCTTTTTTGTTGTTTGTTTCTATCGCTATCCGGGTCTTGCTTTTCAAACCCTTGTAAGCAGGTTTGAATATCTGTTTTTAGTCCTCTGTCTGCTAATAAGGCTTCTTTAAGTAATTCATCTAAGGAAGATTCTTCAATATGCTGGTTAAGCCTTTCTGCACTTAATGCAGAAACCAGTCTGTCAGCTGTAATAACAGTTGTTCTAGCGATATTGTTTTTTGCATTTTCTGAAATATTATCTTGATATGCCTTGACACTTGATTTTTCAACATACCATTTGTATTCTGGCAACCCTGCTTTTTCAATTATCCTAGATTTTTCTTCTTGCGGAGTTGAGTATGCTCGATCAATCAACATGCTTTCATCATTAAAATAACTTGCTGAAATTATATTAATTTGATGCGTTAAGGCTCTTGTTACCTCAAACATTTTCTTTAAATTTTCAACACCTACTTTTTCTTGAACCATATTAAGACTAAAACTTTTAGGTTTTCCATCCTTTTCTACCCCTCTAAACCATTTGTCATGGTGCCAGTAGATGGCATGTTCTGCATATTCTATAAATTTTGTATTTGAGAATTTTTGCTTATTTAACAAATAAAATAATAAAAACGAAACCTCATTATGTCTCGGGTAGTTTTTGGCCTTTTTATCATCATGTTGCCCTGTTTCTGGTATTTCTAAATCTAAAACACCTTTCTTGTTTAATTCTTTGGAAAGCCATACTTGAAAACTAGGATCAATCTTCCCCATATCATGCCAGCAACCCGCTACAAATATAGAGTGGGCAAGTTTGTTATCGTCTACTAATTCTTTACATAGCAAATAAGCAATATATCCCACTGCAAATAAATGTTGATCTAATGGTTGCTTTTTTGTATTCGCATACTGTTTTTCCATTATTATCTCCCCTATAAATTTTTCTTGTTGAGTATAGTTTACTGGCACAACACCTTCATTATTAAATTTATCTTGCTGACCCACCACCCACAAAAGCTCACTCCGACTACGGCTCCTAATCCAAAAACAACTCACTGCCGTATTTTTACTCGCTGTTTTTCTTAATAATTTCTTAACCGCTTGCAGGCCTTCTGCTGTTATGACGGTCTGCCATGTGTTGTTACCTATACGGTTGGCGAAGGCATCGAGTACGCGCCTTGTTCTGTTAAGGGCTTTTTTTTCGCATTGTGATACGAGGGTGACCATCATAATAATTTACCAACGACTCGGTAATTTTCTTGATGTGTGAAATACTCGCAATATTTCTATATTACGGTTATGTACTCTATAGGGAATGATATAGGGTAAATTATCAATTATTAATTCTCTTGTGCCTGTGATCCTTCCTGGGCGACCTAATGATGGGTTGTTTCCCAATAACTCAACCGTTATACGAATTTTTTGAACCATTTTTTTGGCTGCGGGTAAAGAGTCGGTCGCTATGTGCTGCGCTTCATCATCTAGGTTTATTAAGGCTTTGTTTAACCAGCGGATATTTAGAGATGTCATGTTTTGTTAGTGTTCTTTGCTATGACCATTTATTGAAGACACCATCTATTTGTTTTTTATTGGCAAAATCACCGTTTTCAACTTCAATTAAAGCTTCTTTAATTTCGTTCATTTGCCATTCATTTAATGCTATATATTTTTCTATCGCATCTACGGCAAGAAAAGACTTTGTTCTGTTGGATATAGCCGCTAGTTTATTTAAACGATTCTTCAAAGTTTCATCTAGTCTAATCGTCATGGTGGTGGTCATAATTTTTACCTTATTTAAAGTTACATCCAAAATATATTACAATGTACACAATATAACACATTATTATTTATCACCTTGTAAGGCGATAATTTTCACCTGCTCAAACATAAAATCCAATGCTTTGTGTTGGGTGAAGTTTTGTAGGCATTGCTGGCGAAATTCTTGTTCTGTTGCTCCTTCTTTGGCGCAGATAAACGCCCACGGAAGTATGAGCGTATCTTTAATTAAATCAGCCACATCAAACACCAGTGCGCCACGTCTTGTTTTGCCATGCATTACTGCAAAACCATGGGGGATGCCTAGCACCCATAGTGTGGTGGCAGCTAAACCATAAGCTAGGTAGTTGCCGTGGTTAAGAAAACCATTGGCAGTGTCAACAGAGTCTCTTTCACGTACGAAGTCACCGTGTTTGGTTTTGTTAACCGCTATTTTGTAAAGCTGTTTGGTCAGTTGTGCTTCGGCTGTTAAAAGCGCATTCACCTTTTGTGCATGGTCTATTTTTGCACTGGCGTTGGTTAAGGCTTTGGTTAATGCAGGATCTTTCGCGTTAAAGCCTTCAGCTTGCAGGTCTTTATCTTTAGACCAAACGGTTTGCATGTATTGCAAACGTGCTTGCTGTAGCTGTTTGGCAGCTTGCAGGCGTTTTTCATCATCAAACCAGAACTGCATCCAGCCTTGTATGTATTCTGTGGGGCGGTATTCGCTTTGTGGTGATAGCCATTCTATTTCATTGGCGGCGATTAAAGGTGTGCCGCCACTGCCGCTAAAACCTATTAGCACTCCTGCTTGTGCTAACATTCTTACCGCAGCTTGGGTTATTGATGTACCTGTTCCTAGTAATATGCAAGTGGTGTTTGCTATTGGGATATTCCAATACTGTTTTTCAGTATCGGCTTCGGTTAAGTATAATACTCGACCGTCTTTTTGCATGACTCGGCATTTATCCAAATAGTAGATATTGGCCCGTTTGGAGTGTAAAATTGCTTTTAAATCTGTTAATTGTTCCATTATGCAGCTATTTTAGAAAGAGTCATTTTAGCTTGCTTTCATTGTTCTTTTTGTAGATCGCATACGCTGATTTTAACGATAATATGGGCATTCACTAATAATGCCATTTTCAATGGGATAAATTATTTAAGCTGACTTTCTTGCTCAATTAACTGTCTCATCACTTCAATTATCTTTTTATGTGATCCTGCTAAAGCCCCATTAGTTTTATATTTTCCATTAATAATAATAGCAGGAACACCTGTAATACCATATCGTGGAGTCATAGCTTTGGCTTGACGTAATTTAGCATCGACTAAAAAAGAATTAAAAGAGTTGTGGAATGCCGATTCATCTACACCATGGGCAATAAAAAATTCAGCCATTTGATCTTCACTGCTCAGTTTTTGTTTTTTATTTTGAATGGCATCAAAGAAATCAGCATGAACCTTATCAACCACACCTAATGCCTCGGCTACAAAATAAGCTTTTGCATGTTTGCCCCATAAGCTATTAAATATTGCGGGTTGACGGATAAATTCAACATTTTCAGGCATGGTTTTTATCCATTCTGCCAATTCAGGCTCAAAGCTATAACAATGAGGGCAGCCATACCAAAAAAACTCTATAATTTCTATCTTGTCTTGATTTTTAGTGGGTTGTGGGGGTGATAAGGTTTGGTAACTTAATGACTCAGCATGTAAAACTGATGATAATGAAAATAAGATGAAAAATGCTATGTTTTTAAACATTTTATAAGTCTCCGTAGATAACAATGGATTTAGAAAAATGACGGGGGTTTTAACAATTTTGCTTAGAGGGATATTTTACAAATTGTAGCCTGTATGCAACGTAGTGGAATACGGTTTTTTTTGACATCATGCCTCTGTATTAGGCTAATACCCCATAGGGGTTACATTTTTTAACTAAAACAGCAAGTTTTGGCAGACAATATATTATCTGCCAAAATAAACGAGACGATTTACTTCATCATTGATATATGAAAAGCAACGGCTTGGATTTCTTTCTCAGTCATTTTTTTAGCAATCAAATGCATCATATTATCTGGTAGATTACTTCGAGTTCCCTTTTTAAAGTCAGTTAATGCCTTAATTATATACTCTGAATGCTGGCTTTTGATTGACGGAAATGATGAAGGTCTATTGCCCTCTGCTTTTGGGCCGTGACAGGCAATACAAGCAGAAACTTTAGATTTTAAATTACCATTGCGATATAAATTAGCGCCTAATAGCAGTAACTCTTTAACTTCTTCTGCATTCTTTTCAGTAGCAGCTTCATCATCGTCGTCATCGTCAGAAAATATAACAGGAGGCAGGTTAGTTGAAATGGTTTGAGATGCATAATAAGCCGATATATCTTGCATAGATCGTTCATCCAAAGCCATGGCTAATGCTGCCATCATGGGTGCATTTCTTTCACCGTCTTTAAAATCTTTTAACTGCCTAAATAGATACGCTTCATGCTGTCCTGCAAGCTTTGGAAATGTAGCCACCATGCTATTACCATTTTCTCCATGACAGTTTGCACAGTTAGCTACTTTTGCTTTTCCTGCTGAAATACTACCTTTTGCCTGAACCAATACTGGCGTTATTAAAATTGCAAGAGTCAATGGAAAAACAAGTAGTTTTTTGAGCATCATATTCCCCTTAAGGAGTCGGTATATTTAGAGATTAGTTAGCATTAATTACTCAACCCTAACCATGTTGAAGTATATAATAACTGAATTTTACTTTAATCGCGAGAGAACGATGAATCCAGTTTATCAGCAAGCTAAATTTATCAATAGTGCGCCTAAACTCATTGATGCACCTGAAGATCAAGGTAAAGAGGTTGCTTTTGCTGGACGTTCAAATGCTGGAAAATCCAGTGCAATTAATGCATTGACTCGACAAAAAGCTTTAGCCCGAATTAGTAAAACCCCAGGGAGAACACAATTACTTAATTTTTTTGCAATTGATGGCGAACGAAAGTTTGTTGATTTACCAGGATATGGTTATGCAAAAGTACCATTAAGTGTTAAAAAACAATGGCATCAAATGATGGAAAACTATTTACATAAGCGCAAGGCTCTGTGTGGCATTGTATTGGTGATGGATGTTAGACATCCACTGACTGAATTTGATATGCAAATGCTTGAATGGTGTGAGCATACTCGCCTGCCTTTACATATTTTATTAACCAAGGCCGATAAATTAAATTTTGGCAGCGCTAAAAATACCTTGTTAAAAGTACAAAGAGAATTGTCAGAAATTGATGTTTCCGTATCATTGCAATTATTTTCGTCGTTAAAGAAAACAGGCATTGATGAAATTCATTCTGTTCTTGATCAGTGGTTTGGTTTTAGTAATGACAGCAGCTAATATCATTTATTTTTGAAAATGGTATGACTGCATTGAATGGATTCCCAAACAGGTAATAGCAAGCTCTGGCATTGTGCTTCAAAATTAGAACCGAGTATCTCTGTCAAGGTTTCAAGGTTTTGATAAGTTTGATAAAGTTGTTGCATATACCTATCGTAACCTATTTCTTTTAACAGCATGTCTTCTGCCATCGTCATTGCAGATTTTGATGCTCGACTACTTTGTTTAAGTTTGCTTGCTTGTTTGATATATGCAAATGATGATTCAGTAAAAAATGTATGAGGTTGTTGTAAGCCCTGTATATAAATATCAATTAATTGTTTTAAATGGTCTGTTTGTGCCATCTCAGATGAAAAAATTAAACTTTCATTGATTGATAGCAAATGGGTATTTTGTGTTTGTATTTGATTAATCATTAAATGATGTAGCCATGCCAGCATAAAATCTTTACCCTTTAATGTGCTGTAGCGATAAATCAGGCTTCCATGATGATAAATATTTGACAGTTTACCAATCAAACGATAGTCACCGACCATACAGTCAAGCAGACTATCATCTTGTCTTTGTTCCAGTGCTTGTTGCTTGATTAAAGCAACAAATTGCTCAATGGACTGTTGCCGTTGTTGAAAATCTAATTCACCCACAGCCCCAGAAAGCCACAAGCCTTGTGCTTGTAATTTTTTTAAAGAAAAAGGTTGTTCCGTGACCAAATGTTCAATCCATTGCTGATTTATACTATATGCATCCAGTGTATTAATAGAAAAAGGTTCTCGTTCTTCAATTTGGGTTGAAATCCCGGTAAAACGAAGCCCTAATTGTTGTTGAAAAAAGTATTGCTGAGGTTGACGATAAAAAGCAAATAAGGCATTAATATCTAATGTGGTTATTTCCTTGGCTTCAAGTTTTTCCTGCCACCAATGTTCAATTGTTGGCTGGTTTTTTTGCAAGGACTGTGCTGTTTGGCAATCACTTTGCGAATAACTGAATAACTCAGACTGGGCAATAAAATAACGGGGGCTAAATGCTTGTAGAGGATGTTTACAAATCAGCCCAGTCAATTGATAATGATTTTCCATGACATCTAACAATTCACTAATGACTACTGAAGGCGGTATTTCAGTATTATGCTGATTAGATTGTCCAATGAAAGTAATAATCAATTGCTTTCTGGCTGATAATATAATTTCTAAAAATTGATAGCGATCATCATATCTTCGGGAACGATCACCTTTACGAAAATTTTGACCCATTAAATCAAAACTGGGATAGCGGTCTATTTTAGGGAATTCAGCTTCATTCAACCCCAATAAAGCAATCACTTTAAAAGGGATGGAACGCATTGGTAACATAGAACAAAAAGTTAGCTGACCACGCAAAAAACCAGTGGCTGATTTACTTTCAGACATACGACTTTCCAGCCAGACCAAGATAACATCCAGTGTTAGCTTTCCCGTATGATATTGAGACGGTGCCTGTAGTTGTTGTAACAATTGGTATAATTGTTGCTGCTGACTTTGTTCTGCCGATGTTTTCGCTAACAGCAATTGATCGGCATAAAAATAGAGTCGCTGACTCCAATGTGATAATGAGCTTGCCTGGCTTAACTCCTCACTGGCTTTAAATAACAATTGAATAAAGTCATTAAGACTGCCTAATACTAATGCTGAAATACCTTCTATTTCTGGGTAAGGTAAAACCTCATCAATAAAGCCATCATCATTTCCTACAGCGTAACCCATTAATAAGCGATCTAATGTTGCTTGCCAAGTATTTTGGCTAAACTCAGGCAAGCCTAATTGTTTTTTATGGGCGGCTGATTTGCCCCAACGCACTTGGGTATGAGAAACCCAATGTTTAATCAGATCCAGCTCTGATTCAGTAATGGAAAATTTCTGCAACACCAAAGGTTGTTCCAGTAAATCCATTACACTTTGCCACCCAAAGCGACTTTGTGAAAGGGATAAAAATCGAATAAAACTATCTAAAACGCCATTACTTAGACGTAAACTTCGGTCAGCAATAGCATGTTGAATATCATTGAATACTGCGGAGACAAAAGGTGCATATTGTTGTATATCGGGTGCCATAACTACAATATCACGCAACTCCAGACTACTATCTTGTTCCAGGGCATCTAGCAATTGATCTTTTAATACTTCAACCTCACGCATTCTAGAATGACAAGCATGAATGCTAATGCTTTTGTCATTAATTAAAGATTGAAGGGGGGGTTGATTATTTAAAATATCATTTTGTAACTGTTGTAAATTACTATGGACATCTGCTGCTTGATAACTTTCGGGTTGGTAGCTGAAGTGGGCTTGCTCCAGTAACATTTGCTGAAATTCACGACCTTGTTGTCCCAAAGTAGATAACAAAGGATGGCCTTGTGTATCATCGTCAGCCAGATATTTTTTATTAGCTAAATCTGCCCAATAGCCTTGTGCAGGGTTGAGTAAAAATAAATGAATATCACAGTGTCTGGACAGGCCTTGTAGGTAATCTAAAAACAAAGGAGGTAAGGTATTTAATCCAAAAACAAAAATGCGTTCTGGCAGTTTTGTTGCGTAGACACCTTCTTCACACTGATTAAGTTTTTTAATCACATCCAGCCACAAAGAACCTCTATGTTTGTAGCCAATAGATGAGGTAATTTGATTCCATAATGCACGTTGCCATCGTTCATTATCAGTAGCATAGAGTAAATGTCCTTGTTGCCAGAGTGCCAGCATATCAGGACGCATTATTTGATATTGATCAAACATCTGTGTCAGTTGACAGGATAACTGAAACCGTTTTAAAGCTACATTTTCTGCGCTTAAATAATGATGTAATTGAGGATATATATGTGGATCTAAGTCACGTAGTAAATTCTCAAATCGCCATAACATAACCTCTCTGTCAAAGAAGCTATCATTAAGCTGAGAATCTATTTTTGCAGCAAGGCTACTAAAAAATTTACTAGGAAATAAAAACTGATAATTAGCCCATATAGTAAAATGACTGGCAAGTTGCTGAGACAGCCAACGCTCCATACCTTGGCTTTGGATAAGAAAGGTTTCTGCTGTCAACGGATTTGATAATGGCATGTTTTCAATCACTGTTATCAAGTGTGCCAACAAGTTTTCTGTTTTATTAGAACTATGTAGGATGAACACGACTTATGTCTGTTTTTTTAAATGCGGTAATGCGAAACAAGTTATTTATCCATTTTGTAAATAATTTCCTCCTCCTCAATAGTATTTTCAATCGACGAGTCTTGTTGATTAATATAACTACCTCCCACAATAAACGCCAAAACTAAAAGATAGATAATAGATGCAGTATATCTGACTTTTTTTGCAACGGGGTCTGGATTATATTCTCGCATGTAGGTAGTCTAAGTGAATCATTATATTAAGTTAAGGATTGTGTACATCAGTGTACAGATGGGTAAGATACAAGAGTAACTTGATTTTATACCATTGGCACTTTAAATTTACTTCCGACTCTTTTTGTCCATTTTTATGCCACGCTGTATAAGCCATGTTTCTTGACGCTTTTAGCCGTCTGCCAAAGGGGGTGGCCTTATACAAAGTATTGCTTTATGGTTAAATTAGTACTATCTTTGACAAGTGTCTTGTACAATACATAGCAACTCGTGGCGGTGCCGATGCCATGATTAACAATCAACACTACTTTCAGATGCGGGATGATTATCCCGTGTCGCGTTTAATCGACAATTGGAGGATGCCAATGCTTTTTAGTAAACAAAACAAGCAACAGAAATACTTACCGTTTGTGGGGGGGGGCTTATTGTTAGCGTTCCTGTTATCCGTACAAGTGGCACAGGCGCAGTCGCCGCCGCGGACCAACCAGCAACTCGATGATGATCTCACTAATGAAGTACAGGACAGCTTGGACGGGGACAGTGACCTCGGCCTTCGTATCGACTCAGTAGACGGAGCGGTGAACGCTCTCGGTGGACGTGTCGGGACACTAGAAACAGAGAGCACCGCTCTCGGTGGACGTCTCACTGCCGAAGAAGCAGAGAGCACCGCTCTCGGTGGACGTGTCGGGACACTAGAAACAGAGAGCACCGCTCTCGGTGGACGTGTCGGGACACTAGAAACAGAGAGCACCGCTCTCGGTGGACGTGTCGGGACACTAGAAACAGAGAGCACCTCTGTCCGCGGTGCTCTCAATACTGAAATAGGAACTAGAACGTCAGAGGTCGCCGCTCTCACTGGACGTGTCGGGACACTAGAAACAGAGAGCACCGCTCTCGGTGGACGTGTCGGGACACTAGAAACAGAGAGCACCGCTCTCGGCCTTCGTCTCACTGCCGAAGAAGCAGCGAGCACCGCTCTCGGTGGACGTGTCGGGACACTAGAAACAGAGAGCACCTCTGTCCGCGCTGATCTCAATACTGAAATAGGAACTAGAACGTCAGAGGCCGCCGCTCTCACTGGACGTGTCGGGACACTAGAAACAGAGAGCACCGCTCTCGGTGGACGTGTCGGGACACTAGAAACAGAGAGCACCTCTGTCCGCGCTGATCTCAATACTGAAATAGGAACTAGAACGTCAGAGGCCGCCGCTCTCGGTGGACGTGTCGGGACACTAGAAACAGAGAGCACCTCTGTCCGCGCTGCTCTCAATACTGAAGTAGGAACTAGAACGTCAGAGGTCGCCGCTCTCGGTGGACGTGTCGGGACACTAGAAACAGAGAGCACCTCTGTCCGCACTGATCTCAATACTGAAATAGGAACTAGAACGTCAGAGGTCGCCGCTCTCGCCACTCGTCTTAGTACAGAAGAAACAGAGAGCACCTCTGTCCGCGCTGATCTCAATACTGAAATAGGAACTAGAACGTCAGAGGTCGCCGCTCTCGGTGGACGTGTCGGGACACTAGAAACAGAGAGCACCTCTGTCCGCGCTGATCTCAATACTGAAATAGGAACTAGAACGTCAGAGGTCGCCGCTCTCGCCACTCGTCTTAGTACAGAAGAAACAAAGAGCACCGATCTCCGCGCTGATCTCACGACTGAAACAGGAGCTAGAACGTCAGGGGACGCCGCTCTCAGTAGACGTATCAATACCGAACGAGATACAAGAATGGCTGACAACACCGACCTCGCCAGAGCGGATGCAGCACTCGGCGGACGTATCGACGGTTTGAATCAAAAAGTAGATGAATTGGAAAGCGATCTGTCAGCAGGTATAGCGATGTCCATGGCGATGCAAGCACCATCGATTTCCAGAGGCAAAAGCCTCAATCTATCTATCGGTGTCGGCACCTACAATAGCGAAACCGCGGTTGCCTTTTCTTTTGCTACCCGTATAGATTCATACTGGTCGGTCAACGGTGGCGTTGGTTATGGTTCCAGCGGAGGTGATATCGGTGCACGTATGGGTGCGACCATCGAGTTCTAAACCAACATTGTACAAATTCTAAACAGCACAACAAAGCAATTCTGTAACTTGTTTTCTGGGAAAAGGGGAGGGGACGCTACTCTTTTTTGTTCGTTCCCAGATCCAGCTTGAAATAAAAGGGTAGCGTCCCCTTATATTCTCTGTTAGGGCTTTACTGCCATCATGTAAAATAACGGGGACAAGCTACTTTTATCATAACTTTTTCTTTTGACGCTTTTAGCCGCCCGTTTGATTTTTTTTGTTATCACTGATGACCATGAAGCTCTTTAAAAACTGACTCAGGGTTTGATTGAACCAACTTTAATAATACTTTTGCAGGACCTGTTGTATGACGGTGACCTTGCTCCCAATTCTGTAAAGTTCTAACACTTACACCAATTAAGGGCGAAAATTTTGATTGTGAAAAACCAACTTGATCTCTAATTGTTTTTACATCTGGCTCGGCAAAATTAAACTCTCTAGATACATTTTTTTTACTTCGCATAATTTCGCCAGCTTCTTCAACGCTACTAAGTAATTCATTAAACAATTCATTATTCATTTTTAAACTCCTGTTCAACCACTTTCTTAAGAAAGGATAATTGTTCTTTAGTTAAGTCACTACGCTCATTTTTTGCATAAACCATGAGCATAAAAACTTGTTTTTTACTGTTAGCAAAATAATAAATGACTCTAACACCGCCTCGCTTACCTTTACTTGCAATTCCCCAGCGTATTTTTTCGGAGACCACCATTTCCTTGAATAAGTTTACCTGACTCGGGGTAAGCAACTAATGTATTTTGAAGCTCTTGGTATTCCTCATCTTTCATTAGTTCTTTTATTCGTTTTGTAAAAATTGACGTTTCAATAATAACCATAGAACAAATATACGTCAACGACGCATAAAGTTAAGCATGAGAATTTTGTAAGGTTATGCTTTAAAATCGCCCATCAGATAGTTTGGTGCTATATACTGTACCTAATATTGTAAAGTTTAAGGTACAACTATGCGTAGAATGATCATAGAGCAAGATATTAGACCCATGTCTGAGTTTCGTTCAGGCGTGGCATCTTTTGTAAAACAGGTTCATGATACTAAAAGACCTTTAATAATTACTCAACATGGAAAAGGTGTTGGCGTTTTATTGGATGTTGGCGAATTTGAGGCAATGCAAGAAAAAATTGAATTACTGGAAGATATACAAACCTCCATTTCTCAGTTAGAGGCTGGAAACGGCGTTGGCCACAGTGATGCGAAACAGAAAGTATTACAGAGGCTTGAAAGGTGAAAATAATTTGGTCTCCGTTAGCAATTGACCGTGTGGCTGAAATAGCACAATACATTGCTCAGGATAGTCCAAATTCGGCTCAAAAATGGGTTGAATCAACATTCCAAATCGTTGAACGACTAGAAAAGTTTCCGAAGAGTGGGCATATTGTTCCTGAAATAAAGCAAGATGATTTTCGAGAAATAATACATGGTAATTACCGTATTATTTATAGATTACAAAATGAGATTGTTTCAATTCTTACGGTTAGGCACGGTAGACAAATATTATCAATTGATGAAATCAAAGCATAACGAATAAGGATTAGATTGTGAGAGCGAAGCGAACCACAATCTAATCCTTATTCGTTAGGGCTTTACTGCCACCATGTACGGATTTGCAGTACGATTTATAGTGAATGATATGAACAGTATAAGTGTAAATAAATTTAGAGAAAACCTAAAAAACTTTGTGGAACAAGTTGTTACACAACATTTGCCGTTAAAGGTTAGGCGCAGAAATGGTAATGATTTTGTTGTTTTAAGCACAGACGATTGGGAGCGTGAACAAGAAACATTATATGTTTTGCAAAACAATGACTTAATGAAGCAAATAGCCGCCTCTGCTGCTACTAATGCAAAAAACAAAGGATACAAGCTCACTGCTGGAGAGCTAGATGAGATCACTGGTATTTGAAGGTAATACTTGGGCTACATACAAAGAACTTAGGTAAAAAGACAAAAAGCTACACAAGGTACTGTGTCGTTTGTTAAAGGAAATGCTCGGTGACTATCCACGCACTGGAACTGGAAAACCTGAGCCATTAAAGCATAATCTCTCTGCTTTGTGGTCTCGTCGCATAAGCCAGAAAGACCACATTATTTATAAGTACGATAAAGACTATATTTATATCTTTGCTATTGGTGGACATTATGATCAATTTTAAATTACCCTAATTTTTAGGGTAGGGTGGTAAGAATAAAGGAATAAAGGGTGGCAGAAAAAGACAAATTATTTTGCTGAGTTCTCTAAGCAATAAGTATTTTATTTTTAGCGCCTGCGACTTCTCTTACCAGTTTAGGTACAAGATATCCTGGTAATTGGGTTTTAATTTGTTTCATCAGTGATAAAGCCATTTTTTCGTTGACTTCAAAATGTCCAGTGCCATGCGCTTTATCTAATAAATGTAAATAATAAGGCATAACCCCAAAGGTGAATAGTTTTTCACTCAAGTCACATAACTGTTCAGCATTGTCATTAATTCCTTTTAATAACACAGACTGGTTAAGTAAGGTTATTTTTTTATCACGGAGTTTATTACAAGCAACTTCTACAGCATTATCGAGTTCGTTTTTATGGTTGCAGTGAATAACCATGATGATTGATTTATTGAGTGTGTCGAGTTGCTTGCAAAACTCGGGCGTTATTCTGCTAGGTAACACAATTGGAATTCGGCTGTGTATTCTAATGCGTTTAATATGATCAATATGTTCAATTTTCTGCATTAGGCTAAATAATTTTTCATCATTGAGTAATAAGGGATCTCCTCCACTGAGAATGACCTCGGTGATATTCGTGCGGTCTTGAATGTATTGTAGAGCTAGGTCGAGTTTTTTGCTACTGATCTGGAAATCGGCGTAGGGGAAGTTTTTTCGGAAACAATAGCGACAATTAATGGCACAACTGCCTGTGGTAATCAAAAGCACACGGTTTTGGTATTTATCAATAATACCTGGTGCAGTAATAGCATTTATATCGGCAACAGGGTCACTACTATATCCCGTTAAATTAAGCCTCTCTTTTGTTATTGGCAATACTTGTTTTAACAGAGGATCGTTACTATCCCCTTTTTTCATCTTCTTTACAAAATTCCGTGGAACGCGTAGTTGAAAGTCGTATTTAGGGTTTGAATCATCAAAGGGTATATCTAAATAATGGCATAGTTCTTCAATATTATTAAAGCCCCCTGCTAATTCCTCTTGCCAGTTTTTTATAGGATAGTGCAATTTTTTATCTTTATAGTGAACGTAACTACTCAGCGTACTCCGTAACTGCTTAGATTGCCCTCTATTTTGTTCAATAGCAAGGCGAAGCGGTTATGGTAGTCGACTGGAAGCTATTGTTAGATTTTTTTACTATTTTTCATGCCGTTATATATTTCTTCAAGGCTAGGGTTTCCTAGTATTTCTTCTCTATCTTCCGTATAGTCACCGTATCCAGTTTTGTTTTGCTGTAGAAAACGAATCATGCCAACTGCACCTAATTTTTCTGTTAACGCTTCAATTCCTGTTCTTCTTATTTCATTGAAGCTCATTGCTTGTATATTCATTTTTAGAATTCCTTTTGTATCCATGCTAATGGATTGTCTATTGCAATAAATAGTTTATTTTTGTTTTTTAACCCTCTATTTATCAGTTTCTTATCGGTTGAAAGAAATATATCCACTTGAACTGACTCAGCACAAGCTATGTGCATAGCATCATAAGTAGTAAATCCCATTTCTTGGATAACTGCTCCTCTTTCAAATATCGTTTTATCAACTACAACATAGCTTTGAGCACTATTATTTATGGATAGTAGTCTTTCTCTTCTTTCTGCATCAACAGTTTTATTAATTTCGTAAATAACTGCATCACTACTAACAAGCTCCCATTCTCCTTCATCTATATGGTTTAGAACGGATATGATAGCTTCTGCTTCAAGATGTACTCTATCTTGTTTTTGGTCATCAAAGGGACGATTTAAACAACACACATCAAAATTACCTTCATAACAGCAAGCATACCATAGTTGCTAAATTTTCAGGCTATGCACCTTGCACGATTTCTCATAAATGTGGGATAAATCTAACAATGTTTATATCGGTGATGTATTCTGAGTTCTCTAAATTATAATGGTTTCAATGTTATTTGTTTATTCGAGGAAAAAATGGCTAAGTATAGTACTAATGAATTTAAAGCAGGTTTAAAGATAATGCTGGATGCAGACCCATGTGCCATTATTGAGAATGAATTTATTAAGCCTGGTAAAGGCCAGGCTTTTAGCAGAGTCAAAATTAGAAACCTGAAAACGGGACGGGTTGTAGAGCGTACGTTTAAATCAGGTGAATCTGTAGAAAGTGCTGATGTTGTGGATATTGAGATTCAATATCTATACTGTGATGGTGACTTTTGGCATTTTATGATGGCCGACACCTTTGAACAATATCAGGCGGATGAAAATGCGGTTGCTGATTCTGTTAAATGGTTAAAGGATCAGGCTATTTGCACCATGACATTATGGAATGATTTACCTTTATCTGTGACACCGCCTAATTTTGTAGAATTATCTATTACCGATACTGACCCAGGATTAAAAGGGGATACTTCTGGAGGAGGTGGAAAACCAGCTACGTTGGAAACAGGAGCCGTTGTACGAGTCCCTTTATTTGTCCAAATTGGTGAAATGATCAAGGTGGATACGCGTACAGGCGAATATGTATCTCGAGTAAAAGAGTAGTAATGAATGGTCAATGGGCACCTGCATGTAATTTAAAACAGTTGCAATGCAGAGCTCAAATGTTGTCAAAAATCAGGGCATTTTTTGAGCAAAGAAAAGTACTGGAAGTAGAAACGCCCTTGCTTTGTCATTCAACAGGTACCGATCCACAATTGGATTTTTTTTCTAGTGCTTATCATTGCAGTCCAAATAACAAGCAGATGTATCTACAGACATCACCTGAGTTTGCAATGAAACGATTGCTAGCGGCTGGTAGCGGTTCAATTTATCAAATATGTAAAGCATTCAGGAATGGAGAGTCTGGTCGCTTTCATAATCCTGAGTTTTCAATTTTGGAATGGTATAGGATCGATTATAATTTGCAGCAATTAATGGATGAAACTATAGAGCTATTGCTTTATGTGTTAGAAAAAAATGAATCAACAGCAAACATTAAAGTATTGACTTACTCTGCATTATTTGAAGAGATTACTGCTTTAAACCCATGTAATTTTTGTTTGCAAAGTTATATTTCCTATGCAGAAAATAATAATTTAACCGATGCGATTAGTCTTTGTGAAAATGATCATTCAATGTGGCTGGATTTTATTTTTAGTCATATAATTCAACCCGAACTTGAGCAATATCATCTTTGTATAGTCTATGGTTACCCTGCTATTCAAGCGTCATTATCCAGAATAAATATTGATAATCCAGCCATAGCTGATAGATTTGAGGTTTTTATTAAAGGCATTGAGATAGCTAATGGATTTTTAGAATTAGCGGATAGAAATGAACAAGAAAGGCGTTTTGATCAGGAAAATGAGGTAAGAAGGTCGAAAGGTATGATGTTAGTAAAAAAAGACCCGTATTTTTTAGATGCGTTAAGTGCTGGCTTACCTGAATGTAGCGGTATTGCATTAGGTCTTGATCGATTATTAATGATTTTAACAAATAGTAATTCATTAAAAGAAGTTATGCCTTTTCCTTTTGACCGCGCTTGAGAATTTCTTGTTATGTATGCTATAAAAAATTCTAAAAAAATACTTTTATCCTTTTTATTACTGGCTATTTCGTTGAGTAGTCAGGGCGAAGAAAAATATAAAAAATTTGGATATGGACAGCTTGTTTTTATAGCGCATAATTTTACTATTGAGGTGGAGGTGGCATCAACCAAAAGGCAAAGAACTATTGGCTTGATGTTTAGAGAATACCTTGCACCCAATAAAGGCATGTTGTTTGTTTTTGATGAGGAAGTCATACAGCGGGTATGGATGAGAAACACATTTATTCCGTTAGACATTATCTATATTTCGGCAGAGGGAAAAATCGTTTCAATATTAAAAGACCTTAAATCTTGCGATAAAGAGCCTTGTCCTATACATAGCTCCAATAAAAAGGCTAAGTATATGTTGGAAATAAATGCAGGTATCGTTGATGAAAAAGGAATAGCTGTTGCAGAAAAGATAAACTTTAGTGGTTCCAATATCGTTATAAAGTGAATAAAAAAACAAGCCATGATTTTTTATTCACAAAGAAATTAGTAAAATATAGACATCATTACTTTCAAGCACCGCAAACAAGGTAGGCGGAATAATTAGCAACTCACCTAAAAAAATAGTTTCACTGGAAAAATTATGCCAAAAATTTGGTTTGTGGGCGCAGGTCCGGGCGACCCAGAATTATTAACTCTAAAAGCACAACGACTGATAAAACAAGCGAATGCTATTTTATTTGCAGGCTCTCTGGTCTCTAAAGCAGCCATGACTTGGGCCAATGAATGCTGCGATATTCAAGATTCAAAAGGCATGACCTTAGAACAAATTTGCGATTGGTTAATTAATAAAGCAAAGACTAATGCCACTGTTCTTCGCTTGCAAACAGGTGACCCCAGTCTTTATGGTGCTTTAATTGAAATGATCCAACCCTTAGACAAGGCAGGTATTGATGTTGCCGTAGTTCCTGGAGTCACTTCAGCAATGGCTTCTGCTGCTGTTGCGGTAGAAACACTGTCTTTACCTGAAGTGACCCAAACTGTCATATTCTCTCGGGTAGAAGGAAGAACACCAATGCCACAAGGCGAATCTTTAGAAGAGCTGGCCAGGCATCATTGTACCCTCTGTCTCTACCTTTCTATTACCTTGCTTAAAAAAATACAAACTGCTTTAATAGCTGCTGGCTGGGCAGAAGACGCAACAATTCTTGTGGTTCATAAAGCAAGTTGGCCAGGTGAAGAACAAATTATTCGTGGCACTTTAAACAATATCAGAGAGAAATGTAAACAAGCTGGCATTAATAGTCAGGCAATGATTATTGCCAGCCCTACGCTAGGCGCAAGAAACTGGACTGAATTAGCCAAATCAAAACTTTACGATGCAAGTTTTACCCACCGATTTCGCAAAGCAGAAAAAAATTAAACGCATTTAATATGACTGGAGTCATGGTGACAGAAACAATTTTATTAGTAGCACACGGTTCTCGTGATTTTAATGGAAACAGTGAAATAGAAAAATTTTCAACCCAATGGAAAAAGCAACACCCTGATTGGCGAATTGAAGTTTGCTATATTGAATTTGCTGATATTTTACTTGATGAGGGCTTCGATAGAGCGGCAAATAATGCCACTCAGGTACTTGTCATTCCTTTAATTTTAAATGCGGCAGGTCATGTAAAGATGGAGATTCCTGAACATTTGGAAAAAGCCAGACAACGACACCCTCATATTGCGTTTATTTATGGAAAACACCTCGGTGTGAGCATGAAACTATTAGCAGCTGTAAAGCGTCAACTAGGACGCACCATGGCATCTTTAGCCATGCCTGACCCAAAAACTACTGGCGTAATTCTATTAGGTCGTGGTTCTTCCGATAAAATAGCCAATGGTGAGGTCGCTAAATTAGCCCGCTGGTTGCAGGAAGAAAGAGATCATGAACTGATTGATATTGCCTTCACAGGGATTACTTATCCTCGTTTAGAAACAGTGGTACAAAGACAGGTTAAATTAGGCATGACACAAATCACCATCCTGCCTTATTACTTATTTACTGGCATCCTCATCAGCCGAATTTCCGAACAGTTTAAATATTTGCAAAAGCAATACCCTCAAATACGCTTTGGCTTGGGGCATTATTTAGGTTTTGAAGCAGAAATATACAGCTTATTAGATGACAATGTTAAGGCTCTACAACAGCCTAAAAACAAACTTATGATGGAATGTGATGGCTGTAGCTATAGAGCATTTGCTCAAGACCACGGGCATGGTCACCATCATTAGCAATAGCAGGTCTATTAATATTCTCTCTCACTGGCTTTTAAAGAGCGAATAAACAATCCCAGCCCTCCCATAAACAACACCAAAATTGATATTAAATCAAAAGCACTCATGCCAATAAATCTGCATCCGTGACCACGCGAAGTATAACCCCTATTACAACAAAGAAATGATGCAATAGGGGTTTTGACTTTAATTTAAGGGGGTCACAGTTTCAAGTGTTTTTGTTGCTGTATCAGAGACTGATTTTTTTGTTGTTGACTCAGCTTCAGTGACTGTTTGTTGTATTTCTTCTGCGCTACTTTTTGTGTCGATTACCGTTTCTGTTGTTTTATTGGTAGCTTCAGTCCTATTTTTATCACCTGTAGCAGTGTCAGCAGGTGCTTTTACTTCAGCTTCTTTAGCTAATAAAATTTCAATTTTTGCTGGTTTGAGTAGACCCGCTATAAATCCTTGCATTTTTCCGTGTTGTAAAGTTGAGTGGATTTTTTCTTTTACCGATGCGAATGAAGGCGGCGTTGGGTCTCTGCTGGCTTCTTTTAAGATAATGTGCCAGCCAAACTGAGTTTTAACAGGTTCAGTGCTAAATTTACCATCTTCTAGTGCAATAGTCGCTTCAGAAAAAGGGACTACCATTTGTGCTGCTGAAAACCAGCCTAAGTCACCACCTTCTGGTCCTGATGGACCGCTAGACTTTGCTTTCGCTAATGCTATAAAATCAGCCCCTGCTACTAATTCTTTGATTATTATTTTGGCTTCTTCTTCGCTTTTAAGCAAAATGTGACGGGCCTTGTATTCTTTGCCGGACACTGAAATATTTTTATTATATTCAGCCTCTAACTCGGCATCAGTCACGGGGTTTGATTTTAAAAAATTCTGAATAGCAGCTTGTGACAATAATGAGTCCTTAACGGTCTGTAGGCGTTCAGTGTATTCGGCACTTTTATCTAATTGTTTGTTGATCGCTTCTTGAGTTAATAATTCACGTTGAATTAACTCTTCAATCAGTTTTTCTTTTGGGAAGGTGTGATTAGGAGAGCGTTGGTTAATTTCTTGTTCTAGTTGTGCAAGTGAGGCTTTGCTGATGTATTTACCATTGACAATAGCGATAGCATCTTCTTTTACAACCGTAATAGCTGTAGAAGATGTATTATTTTCTGTCGCAGATTCTTCTGCTGTACAGGCTGATAAAATACAGCTACTGGCAATAATAAGAGGGATAATTCTTTTTTTCATTTTGTTAGATCCTTATGTGTTTTCAGAAGGGGTTAATGCATTGATACCCAGCGCATGAATGTCTTTTTTCATGAGTTCACTGAGGGCTTGATAAATAAGTTGGTGTCTTTGTAGCAGAGATTTTCCATCGAATATTTGTGCAACAATAGTGACATTATAATGCCCCCCGCCTTTTGCTCCAGCATGACCTGCATGAGCGGCACTATCATCAATGAGTTCAATGGAATCAGGTTTAAGAGCAGTAGTTAATTGTTGTTTAATAAGATCAGCTATCATTGTGGGAAGGTCTGCTTAAAAGGTTTAACAGAAACTTTAGCATAAATGCCTGCTTCTACATAAGGATCCACATCAGCCCATTGCTGTGCTGCCCTCAGATCGGCAAACTCGGCAATTACTAGGCTTCCAGTGAAGCCCGCTTCAGCAGGTGTATTACTATCAATAGCTGGGTGTGGTCCTGCAATAATTAACTTGCCACCATCTTGCAGTTCTTGCAAGCGTTTTAAATGAGCAGGACGGACTGATTTTCTTTTTTCAAGGCTATCGGGAACATCTTCACTAAGAATGGCATATAACATGATCTTATTCCTCCGTTGTAGGGATATATTTATAAATAAAAATCATTTGAACAAGAATAAAAACAAGCATAAGACCTGGTACGCCAAAGGTTTTAAAGGTAACCCAGTCACTGGTATTATAATTTTTCATCACATAGATATTAATAAATCCGATGCTAATAAAGAAAGTCGCCCAGATTAAATTTAATCTTTTCCAGACTAAACTTGGTAATTCAAGACTAGCCCCCATCATGCGTTCAACAAAGGGTTTTTTGCCTAGAAATTGACTGCCTAAGAAAGCAATACCAAACAACCATTCGATAATAGTCAATTTCCATTTAATAAATTGCTCGTCTTGTAAATATAAGGTAAGACTGCCCATGACTAAAATAAGCCCTAAAGTGATCAACTGCATGGTTTCTACTTTTTTGTATTTAAACCAAGTAAAAATAACTTGAATGGTTGTAGCAACGATAACCACAGCAGTTGCAGTATAAATATCATACAGTTTAAAGGCGATGAAAAATAAAATAACGGGGATAAATTCAATGAGTTGCTTCATATACAGGGGCTTACTATTTTATTTAAGTAAAGAAATTAATTGTAGATATAAGGTCGGAAAATTGTTTTTGCAATGGCTGAGTGATTTCCTTTGCATAAAGATCAACAGTGCGAAAGTTGCGTGTGTTTGTTGGTGTATTATTTTCATCACTTATTCTAAAATAGAAACCTATTTTAGAATAAGTGATTTTAGCTTTCTGCTAAGATGATAATTTTCAGGGGGTTATGATATGGACAAGGCGTTACAAACTGAGCTTGAGGCGGCAGCCTTCAGGCGCTTGACTTCACATTTGCAGAAAAACACAGATGTTCAAAATATAGAGATGATGATTCTGGCAGGTTTTTGTCGAAATTGTTTGGCTAAATGGTTGGCTGCATCTGCACTGGAACTGAAAATAGATTTTGATTATGAAGATGCAAGAAAGCATGTTTATGGTATGCCTTATAATGAATGGAAGGAGAAATATCAACAAAAAGCAACGCCAGAGCAGTTGGCAGCCTATGAGAGGGGAAGGTCAAAAAGCTAATTGAAAGTTGAAAATGGAAAATGGAAAATTAAGGGCGGATCAAAAGCCAATGGAAAATGGAAAATGGAAAATTAAGGGCAAGATCAAAAGCCAATTGAAAATGGAAAATTGAAAATGGAAAATGGAAAATTAAGGGCGGATCAAAAGCCAATGGAAAATTGAAAGTTGAAAATTGAAAATGGAAAATTAAGGGAAAGATCAAAAGCTAATTGAAAATGGAAAATGGAAAATTGAGGGCGGATCAAAAGCCAATTGAAAATGGAAAATGGAAAATTAAGGGCAAGATCAAAAGCCAATTGAAAATGGAAAATGGAAAATTAAGGGCAAGATCAAAAGCCAATTGAAAATGGAAAATTGAAAATGGAAAATTAAGGGCGGATCAAAAGCCAATTGAAAATGGAAAATGGAAAATTAAGGGCAAGATCACAAGCTGGTTGTTTAATGGGAAATGGGAAATGGGGAATTTATTAAAAGAATTAATCAATACACTTAAAAGCGATGAACGTCTAAATCCAATAGGAAAATAGTCATAAAATAAATGATCAAATTAAATGCTCAACAGCAGGCGGCTGTCAAAATTATTGATCATCCTTTACTCGTATTAGCAGGTGCAGGTAGTGGTAAAACGCGTGTTATTACAGAGAAAATAGCCTACCTTGTCAAACAAGGAACACTGGCTAGAAATATAGTTGCATTAACCTTTACTAATAAGGCCGCCAGAGAAATGAAAGAAAGGGTGGCAAAATTACTGGATAGTAAACAAAGCAGAGGTATACGGGTTTCTACTTTTCATTCATTAGGATTAGATATTTTACGAAAAGAATATCAAGTACTGGGGTACAAGTCAGCTCTAACCTTATTTGATGAACAAGATAAACTGACTTTATTACGCAACTTGATTGCTTATAGTTCATCTGATTATGACAGTGATGCCATCGAATTTTACAATAAACAATTTGCTGATTGGAAAAATGCGTTGGTGACTCCAGAACAAGCAATTAGTACGGCTACTGATGAAAACCATTTGACCGCCTTGTTATATCAAGATTTTAATCGACATTTAAAAGCTTATAATGCGGTTGATTTTGATGATTTGATTTTATTGCCTGTGCTACTTTTTCAGAAAAGCGCTGATGTTTTAAAAAAATGGCAAAATAAAATTCGTTATTTATTAGTGGATGAATATCAAGATACAAATATTACCCAATATCAGTTAGTCCGGCTATTAGCTGGAAATTTGGGGCGATTCACAGTAGTGGGTGATGATGATCAGTCTATTTATGCTTGGCGTGGTGCTCAACCTGAAAACCTATCTCAGCTAAAAAAAGATTATTCTCGATTGAAAGTGATTAAGCTGGAGCAAAACTATCGTTCAGCAGGGCGAATTCTTAAAGTAGCCAACCAATTGATTAGTAATAATTCTCATGTTTTTGAAAAGAAACTTTGGAGTAATTTAGGTTTTGGTGAACCTTTAAAGGTAATGTGTCATAAAAATGATCGCGCAGAAGCAGCACAAATTGTGGCAGAAATTATTCATCATAAGTTTAAACAAGGAGGGAGTTATGCAGACTATGCCATCTTATATAGAGGAAACCATCAATCTCGATTATTTGAAGGCAGTTTAAGAGAAAATAATGTGCCTTACTTTATCAGCGGTGGCACTTCCTTTTTTGCCTATTCTGAGATTAAAGATATTTTGGCTTATTTGCGTTTATTTGTTAATCAAGATGATGATGCGGCATTTCTTAGAATTATTAATACCCCTCGACGAGAAATTGGCCCAAGCACATTAGAAAAGTTATCTGTCTATGCTAATAAAAGGCAAGTGAGTCTGTTTACTGCTTGTTTTGAATTAGGACTAAGACAAATATTGCCAGAAAATACTATTCAGCGAATAGAAAAGTTTGCAAACTGGGTAAGCAATATGGCAGAAAATATCAATAAAAGTGATACCTTTGAAGCGATTGACCAATTTATAGAGCAGATTAATTATGCAGCCTGGTTAATTGAAAATAGTAAAACAACAGCGGCAGCTGAGCGTAAAACTAAAAATGTATATGATTTGATTGCCTGGTTAAAACGCATTGCTAGTAATGAGGCGGATGAAGAAAGAACCTTGTCTGAAATCATATCAAAAGTGATGTTAATGGATATTTTGGAAAGAAACAGTGAGGAAGAGGGGAGGGGTGATCAAGTGAGTTTAATGACTTTACATGCTTCAAAAGGTTTGGAGTTTCCTCATGTTTTTCTTATCGGCATAGAAGAAAATATTTTGCCACATCAAAGTAGTATAGAGTTAGATAATATTGAAGAAGAAAGGCGACTTGCCTATGTGGGGATCACGCGAGCACAAAAAAGCTGTACTTTAAGTTATTGCACACACCGAAAACGGTATGGCGAAGTAACTGAATGTGAACCCAGTCGTTTTTTAAGTGAATTACCTGAAGAAGACCTAGAATGGAATAATAAAAACCAATTAGCAGCAGAAGTTATTAAAGAACGCGGAAAAGCGAACCTAGCAAGTTTAAAGACCTTGTTAAATTGATTGGGTAAAATGAATAAAGACAAACGCTTGATCATTTTTGATCGTTTAGCCGAAGCTATTCCAAACCCTGAAACTGAATTGCAATATTCTTCAGCTTTTGAATTGCTGATCGCTGTGGTTTTGTCTGCCCAGGCTACCGATAAAGGAGTAAACAAAGCGACAGCATTATTATTTCCTATTGCAAACACGCCTCATGCCATTTTAAATCTGGGTGAATATGAGCTTAAAAAGTACATAAAAACAATAGGTTTGTTCAATACCAAAGGGGCTAATATTATAAAGCTTTGTCAACGCCTAATAGATTACCATCATGGTGAAGTCCCCAAAAATAGAGAGCAACTCGAAGCCCTAGCTGGAGTTGGTCGTAAAACAGCAAATGTTATATTAAATACCGCATTTGGACAGCCAACAATTGCTGTAGATACGCATATTTTTAGGGTATCAAATCGAACGGGACTGGCTAAAGGAAAAAATGTATTAGCGGTTGAAAACAAATTGGAAAAGGGGGTGCCAAAACAGCATAAACTTAATGCGCATCATTTACTAATTTTACACGGACGCTATACCTGTATTGCTAGAAAACCAAGATGTCAAAGTTGTGTTATAGAGGATCTGTGTGAATTTAAAGATAAAACAGAATAATAAATTTTGATAAATATGAAACTCTGTATACACTATATAAGTCGCAAAGCGGTAATATTTTGTAATAACAAATAATTTATATTTTTAAGAGGAAGAAAAATGAAAAAAATGAATAAAACACCTTTAGCTGCAGCAATAGGTACAGCAGTTGTTTCGGCTTTTACTGCAACAGCAATACATGCAGAAGCAAACCCTTTTGCCATGACAGAATTATCAGAAGGCTATATGCAAGTAGCAGAAGCAACTAAAGGCTATAAAATGGTTAAGCCTGCTAGCAAAAAAGCAAAAGATGGCGCATGTGGTGAAGGAAAATGCGGCAATATGATGGGTGGTGATAAAATGAAAAAAGGCCAGGAAGGTAAATGTGGGGAGATGATGAAGGGAAAAGAAGGTGCTTGTGGTGAGATGAAAGCGACAGAAGGAAAATGTGGCGAAGGTAAATGTGCAGGTATGATGGATGGTAACAAAATGAAAAAAGGTCAGGAAGGTTCTTGCGGTGAAATGATGAAAGGCAAAGAAGGTTCTTGCGGAATGGAAAAAGCAACAGAAGGCAAATGCGGTGAAGGCAAATGCGGTGAAGGCAAATGTGGCGAAGGTAAATGCGCTGCCAATAAAAAAGCAAAATAAGGTATCGCAAATAGAGATATTAACTCTCTCTTTTTAAATAAAAATCAACCCACATTCTCAATAATTGGGAGTGTGGGTTTTTTGCTTAAATATAGTTATAAAATGAATAGGGGGGGTTCTAATGGATAGCACAGCAAACTTGGTTAAACATACAGGCCTTGGCTTACGCCGATCCTTTTTAAAAGAAATTGTTGAAAACCCAGCTAAGAATGTCAGCTTTTATGAAGTTGCACCTGAAAACTGGATTACCATTGGTGGAAAACTAGGTAAGCAATTCAGGTCTATGACTGAACGGTTTGATTTTGTTTGTCATGGCCTTTCTTTATCAATTGGCTCAACAGATCCTTTGGATGAAAAATTTGTCCATGAGGTGAAAGATTTTATGGGTGAACATCAAATCAAGCTTTATAGCGAACATCTGAGTTATTGTAGCCATGAAGGACATTTATATGACTTGATGCCAATTCCCTTTACAGAAGAAGCAGTGACTCACGTTACTGAAAGAATCAGGCGTGTTCAAGACATTCTGGAACAAAAAATAGCAATAGAAAATGTTTCCTATTATGCTGCGCCAGGGCAGGAAATGGCTGAAATAGATTTTTTTAATGCGGTGGTTGAACAAGCTGATTGCGATATTTTATTAGATATTAATAATATTTATGTGAATAGTATTAATCATGGCTATGATGCGACCAGCTTCTTACGAGCCATGCCAGATGATCGCATTGCCTATGCCCATATTGCAGGACATTATGTAGAGGCAGATGATTTTTTGGTTGATACACATGGTGCAGATATCATTGACCCAGTTTGGAAGTTATTGGCAAAGGCGTATGAATTATATGGTGTATTTCCAACTCTATTAGAACGTGATTTTAACATCCCTCCTCTGAATGTTTTATTGCAGGAAGTCGATACCATCAATTCCATTCAAAATGCCTGGTATCAACAACATGAGCAAAAGTCAGCATGATGCAGGTTGATTTTAAAGCAAAACAATCTGAATTTGTAGCTTATATAAGAGACCCTTTTAATAAGCCAAGACCTAGTGATGTTAAAAGAGAACGTATAGAAGTTTATCGAGAGCTTTTTTTTAATAATGTCGATAGCTTTTTATGCAGTAACTTTCCGGTTTTAAAAACCATACTGAATGATGAGCAATGGTATCAACTGTCACAAGATTTTTTTAAAAACCATGCCTGTACAAGCCCTTATTTTTCTGAAATTGCGGAAGAGTTTTTAGATTTCTTACAAAACCAGCGCAAAAACAATTCGGATTATCCCTTTATGCTTGAATTTGCCCATTACGAATGGGTTGAAATGGCATTATCCATTTCTAAAGAGAGTGTTTTAGTTAATACAGAAGATCAGCTAGTAGATATTTTTCAGCAGACTCTTTCTTTATCAGCACTTGCCTGGCCACTGGTTTATCAATATCCAGTGCAGCAAATCTGCCCTTCTTTTCTACCCGAAGTTGCACCAGAACAACCGACTTATCTACTGGTCTATCGAGATAAGGTAGATGATGTAAAATTTATTCAAATTTCGCCTATTACTTTCCGCTTGTTGCAAATATTGCAGGAAAATGAAGCAATATCTTGTCAGTGTTGTTTAAAACAAATTGCGGATGAATCAGCTTCCCCTGAACCTGAAAAAATAATGACATCAGGTCTGGAAATTATTGAAGACCTAGCGCGAAAGAATATTATTACTGTATCAGCATAAGTTGCATATTGTCTCAAGATTAAATTTATTTGTATTATGCTAATAAATTCACTCCTATACACAAAACTTTTTTACCCATCATTGCGTTTAAAGCTGTGAACCCATACTAGGTCTTCATCATTCCAACGCATACCAGTATGCATTTTTAAAATAATAGCTTTGTACATATCCAAGCTGGAATATCCTTCTGCATTGGCATCTTGGTCTGTCATTTCTCCTAGCTTATGGCGTTCTAGGGAAGTGACTGTAAATTTAATGCCTTTCAGTTCAAAAGTTTCACCAGGATAGGCGTATATGCCATCACGACGCTGCTGTTTTTTTTGCCCGTTCAGTGCCGCTTCAACTAATTTTGGGTGGCGTAGCAAACGGTCAATATCACAGGTTTTTTCAGGGTAATTAGTCATTTATTTTGAAAAATGGTATTAATACGGGAAAAGCACATTTTACGGCATAATAGCAATATTTATTAAATTAATAAGGGTAGATGATATGCGGTTTTTACATACAATGATTAGGGTGAATGATTTAGCAAAGTCATTGGCATTTTATTGCGACATTCTTGGCTTATCAGAAGTTAATCGGATAGAAAGTGAAGAGGGACGCTTTACTTTAGTTTATCTGGCTGCACCTTTGGACAAATACAATGCAGAAAGAGTTGGCTCACCCACTCTGGAGTTGACCTATAACTGGGATACAGAAGAATATACGGGGGGGCGTAATTTTGGGCATCTGGCTTATGAAGTGGATGACATTTATCTTTTTTGCCAAAATTTGATGGATGCTGGTGTTATTATCAACCGTCCGCCACGTGATGGATATATGGCTTTTATTCGATCTCCTGATGATATTTCCATAGAGCTGTTACAAAAAGGCAAACGGCTACAAGTTCAAGAACCTTGGCTATCTATGGAAAATAAGGGTTCTTGGTAGTCGTCGTTAATTTCCTTGATATTTTGTTCGCCAGCTTATAAGGCTATGAAGACAAATAAGTATCAAATTACTGCTTTTCTAATCAGTTTGAGCCTATATTCGCAGTTTCTAAATGCGAATCAAGATATTTTAAATACCCCTCTGTTTCAAAATAAGTTTTTTACCCTATCGACAGATCATTCATTAATTTGTGAAACCAGTAAAGCGGCTTATATCTCAACGGAAGAATTACTAGAAACCATTTATTATTATGAAAAATACAACCCAAAAGAGTTGCGTAAATTTGCCGTTGCAGTATTAACGGATCATGCTGCTGAGGAGCACCAAGAAGATTTACATGATTACAGGGAAGATTGTAAGAAATCTATAGCATTAGAGCTTTGTGTTTTAGAAAAATATTGGGACGATAATGAAACAGCGTTAAGAGCATTGGCTCTGTTTTACGATACTAAAACCATTGTAAAACATAGCGAATCCTATCAGACAAGGCGTTTTAGCAAAGATCATTTGCGTGTTTTTGAAAAAGCAATTCGCAAAATCCCGCCTTTTATGCGCAAGAAAATTAGTCAGGCAAAGCCAATTAGACATCTTGAAAAAGAGATAAAAAATTTAGACTCTAAAATACAACTACTTATTCAGGATGCTTTTCCAGAGGATTTTGCAACAAGTATCTGGTCTGATGATACCCATCCTCTGACTTTTGTTCCTGGTAAAGGGTTTAATAGTCAGGTTGTTGCACAGGTTTATAATGGTCAGAATCTGATTATTTTTACCGTAAAGGCTTTTGATAAGGGTAAAGATGGTCGTTTATATAGAGATATAGATTTGAAATATTTAGTTGATTTCAGAATCCCTATTATTGTGCATGAAATAGCGCATACCATTGATAATTTTCATTTTTGGAATGGTGAAGATGCCTTATATTATTTTTATCGCTATCGTAAAATATCGACAGATAATGAAACTGTCAAAATGATTATAGATTCCAAATTAGCACTTTGGCCTTCAAAATGGTTTGAAGCCTTTGAATATTTATGGGAAGTAAATGACGGGCGTTATGATGGGCAAATTCAGGAAAAACTGGCAGAACTTGTTGCCCAATATATTTTAATACCTGAACGATTAAAAAAAAGCGCACCGAAAAGTTATCAGTGGTTACACAATGATGTTTTTAAAACTATTGAATATAGGGGTTATGATACCTGTACGCAACCGATTATTAAGACTTTGAACTGGTGGGAATATTCGATTGCTAAAATGCTAGGAGATTAAAAACGGGTCTATGAAAAATTGAAAATCAAGTGATACTTGACCCTGATGTATCCCCATAAATAATATCAAAAACCCCCATTTATTCACTATATTTTTGTGGCAAAAATTATACTTCTGTATGCGGATTTTAAACTAACAAGGCGAATGATTAATATTGCTTTTGTAGCATTGGGTAGGTTTTATCAGGAGTTTGAGGCTGATGGCTAGGTTTGCTGGGATACATCAGAGCCAAGCTACTTCTTATGATAATACAGCCATTTTTATTACAAAAAATGAGAATAATTTATAAAAAAGTAGCCTGTCTCCATTATCCTCAATACTTTTTGATAGCTCTATACCTTTCATCATCTGTGCAACAATCAATAATCCAGATATCGAGGTTAATTGTTCGATGGTAGTTTTGAGTTTGTTAGATCCTGCTCAAGATCTATTGAGTAAAATTCTGATAAATGCCAGAATCACCATGTGTAAGCTAGAATTAAGGAGTCTTTCGCAATTTTTCCAAAGTCTGCGGCATTTTTCAAGTCAAGAGAAACTTCTCTCTACAACCCATCGTTGAGGAATCACTGTAAATGTATGTAATTCGTTACGTTTAGCCACAGTTACTGTTGCGTCAATACGCTGCTTAACCCCTTCAGCAAAGGGCTTGCCAG
>QPIN01000050.1 GCA_003666385.1 Methylococcales symbiont of Hymedesmia sp. n. MRB-2018
ACCTGCCCCCCAGATCTACAACACTAGCAGTGACTTCATTTAATTTTTCATCTAAATGATTGATATGGTTATATTGGGATTTGAGCAATAGAGTATTGATGTCGTCTTGTGTTAAGCCTTCACTATTGCTAAAACGCTGCTCTATTTCTTTGATTTTAGGGTCAATCATTTCAATGAGCATGTCATCTACTTTGGTTTCACTCATAATTAATCCTGCAAAAATAAGACGGAATTACACGGCACATATTACGCTAATACAAAAAAATCAAGAGCAAAATAATCTCGTCCCAAGCCTTTTATTTTTAAAATTTATCAATAAGTTTTGACAAGGTTAAGAAAAAACCCATGGCGGAAATAAGAACCAGCATATTTCTATTGAGTGCTTTTTGAATAGTAACTTCAATATCTGCTTTTAATAATTCAAACTTACCTTCAAGATCTGTTTTTAATAATTCAAACTTAGCTTCAAGAACATCAAACCTGCCCCCCAGATCTACAACACTAGCAGTGACTTCATTTAATTTTTCATCTAAATGATTGATATGGTTATATTGGGATTTGAGCAATAGAGTATTGATGTCGTCTTGTGTTAAGCCTTCACTATTACTAAAACGCTGCTCTATTTCTTTGATTTTAGGATCAATCATTTCAATGAGCATGTCATCTACTTTGGTTTCACTCATAATTAATCCTAGAAAATAAGACAGAATTATACAGCAGATATTGTGCTAATACAAAAAAATCAAGAGCAAAATAACCCCTGCTAAAAAAGGGTAGCGTCCCTATTAAGCCAAAAAGTTTCCATTTAACGGTGCGTACGGTATGGCGTACTCTATACTCAGGAGGTAACAAATATGACAGTTCTTAATGCTACTGAAGCACGTGCTAATCTTTATTCCCTTATTGATGAGGTAGCTAATACTCATCAACCAATAGTGATTACAGGAAAAAGAACCAATGCGGTTTTAGTATCCGAAGAAGATTGGAATGCTATTTCTGAAACTATATATTTACTATCAGTACCAGAAATGAGGGAATCTATAAAAAATGGGCTTAATGAAAATCCAACCGAATGCTCTAAGGAGCTTAATTGGTGAGTTGGGAATTGGTATATACGAAGCAAGCACAAAAAGATGCTAAAAAACTTTCTGGGTCAGGTTTAAAAAGTAAAGCCTTAGAGCTTCTCAAAATTATCGAGGAAGACCTATATCAAAACCCTCTACCTTATGAGAAATTGGTGGGTGATTTAGCAGGAGCCTATTCGAGAAGAATTAATATTCAGCATAGGCTTGTTTATCAAGTATTAGAAGTAGAGCATATTATCAAAGTTATTCGACTTTGGACGCACTACGAATAAAATCACAAATAACAAGTGACTGTAGTTATAATTCAAAAATCAAAGGGGTCAGAAAAATCAAAGAGGTCAGTATCACTTGATTTTGTGCAGTGGAAACGGGAATAATAATTTGATTTTTAGTTTGGGGTTTTAAAAAAAAGAATGCGATAATTCGTTGTTTTTACGATATAAAGATACCTTTTGGGAGCCTATAGATGTTATTTAAACAACTTTTTGATGAGGTAAGTTGTACCTATACCTATTTTATTGCTGATCTTAGCAATAAAGAAGCTGTGTTGATTGATCCAGTAGACTCAGAGTTATCAATTTATCTGGATTTAATTGCAGAGCATAACTTAACTTTAAAATATTCATTAGAAACACATGTTCATGCTGATCATGTGACTGCCAGCGGTCAATTAAGGCAAAAACTGGGGGCGAAAACTGCGGTAAGCTCACTTTGTGGTGTGGGTAGTGCGGATATACAAATTCAAGATGGTGATACTTTTGAGTTTGGTGATGCTGAATCTATTAAAGTTATTTCTACGCCTGGACATACACCAGGTAGTCTTTCTTTTTTATGGCGAGATCGTGTTTTTACTGGGGATTCATTACTGCTTGGAGGTTGTGGTCGTACAGATTTTCAAGGTGGCAATGCAGGGGATCAGTATGATGGTATCACCCAACGCTTATTTACATTGCCCGATGATACTATTGTTTATCCTGGACACGATTATAAAGGTCAGTGGATTGGTAACATTGCTCAAGAGAGTAGACATAATCCACGGCTAGCAGGGAAAACAAAAGAAGAATTTGTTGAGATCATGGAAAACCTTAATTTACCGAAGCCTAAACTGATTGATATTGTAGTACCGGTCAATCGCTATTGTGGCATTGATGAGGAGTTAGCAAATCAAGATGCAGAACAACGTATTGAAGGGTCTGACCCTAAACGTCAGAATGCTAGTGTGCAAGATTTAGTCAATGAGGCTAAACAAAAAATAACAGAAATTGATGTGCAAAAAGCGAAAGAAATATTGCGTAATAGTTCGGTTTTTCTTCTTGATGTAAGAGAAGAAAATGAATTTGAAGCGGGGCATATTGAAAATGCTGTTTTAATTCCTCGTGGACAACTAGAGATTAAGATAGCAGAGCAAACGGAACTTACTGATAAATCATCGGCAATTATAGTCTATTGTGGCAGTGGAATGCGGGCTGCATTATCTGCTAATACCTTGCTAAATATGGGATATACCAATGTGCTGTCTATTGCAGGAGGCTATCAGGCTTGGAAACAGAAACTTTAAGATGTATTATGATAAGCTTTAATCTTCAAGCAATTGAATTGGATTAAAATGAACAATGTAGGATGTTAGTGGTTTTTGAATATACCACTTTATAAAGCCAAGATGGCTATAAACAGACGGAAATTATAATAATTATACTTAAAAGAGTGAGAAAGAAATGTCTGAACAACACTATTCAGTAGTTATCGTTGGCGGCGGTGCCGCTGGCGTTTCTACTGCAAATAACATGATTCGCAAAAACTCAAGCATTGATATAGCTTTAATTGATGCTTCCGAAAAACATTATTATCAGCCTGGTTTTACAACCATTGGAGGCGGTGCTTATACCCTAAAAAAGGCTACTAAAAATCAAGTAGACATTATTAACCCAGAGGTTAATTGGATTAAAGAGTTTGCTGAAAGTTTTCAGCCAGATGATAATAAAATCACCTTAAAATCGGGTGCTGTAGTCAGTTATGATTATTTAGTCGTATGTCCTGGCTTACAGTTGGACTTTAATAAAGTTGATGGTCTAGTTGATACATTGGGTAAGAATGGTGTCTGTAGTAATTATTCAGTGGATTTTGTTGAATACACATGGGAAACCTTACAAAAAGTGGAGTCAGGCAATATTTTATTCACTCAGCCCCCTATGCCTATAAAATGTGCGGGTGCGCCTCAAAAAATCATGTATTTGGCTGCCGATCGTTTTCGTAAGAAAGGCATTTCAGACAAAGTGAATGTTGAATTCTTTAATGCTGGACCTAGTATGTTTGGTGTGCCTTTTTTTGCAAAAGCTTTGACTAAAGTGATCGTTGATTATGGCATTACTACCAATTTTGGGCATAACCTAGTAGCAATTGATGGCGAAGCCAAAACCGCAACATTTGAAACATCTGATGCAGATGGTCAAAAATCGACAGTCACAAAAGACTTTGACATGATTCATGTAACACCTCCACAAAGTGCCCCTGATTTTATTAAATCAAGCCCTTTAGCTAATGAGGGTGGCTGGGTTGATGTTAATCAATTTACCTTGCAACACAATAAGTTTGCTAATATTTTCGGTTTAGGGGATGTGACCTCAACAGCTAATGCAAAAACAGCGGCAGCCGTTAGAAAACAAGTGCCTGTTGTTGTTGATAATATTCTTAAACTCATGGAGAGTAAGGATTTAGTGGAAGGTTATGATGGCTATGGTTCATGCCCGTTGACTACATCATTAAGTACGGTGATGTTAGCTGAATTTTCATACGGCGGCAAAGTAACACCTTCATTTCCATTTTTAGACCCAAGAACCAATAGTCGCTTATGGTGGTTGGGGAAAATTATTGGTTTTCCTCTGCTATATTGGCAAATAATGATTAGAGGCATTCGTTTTGATATTCCTCATAAAGCATCTTATGTTAAGAAATTAACTGAAGAAGACGGATAAGACTTCATAAATAGAAACCACAGAGATATATTTAAATCTTTGTGGTTTTTTAATCTTGGATAGTTGCAAGTACCAATTTAAAAAGGCAGAACAAGCCAATAAGTGGGTTTAATGAGAGTTTCTCATTTTATATCCATCCTCTCACATTACTTTTTATGTCTCTTCTGCAAATTAATAAAGTTAATTTTTCTCAATACATTCCTCTTTTTAGCTGGCTAAAAAGTTATAGCAAGCAAGACTTTAACGGCGACATTTTTGCTGGCATTATTACTGCTATTTTATTAGTTCCGCAAGGTATCGCTTATGCAATGTTGGCGGGTTTACCTGCACAAGTGGGGCTTTATGCTAGTATTTTACCGCCTGTTATTTATGCACTTTTAGGAAGCAGTAGAACCTTATCTGTCGGCCCTGTTTCAATTGCTGCCATTATGATAGCCAGCGTATTGGCTGCACCAGAAATAAATGCGTTAGGCAGTCCTGTTCAAAATGCATTGATTTTAGCTGCGGAAGGAGGGCTGATTTTATTGCTCATGGCTATGCTTCGTATGGGTGGTCTAGTGAATTTTATCAGTCACCCTGTATTGACTGGGTTTACCAGTGGTGCTGCTATTCTCATTGTATTAAGCCAGGTTCCTCACTTATTAGGGTTGTCGAGCAATATCTGTGGTATTAATCCTAGTTGCTACAGTGAATATTTAACAGATATTAATATATATACCGCTGGCTTAGGAGGAGGGAGTGTAATCTTGTTATTGTTTTTTGGAGTGCCTCTATTTTTTATCTTCGATAAACTGACTATTAAAAAAGCAATTACTACAGGAGTGGGTAGGTGTGCACCTTTATTAGCTGTTGTTATAACAAGCTGTCTAGTCTGTTTTTATCAATTGGCAGAACAGAAAGATGTGGCTATAGTTGGTCAGATCCAGTCTGGTTTTCCATCGTTTAGTTTTTCTTTTATAAATAATTATGTGCAATGGAAAATATTATTACCCAGTGCTTTTTTTATCGCTATTATTGCTTATGTAGAAAGTATTGCGATTGCTAAAATGACAGCAAACTTAAGAAATCAAAAGATAAACCCTAATCAGGAATTAGTTGCATTAGGTGCTGCAAATATTGTTACTGCATTTTCAGGTGGTATGTCTGTAGCAGGCAGTTTTAGTAGAACAATGGTAAATTTTTCCGCAGGTGCCAGAACTCAAATAGCAATGTTGATTGCCGTTTTTTTACTTGCTATTGCCGTGGTGTTTTTTACAGAGCAATTCACCTATATCCCCAAAGCGACTTTAGCCGCTGTTATTTTAGTTGCTATTTTTCCTTTGATAAAATTGAGTGATATCGTTAAAACTTGGAAGTATGATCAAGGTGATGGTTTTGCAGAATTGATTACCCTGTTAGGTGTTTTGATTTTGGGGATTGAAGAAGGTATTGCTATTGGTATCGCCATTACTATTTTGAGTTTTTTACGGAGAACAAGTAAACCACATATTGCCCTTGTGGGGCGTATAGATGGTACTGAACATTTTAGAAATGTAAAACGTTACCAGGTAGAAACCTGGAAAAATATAGTATTAATAAGAATTGATGAAAATATTAGTTTTGCTAATGTCAGTTATATTATTAATTTTATTGAAACTGAGACCAATAAAAATTCGGCTATAGAACATGTCGTGCTTATTTTTTCATCGGTGAGTTATATAGACAGCACAGCCTTTGAAGCATTAGAAACGCTTATTCATTCATTAAAAAGTAGTTCCATTGTGTTGAGCCTTGCCGAGGTTAAAGGACCTGTTATGGACAAGCTAAAACAAACCCGTTTTCTGGAACACTTAACCCCGGGGCAGGTATTTTTTCAAACTATTGAAGCTGTTGAGACGCTGACAGATCAGTCTACTTTAAGAACGCGTTAATATACGCTCAGCTTCTGCATATTTAGCAGCACAGACTTCAGTAACTTCTTTAGGTAAAGACGGTCCAGGTGCTGTTTTATTCCAATCTAGTGTTTCCAGATAATCCCGTATATATTGCTTATCAAAACTAGGAGGACTTATACCTACTTGATAATGTTCTGCTGGCCAAAACCTAGAGGAATCCGGTGTTAATGCTTCATCAATTAAATACAATTTCCCATTGTCATCCAAGCCAAACTCAAATTTGGTATCCGCAATAATAATACCTCTTTGTTTGGCAAATTCAGCGGCTTTGGTATAAAGATCAATGCTGACTTGTTTGATTTGTTCAGCAATTTTTTCACCTAATAGATCAATGGTTTGTTCAAAAGTAATATTTTCATCATGATTACCCACAGCGGCTTTAGAGGACGGGGTGTAAATGACTTCAGCTAATTGTTGGGCTTGTTTTAAGCCTTTTTCTAAGGTAATACCGCAAATAGCTCCCGTTTGTTGGTAATCTTTCCAGCCAGACCCAATCAGGTAACCACGAACAATCGCTTCAACAGGCAAGGGGTTTAGGCGTTTAACAATAATTGACCGTTCACTGACCTGAGAATGTTCTTCTGGGTTAGGAATAATATCTTCCAGTTTAATGTCAGCTAAATGATTTGCTATGATATGTTGCATTTTGTTAAACCAAAAATTGGATACATTGGTTAATACACGCCCTTTTCCTGGGATAGGGTCAGGTAAGACCACATCAAATGCTGATAATCTGTCTGTTGTTACAATCAATAAATGACCATTATCTACTGCATAAATATCACGAACTTTACCGCGAGACAGTAATGACAGGTTTGATAATGATGATTCAAAAAGTGCATTAGGTGAATTCATAGTCAGATAAGGATATTATACTTCGCGTGGTCACGGATGCGGTTTTCTATCGGTTGATTTTTGTCGATAGACTGCGTTACTGAAATAGTTGCGTAGCTTGCTATGCGCCTGTTTCAGTGCCTTGCTATCAACAAAAATCAACGCGCTATAAAATCCGCATCCATGACCACGCGAAGTATAGTCAATAAGATGCTTGTTATTTTAGCATTAAATCCTTATCTCCAAGTATTAGGAATAAGATAAAAATTAATTTGGCAGTGGTAGAATAATGTGCAATAAATTTAGTAACTACTCAGCTTACCCTCTATTTTGTCCAATAGCCGCGTTGAAAGTGCGTATTTACACCTGTAAACTCCGCGCTTTCGCCTTGCTCTTGAACGCCTTAATCTTGAACAGAACGGAGGACAATCTAAGCAGTTACGGAGTACGCTGAGTAGTTACTAAATTTATTAAATTGGGGTATTAAAAGCATGAGTTGGATGGGGAAAGTAGTCGGTGGTGCCTTTGGTTTTTTAATGGGAGGGCCTTTAGGTGCTATTTTGGGTGCCTCAGTGGGGCATCAATTTGATACTGGATTGAATGGTATCAAAATGGATGAACAGTTAAGTCCTGGTGATCAGCAGCGGGTACAGATGGCATTTTTTACTGCTACATTTTCGGTAATGGGACATATTGCCAAAGCTGATGGAAAAGTCACCACGGCAGAAATAAACCTAGCAAAACGGGTTATGGATGAGTTGTCTTTGTCTGGGGATATGAGAAAAACTGCAATTAAGCTGTTTGAACAAGGCAAAGCAGAGGCGTTTCCTTTAAAAGATGTTTTGCAACAATTTCGTAAAGAATGTCATAGAAGGACGAATTTAATACGTATGTTTTTGGAAATTCAGATTCAGGCGGCGTTTGCGGATGGGGTATTAGATCAGGCAGAAGAAAAGGTTTTACAGACAATATGTGAGTATTTGGGTATATCACGGTTTGAATATGAACGCATAAAATTACAGTTTCAAGCACAGCAACGTTTTTATGGGTATTCCAGCCAAAAGTCTGCTTCCAGCCATTTGCAAGATGCTTATGCAATTTTAGACGTGGACTCGTCAGCAACTGATGGTGAAATTAAAAAAGCATATCGACGGTTAATGAATCAGCATCATCCCGATAAACTGGTAGCTAAGGGCTTACCCGAAGAAATGATGATCTTGGCAAAAGAGAAGACGCAAAAAATTACCAAAGCGTATGAAATGATAAAAGAACAAAGAAAAAAATAATTGGAGATGTTTCCCATTAAAGTGAAGTCCCTTACTTTACTTTAATGGGAATAGCATTTAACGGAAAATATCTTTATTGACGGCTTTACCTTGCGCTATTTTGGAAGTGATATAGCCTTTTTCTACTTGTTCTTTTAGGTTTTGATCCAAAGTCTGCATACCCTCTTTACGACCTGTTTGAATAGCAGAGTACATTTGGGCGACTTTCTCCTCCCTGATTAAGTTTTTGATGGCTGGCGTAGCGACCATGATTTCATGTGCAGCAATGCGTCCGCCACCGATTTTTTTCAGCAGTGTTTGAGAAATAACGGCGCGTAAAGACTCTGATAACATGGAACGAATCATATCCTTTTCTGCCGCAGGAAAAACATCAATAATACGGTTAATGGTTTTAGCTGCGGAGCTGGTGTGCAGTGTAGCGAAAACTAAATGTCCTGTTTCAGCAGCCGATAAAGCCAGACGTATAGTTTCCAGATCTCTCATTTCACCCACTAGAATGATATCGGGATCTTCCCGAAGTGCAGAGCGAAGTGAGGCATTAAAGCTGTGGGTATCTCTGTGAACTTGTCGCTGATTGATAAGGCATTTTTTACTTTTGTGAACAAATTCTATAGGGTCTTCTATGGTTAAAATATGGGCGTAGTCATGGATATTAATATGATTAACCATCGCGGCCAAAGTGGTTGATTTACCAGATCCTGTAGGACCAGTTACGAGAATCATACCTCTAGGTGTTTTACACAGTTCTTCAAAGAATTTAGGAGCCTTTAAATCTTCAAGGCTCAGTATCTCAGAGGGAATGATTCTAAATACAGCGGCCGCACCGCGTTCCTGATTGAATACATTGACACGAAAGCGGGAAACGCCAGGTAATTCAAAGGAAAAATCCGTTTCATAAAACTCTGCATAATCTTTACGCTGCTTGTCATTCATGATGCCATAAATTAAGGCATGCACTTTTTTATGGTCTAAAGCAGGAATATTGATACGACGAATATCGCCATCAACTCTAATCATGGGAGGTAAGCCCGCAGATAAATGTAAATCAGATGCTTTGCTCTTAACAGAAAATGTTAATAATTCAGCAACATCCATAAGGCTGTCTCCAGTGAGTTGAAATAAACCAAATTAGGCGTATTTAAAAAAGTAATTGTAACTACTTAGCATATACTCCGTAACTGCTTAGATTGCCCTCTATTTTGTTCAAGAGCAAGGCGAAAGCGCGGAGTTTACAGGTGTAAATGCGCACTTTCAACGCGGCTATTGGACAAAATAGAGGGTAAGCCGAGTAGTTATAAGTAATTTATATAGCTAGTGCTCGTCTATAAACTATAAGCCATTGAAAAACATATAAAAAGCTATAGATACAGAGTGGTTTTTTTGATTACTCTGGTATAATTTAATTATAAGAGAACTCAGCATAACTCATGAACGGATAAAAAGGACTAGAAGTTTTCCATCTTTCAGCCAAAATAACGCACAATAGCTCACTATTACACTTGTATTTTGACTAAAACCTGAAAAATTCTATCACTTTTTTCTCATCGCCAGAGTTATGCTGATGTCTCTATAAGCAATTGATTTAATATAGAATTATAGAATACTTGGAGTAAAAAGATTTGAGATAATTTTATTTTTTTTGTCTCAAAAATCTCTGTTTATGGGTGGGAACTAGCTATAAAAATAGATCATTTCTTTGATTTTTTGCAGTGCTGAGGTTTAATACAGTCAATTATTTTTTAGGTTAAATGGTTATGAGTCAAATAAAGCAAAGACTTGAGACAATAAAATCGCAGATTGTTGATGCAGAACAGCAAGGAAATAGGAATAGAGGAAGTGTTAAATTATTGGCAGTAAGTAAAACTAAGCCGGCTTCTGATATTGCGCTTGCTTATCGAGCCGGACAGCGAGATTTTGCCGAAAGCTATACTCAGGAAGCTCTGATTAAACAAGTTGATTTAGCAGCTTTTGATATATGCTGGCATTTCATAGGCCCAATACAATCCAATAAAACCAAGGCCATCGCCACTCATTTTAGCTGGGTTCATAGTGTTGATCGCTTAAAAATAGCCAAACGCTTAAGTGAACAACGGCCTGATTATTTACCTGATTTAAACATTCTTCTACAAGTTAATATTAGTATTGAAGAAACAAAATCAGGGGTGTTACTTAATAAATTACCTCAGTTAATTAAAGAAGTGAATAGTTTGCCTAATATTCGTTTACGCGGAGTAATGGCGATACCAGAACCGACAGATGAGTACCAAAACCAGAGAAAGCCATATAAGTACTTATACCAGACAGTGACACAATTAGCTTTGCCAAAGATCAATGAATTTTCTTTGGGTATGTCTGGCGATTTAAAGGCGGCTATAGTTGAAGGCTCGACCATTGTTCGGATAGGATCAGCAATATTTGGTGGCAGAATAGTTCAATAAAATGCACAATGGGAAAGTGTGAAAATATTATTTTAATACCCATGACCAGTAAAAGTAACGCGATTAACGGGCGTAAAACCCTATCGTGTAATTTTTTGCCAATTATACTTCCCAGATAAATAGCAGGGACACCACCTGCTAATAAGCCAAACAAGAGTTCAAAATCAACACTGCCAAAATGTAGGTGCCCTAACCCTGCTATGGCAGTTAGAGGAATGGCGTGGGCAATATCGGTGCCGATAATAGCAATGGATGATTTTCGGGGATATAACAAAAAAAGAATAGCCGAGCCAATAGCACCTGCGCCAACCGATGAAAGTGTCACCACACAACCTAATAAACAACCACATAAGATAGTGATTTGAGGTCGAAATCGTCTGACAAAATTGACTAATAAGCTATCGGGATGGTTAGCATGTATAAAAGCGAGTAATTTATTTTTTAGCAGAATAATAAACGCTGTCAAAATAAGCATAATACCCAATGTCAGCATGATAATTGCATCATAATTTAATCCTGTTTGTTTTAAATGATCCAGGAATTGAATAGTGATAAGAGAACAGGGAACACTACCACTTGCTAATAAGAGTACGACTTTCCAGTCAACGGTTTTATTTTTATGGTGGAAGTAAACACCGCCGCATTTTGTTAATGAGGCATATAATAAATCTGTACCTACGGCAATAACAGGTGATATACCAAAGCCTAGCACTAGAATAGGTGTCATTAGCGAGCCGCCACCCACGCCAGTAAGGCCAATAATGAGTCCAACCAAAGCACCAGCAACAATATGAATAAATTCCACGAATAAGTTTTAAATAATGGTAAAAAGTGTGCAAATATAACGGAATATTTATATATTTAAAAGTAATTTAAAAATATAATGTTATTTCAAATATGGCTATTAACTCAGAAATGGATAATGATTTAGTGACATTGAATGCTGAACATTTATTTGGGCTTAGTAGTTGTAGTCAGATTGCAATCAAAAATAATTGCTATATCAAACCCCTATCTATCCATTTATTGCGTTGTTTTCGCCCGACCTCACTCAGAAAATAATTATCCAGGCTATTCACTGTAATGGCTTAGAAGAGAGGGAAGGGCTATTTAGTGAGATGAATATACCTTAAGGAATGATGATTTAATAATTTGCTTTAGCTAAGGTCAATAGGTAATTCTTTGATTTTACGGGTTAAAGTATTTCTACCATAACCTAGCAATACAGCCGCTTCATTCCTTCTGCCCGAGGTATGTTGTAAGGCTGTTTTAATGAGTATGCCTTCTACTTTAGAAATAATAGGTTTAGCTATTTCTTTATCACCTATTAATAAATGATTTTTTACTGTATTTTCCAATAATAATTCCCACTGGCTAGTTGTATTATTTGAATCATCTTTTTCTTCGGAATTTAATTCAGGCGGTAAGTCTTCTAAATGAATTTCTCTACCTGATGCCATAACGGTTAACCAGCGGCAACAATTCTCAAGCTGTCGTACATTGCCAGGCCAGGGTAATGTGCTTAAAAAGGCTTCGGTTTCTGGTTTTAAAGCCTTGAGTTCGCTATTGAGTTCAACAGCAGCTTGGTTTAAAAAATAACGCATTAAAATAGGTACATCTTCTTGCCGCTTTCGTAAAGGTGGAATATGTATACGAATGACATTGAGACGGTGAAATAAGTCTTCTCTAAATAAGCCTTGTTCAACTAATGATTCAATGTTTTGGTGTGTTGCAGCAATAATACGAACATCCACTTTAACAGAGGAATGGGCGCCAACTGGATAGAACTCATTGTCGGATAATACGCGTAATAATCTGGTTTGTAGTTCGGCAGGCATATCACCAATTTCATCTAAAAATAAAGTACCGCCATTGGCCTGTTCAAAGCGTCCTGATCTTTTGGTATAAGCACCAGTAAATGAACCTTTTTCATGGCCAAAAAGCTCAGATTCCATTAAGTCTTTTGGGATGGCAGCCATATTAAGTGCAATAAAAGCCTGTTTATTGCGTGGACCATGACGATGTAAAGCCTTGGCAACTAGCTCCTTACCCGTGCCAGATTCACCATTAATAAGTACGGTGATATTTAAACGCGCCAAGCGACCGATAGCACGAAATACTTCTTGCATGGCAGGCGCACTACCAATAATTTCTGGTGTATCTTCGCTGATCTCCTCAGTATTACTTTGTTGCGAGTTGACCTGCTTACTTTGAGCGCAGGCTCTTTGTACAACTTCAATAACTTCATTAATATCAAAGGGTTTAGGTAAGTATTCAAAAGCACCTGCGTTAAAAGCTGAAACGGCACTATCTAAATCGGAATGTGCGGTCATGACTATAATAGGTAGATCTGGATGGTTGTACTGCACTTTACTTAATAATTCGAGACCATTAACTCCAGGCATTCTGATATCAGTAATCAGTGTGGTGGGAACATTGTTTTCTAATGCTTCTAACAGGCTATAGGCATCAGCAAAACTTTGTGTGTTGATAGCGGCTTTATTGAGTGCTTTTTCAATTACCCAGCGAATGGATTTGTCATCATCCACTATCCAGACAATATTATTCTTTTTCATCTGCATTAACTAAAGGTAGAAAAATAGAAAAAATGGTATTACCAGGTTCACTTTCGCATTCAATGAAGCCATTGTGCTGATTAATCAATGATTGAGCAATGGATAGACCTAGCCCTGTACCTTCGGCTCGACTGGTAATCATGGGGTAAAAAATTTGGCTCATCATCTCACTAGTAATTCCAGGGCCATTATCAGAAATATCAATTTTTGCTGTCAATTTATAGTGTTTTCGACTAATGGTTAATTGTCTAAGTACTCTTGACTTTATGCTAATTGTGCCTTTGTGATGCATGGCTTGAACCGCATTTTGAACAATATTGAGTACAACCTGAATCAATTGGTTTTTATCGGCTTTTAAATCAGGAATACTAGGGTCATAATCTGTTTTAATAATGATTTTATTCGCTTCGATATTAACCAGCTGTCTAACGCGTTCCAATACTTCATGGATATTAAGCAACTCTTTTTTAGCGGGTTTTTTAGGCCCTAGCATTTTATCCATTAAGGCTTTTAAACGATCAGATTCCTGAATAATAATTTGGGTATATTCTTGCAGATCTTGATCTTCTAATTCTAATTCCAGTAGCTGAGCAGCTCCCCTTATTCCACCTAAAGGGTTTTTAATTTCGTGTGCTAGGCCTTTTGCCAATAATCGACTCATATTTTGTTGAGCAAAAAGCTGTTCCTCTTTGCTAATGCGTAATTGTCTGTCAACTTGCTGCATTTCAACCAATATTTCATTGAGAACATTGTTATGAAATAAAGGGGTGACACTGATATTTACTTTTATTGTATGGTTTGGTCGAACCAGTTTAATTTCTCGATCAACGATAGGATCTTCAAGATTAAGACACTGTTGTAGGTCAATTAACAAGCTAGAACCCGATGATTTGAACAGTGAGTTTGCGGTAAGTCCTAATAGATGTTTTTCACTATCCGCTAATAATATTTCTCCTGCCGCATTAATATAAATTAACTCTAATTGACGATTAAATAATAGAATCGCTTCATTGAGATGAGCAAGAATGTTTTTATGCACAAGTTATCATTGACTATATTGACCAACTAGAAAAAGCAAATTATATGCCATTAATTCATGCTGAATTGATAGCAGTGGCATTCAGTGGCTGAGTAATTTTAGAGGGATGTGTTACAAAGAAAGAGAAAATGGTATGAGTGAGGATTAAACAAAAAAACGCCCTATATGGGGCGTTTTAATTAGTAGAGACAGGGCATGCCCTGTCTCTATCCCAACATTTTTAGCTGAATGTTGGGTTACAAAAAAAATGCAACCCAACCTCCGTAACTGCTCAGATTGCCCTCTATTTTGTTCAAGTTACCGTCATTCTCGCGAACGTGGGAACCTATAATAGTGGGTAAGCTGAGTAGTTACATATTACTTTGCTTACAAAGCCACCATCAGATTACAAGCTGTAATACATGTCAAACTCTACTGGGTGAGTGCTCATGCGTAGACGAGTCACTTCTTCCATTTTTAGATCAATATAACCATCAATCGCATCATCAGTAAAAACACCGCCGCGAGTTAAAAATTCGCGATCTTCATCCAATGCTTTTAATGCTTCATCAAAAGAGAAGGCCACTTGCGGGATTGCATCTTCTTCTTCTGGAGGTAGATCGTATAAATCTTTGTCCATGGCATCGCCAGGATGAATTTTGTTTTGGATGCCATCAAGACCAGCCATTAACATAGCAGCAAAGCATAGGTAAGGGTTGGCAGTAGAGTCACCAAAACGTACTTCAATACGGCGACCTTTAGGGTTGTTAACAAAGGGGATACGGATAGATGCAGAGCGGTTACGTGCAGAGTATGCAAGCATAACAGGAGCTTCAAAGCCTGGTACTAAGCGCTTATAGCTGTTGGTTGATGCATTAGCAAAAGCATTCAATGCTTTTGCATGTTTAATGATACCGCCAATATAGAAAAGAGCAGTTTCAGATAAGCCACCGTATAAATCACCAGAGAATAAATTATTTCCGCCTTTAAACAGTGATTGGTGCACGTGCATGCCGTTACCGTTGTCACCGACAAGAGGTTTAGGCATGAATGTCGCTGTTTTACCATAAGCGTGAGCAATGTTGGTTACAACATATTTTAATCCTAAAACTTCATCTGCTTTATTAACAAGGGTGTTAAATTTACTACCAATTTCACACTGTCCAGCAGTTGCTACTTCATGGTGATGTACTTCTGTGGTTTGACCCATTTCTTCCAGTACCAGACACATTGCTGAACGCATGTCTTGTAATGAATCAACAGGAGGAACTGGGAAGTAACCGCCTTTTATCCCAGGACGGTGACCAATATTACCGTCTTCGTAGGCTTTTTGTGAGTTCCAGCCCGCTTCTTCAGAATCCACTGTGTAGCCACAGCTACCCATGTCAGAATTCCATTTTACGTCATCAAATACGAAAAATTCATTTTCTGGACCGAAGTAGGCTGCATCAGCAATACCGGTTGATTGCATATAAGATTCAGCACGTTTTGCAATAGAGCGTGGGTCACGTTCATAGCCTTGCATATCGTTAGGTTCAATGATATCGCAACGTAAGATCAAAGTAGTATCGTCAAAGAAGGGGTCTAAAACAGCTGTTGCTGGATCAGGCATTAAAATCATGTCTGATTCGTTGATACCTTTCCAGCCTGCCACTGAAGAACCATCAAACATATTACCTTCTTCAAAGGTATCTTCATCAATAGTATGGGCTGGAAAAGTTACATGTTGTTCTTTACCGCGTGTGTCACAAAAACGAAAGTCAACAAATTTGACATCATTTTCCTGAATCATTTTAAGGACGTTATCTACTGACATTTATTTTGTCTCCGAGGATTAATTTTATTTATTATGTTGTTTTTTTGCGATGCAAACCATAACTCTAACATTTTTTTTATAAATAAGGCTAAAAAAAACGGGGCATAAAGCCCCGTTTTTAAATATCAATACCTTAAAGGAAAGTGCTTAGAAAGTAGTTGATAAAGTAGCTACTGCACGACCATCATCTAAACTACTGTTATCTAAACCTGAGTCGTCGGTTTCTGTATAAGCCACTTCAATATTGTATGCACCGAAATCTTTAGCGACACCTGCTTTCCAGTCCCAATAGTTATCATTACCATTCTTGTAGTTGTAGTAACCAGCATGAGCAAGCAAGGTAACATTACATAGTGATTCAGGCAAGGTATAGTCTATTGTCATATCAGAATATTCGCCGCCAGGTAATGTATTTTCGATTTTTAAGCCGTAGTAGTAATAGTAGCTTAAGTTTAAGTTTTCAAGCGGTGATGCTGAAGCACCAAAATAGAGTTCTGTGAAGTTTGCGGCAGAGGCTGAGGTGTATTCATAGCGAAGAACCCCCAAGTCGTATGTGACAGCAAAGGGTAGTAATTCACCCAAATCGGTGTCTCTGGAGAAACCCCCGTACAAATTGACTTCCATACTTGCATTGTCACCAAATTCATAGCTTGATGCCCATACGCCAATGTAGGGACCAGAGTCATGAGAGACATCAAAAGAGCCTTGAATTGCAGGTTCGTTATTAGTTTGAGATACACCACGCCAGATGTAGTCTGTAGTTAATGCAACAGATGCACTGGTTTCAAAGCCTTCAGGAAGACCTAAGCCGCCATTTGAATCTGCACCTAGTTCGCGTGAAATAGTGGCTACCACTTTTGCATCACCGTTGTTACCATAAGATGACTCGTCAGTTTCTGTATATGCGATTTCAATGTTATAACCGGCAATTTCTTTTGATGCACCGACTTTCCAGTCCCAATAAGAATCACCTAAAGTTGCATCTTTTTGACCGTAGTAACCAACATGACCAAGTAACGTAATGCTACCTAGTGATTCAGGCAAGGTGTAGTCCATTGCCATATCGGAGTATTCACCAGGTTTGGTATGGTCAACTTTAAGCCCGTAGTAGTAGTAATAGCTTAGGTTTAAATTTTCAAGCGGTGAAGTTGAAGCACCAAAATATAACTCAGTGAAGTCTGAGTCTGGTGATCCAGTGTATTCGTAACGTAAAACCCCGATATCGTAATCAAGGGCAAAAGGCAGGATGCCGCCAAGATCAGTGGCATTGGTATAACCGGCATAGACATCAAGCTCCATGCTAGTATCCCCATCGCCAAATTCTACGTTAGATCCCCAAGCCCCAAGGTAAAGACCAGACTCATGGGATAAATCAAATGCACCTTGAATAGCAGGGTCATTATTGGTCTGAGAAACGCCACGCCAAATATAATCAGTGGTTAAGGCAACGCTGGCGGTGTGACTCCAGCCCAAAAAGCCTGTATCTTCTTCGGCAAAACTGAGAGAAGATGTTGTAAGTAGTACAATAGCAACAGATAAATTTGTTTTATTCATAATAATTCCAAGTTAAACAGATTAGTTCTTGCGAAACTAGGCAAAGCATATACCACTTTAGACTTGTTGTAAAGCAGTAACTTAAAAGTATATGTGAGTATTTATAGTACAAAAAATGATAAGTTTGGTGCGGTTTATTTTTAGGAATAGATGTGTATTTTTGTTGGTGTAGTTGTTGTTAGTTAACGACAAATGAAGCGTTATTTTGTTATATCATTGATATTAAAATGAAAAATATATTGTTAATATATTTGGTTTTAGTGATTTATAATTTTAAGAAAACAGAAGGCTACAGTGAAAACATATAAAGATCAGTTAAATACAGTGACTTATATTGTTTGGTGCGGTGTTTTGTTGTTTTGCACCAAAATAGATCGGGTTTTAACGCTGTTTATTCCTGAAGTTAGTCTTGTCCATATCTGACTTATTGGCATAGATTATGCTTTTTTGCATGATGTAACTAAATTATTACAGAGAGGAATTCTATGAAACTAATAACAGCTGTAATCAAACCTTTTAAATTGGATGATGTTCGCGAGGCACTGTCAGATATTGGGGTTTCAGGTATTACAGCCACTGAAGTCAAAGGCTTTGGTCGCCAAAAAGGGCATACAGAGCTTTATCGTGGTGCTGAATATGTGGTCGATTTTCTACCAAAAGCTAAAATCGAAGTTGCTGTTGCCGATGATCTTGTAGAACAAGCGGTCGAAGGTATAACTAAATCAGCTAATACAGGAAAAATTGGTGATGGCAAAATTTTTGTTACTAATTTAGAACAGGTTATTCGAATTCGCACGGGTGAAACTGGCGAAGAAGCATTATAAAAATAATAATTAAGAGGTGATAAAGTGGAAGCTTTAAATAAATTAGCCGAGTTAAGTTATGCGCTCGATACGTTCTACTTTTTAATGAGTGGAGCACTGGTCATGTGGATGGCAGCAGGTTTTGCTATGCTGGAAGCAGGCTTGGTTCGTGCTAAAAATACCACAGAAATTTTAACAAAAAACGTCGTATTATTTGCCATAGCTTGTATTATGTATATGTTATGTGGATATAACATTATGTATCCTGCTGAAGCAGTTAATAGCGTTTGGCCAGGTCTGGGCTTTTTGTTAGGCGATGATCATACCGCTGAAGCCGTGCTGGCTAGCAATGGTGATACCTATTATTCCAAAATGTCTGATTTTTTCTTTCAAGTGGTTTTTGTTGCTACAGCAATGTCAATTGTGTCTGGCGCAGTGGCTGAGCGGATGAAATTATGGGCATTTTTATTCTTTGCTGTGGTTATGACAGGTTTTATTTATCCACTGCAAGGTTATTGGAAATGGGGTGGTGGTTTCTTAGATGGTCTAGGTTTCCTAGATTTTGCTGGTTCTGGCGTGGTGCATTTATGTGGTGCTACTGCGGCATTGGCAGGTGTATTTTTATTAGGTGCTCGTAAAGGCAAATATGGTGAAAACGGGGCTATTTACCCGATTCCAGGCTGTAATATGCCACTGGCTACTTTAGGAACATTTATCTTATGGTTAGGTTGGTTTGGTTTTAATGGCGGTTCAGAGTTAAAACTTTCTGATATTGGTGAAGCTAACGCAGTTGCCATGGTTTTTGTTAATACCAATGCAGCGGCAGCGGGTGGTGTTGTGGCTGCACTTGTAACGGCACAATTAATGTTTGGTAAAGCAGATTTATCCATGACTTTAAACGGTGCATTAGCAGGTTTGGTAGCCATTACAGCAGAGCCTCTAACACCTACACCTTTAATTGCAACTGCAATTGGTGCAGTCGGTGGGTTAATTGTTGTTTTTGCTATCATTAATATGGATAAGTTAAAAATTGATGATCCTGTTGGTGCAATATCAGTGCATGGTGTCGTCGGTATTTGGGGCTTGTTAGCCGTTTGTTTTACCAATCCAGATGCGACACTAGAAGCACAACTGATAGGGATAGTCACCATTTTTGGCTTTGTATTTATTGCTAGTTTTATAACTTGGTACATCATTAAAGTAATCATGGGTATCCGTGTCAGTGAAGAAGAAGAGTATCAGGGGATTGATTATTCTGAATGTGGAATGGAAGCTTATCCAGAGTTTACCGATTCCAGTAAAGGACAATGATGTAAATAGCCTTAATTTATTAAAAGATGAAAAAACGGGTACATAATGTACCCGTTTTTTTTGCGTAGAAGAAAATAGTTGTACCTGCACGCATTTGCTGGGAGATTGCAGGTAAAATTTGTAAGTTAGCTGATAATTAATTATCATTGCTTGATAGCTCCTAATGATAGCTGAAAATTGCACTACATTAGGGTTTGAGATTAATCGACCAGGAACATTATGAAACTAATAACAGCAATAATAAAACCTTTCAAACTGGATGATGTAAGAGAGGCCTTGACTGAAATCGGTATTGTCGGTGTTACAGTGACTGAAGTAAAGGGTTTTGGTCGCCAAAAAGGGCATACTGAGTTGTACCGTGGTGCAGAATACGTTGTAGATTTTTTACCTAAAGTGAAGTTAGAAATTGCAATTGCTGACGAAATTTTGAAACAGGCACTTGAAGCCATTATTAATACAGCTAATACGGGGAAAATTGGTGATGGTAAGATTTTTGTTACTACGCTAGAGCAAGTACTAAGAATTAGAACCAGAGAGGCAGGAAACGATGCACTTTAATTTACTTTTAAGTAAATGAGAACTCAGCATAACTCATGAACGGATAAAAAAGGTCAGCCAAAATAACGCGCAATAGCACACTATTACACTTGTATTTTGACTAAAACCTGAAAAATTCTATCCCTTTTTTCTCATCGCCAAAGTTATGCTGAGGTGTCTAAATATTAAATGGATACATTATTAACAAATGCGTTCAAAAATATAGCGTTTAAGGGCAATAAACAAATGGATATAAATAATAAAAAATTGCCACTTATTATGTTTGCTTTTTTTCCAGGCATTGCCAATGCTGATGAATTAAATCAGGAAAATACTGCCTGGATACTGATTTCAACAGCACTTGTTCTATTTATGACATTGCTCGGTTTGTCCTTGTTTTATGTGGGTTTGGTCAGAAGTAAGAGTGTATTATCAGTTTTAATGCAGTGTTTTGCCATTACATGTATTGTCCCTATTATATGACTGGTTGGTGCTTATTGGTGCAACGGCAGGTTCATTATTAACGAGAGTGTTTGCTTCTAGGAACTTGGGCAGCTTAGGTTTGCCAGAAGGCGTATCTATTATGGATCAGGTAGGCATTCAAGCCATTGCAATTGTTGCTACTATTTGTTGGTGTGCAGTGATCAGTTATGGGCTTTTGAAAATGATTGATAAAATAATCGGTTTACGAGTTTCTGAAGACAAAGAAGTACAAGGACTGGGTCTTGTATTACATGAAGAAACGGGATGTCACGATCTTTAGTTTATGGTGGTTTTAAAAGTTGATTAAAGTTGATATTATTTTGATAGCAATTTTAATTTCTTTCTGGCTACGGATTATTTTTTAATACTTTTGCGACAGCTGCTGTTCTGGTAGATACTTGCAGTTTTTCAAAGATATGTTCCAGATGTTTATTGATGGTTCGGGGGCTTGTATCTAATATTAATCCCATTTCCTTATTTGTTTTACCGCGTGAAATCCACATTAGTATTTCAGCTTCTCTAGGGGTAAGTCGAAAAGAATACTTTAAAGATGCTAAATCCCATTCTGTATTACTTTTTTGAATAAGCAACATAAATTCCCTCGTCAGAGAGCATGGTATTATTTTTCCGGAGTAATGACTGCCGATGTGAATATCAAGTTGTTGTGGTGTATTTGCTTTGATTTGAGGAAGGATTTGTTTCAGTATGGTTTTTGGTAATAGATTGCTCTTTTCAGCTGTACGGTTAGGAGGGATATCGAGCGGGAAACAGTCATCAAGTATTTTGTTGGCAGCTACAGAAATCCAGGTAATCATTCCTGCACTATTAAAAGCTAAAACAGAAAAACCAATCTGCTTTAAGGACTGTTCTATGCGTTGAGAATTTCGATGCTGTGATAACTGAGCTTCAACCCTAGCAATAACTTCAGCAGGTCGTATCGGTTTTACAATATAATCAACCGAGCCTTTTTCAAATCCTTTTAGTAAGTTATCAAGTTCACCCAAACCGGTCATGAAAATGATGGGAATATGAGTCGTCACTGGGTTTTTTTTCAGTCTATGACAAGTTTCAAAACCATCAATACCTGGCATGATGACGTCTAGTAATATAATATCAGGTTGTAAATGTTTTACTTGTTCAAGAGCAGATATACCATCAGTAGCCACTAATACTCGATAACCGTAGTCAGATAACATATCAGAGAGGACAGCAAGATTTCCTGGCGTGTCATCGACAATCAAAATAGTTTCTTTTGTTAAACCTGAATTAGCAGTCATTGAAAAAACCTGAAATTATATTGATCACTCATATTGAATTTATTATTATTTTTCATTGTCATTAAGGAGATTTTTAATTTCCTCAATACGGAATTCATTGGCTAAAGCGGTAACTCGCTGAGTAAAAGTTTTGTAACAAGGTTCACTTCTAACTAAGTTATTAAGTTGATGTTTCAAACCTAGTAAATCACCAATTTGTACGAATGCCATTAACTGTAAGATGATATTAGGTGATGGGTGAACAAGAACCGTGTCTTGTTTATCAGTCGTCACTGGCATTTTTTGGTTCTCGTAAACCCAGGTGAGGGAAAGTTGGGCTTCAATCTTATTTAAAAGTTCTTCCATTTGAAAAGGCTTCTCAATAAAATCGTTGCACCCCGAATCTAGCGCAGAATGTTGGTCGGAAGGGTAAGCATTTGCACTTAAAACAATGATGGGTATGGAGTACCTTCTTTGTCTGATCTGACGGGCTGTTTCTATTCCGGTAATACCTGTCATTGATAAATCCATCAGGATTAAATCCGGTGTGAAGTCAGTTATCATGGTTAAGCAATTTTCTCCTGAATCGGCTTGTTCAACATAAAAACCGAGTGGTTCAAGTAGCTCAGTGATTAATGCTCGATGTTCTTGCTGATCATCAACAACCAGTATGATGATTTTTTTTCCCTGAAAACCAATCACCTGTTTTTTAACAATAGTTTCAAAAGTATTATTTAGACTGGAAAGTAAAAATCGTACAGTAAATGTAGACCCTTTAGATTCAATGCTTTTAACAGTGATCTCGCCACCTAAAAGTTCAGTAATAATTTTACTAATGGTTAAACCTAATCCAGTACCCGAAACAGCATTGCCGGTGGATTTATTAAAACGGGAAAAAGGTTGAAATATATTTTTAATATTTTCTTCTGAAATACCTTCTCCACTATCAATTATTTGAAAACTAACAATGCCATATTGGTAGTTAATGCGGAATATTATTTCTCCTTGTTTTGTGAATTTAATGGCGTTACTGAGTAAATTAATTAAAACTTGTTTAATACGTTTTTCATCACCTCGTACTTTTTGAGGTAAAGGATTGATAATCTGACAGAGAAACTTAAGCCCCTTATCTTCAGCTTGTGTTTTAAAACTACTGACTAGGTGTTCAATTAATGCAGGTAAATCAATAGTGGCAAGACGAAGTTCAAATTTACGTGCCTCAATGCCTGTAATATCAAGAATATCCTCAATCAAAGAAGATAGATGTTCGCTACTGCGCTGAAGAATTTTAACAGCCTCTCTTCTATGACTAGGAATTAAAGGATCATTATGTAAAATATGAGAATAGCCTACGATACAATTTAAAGGTGTACGTATTTCATGGCTCATGTTACTGAGAAAACGACTTTTAGCAAGGTTCGCATTATCTGCTGTTTCAATCGCTTGTTGTAATTTAACATTAGTTTTATTGTGTTCTTCTATTTCTAGTAATAACAGTTGTGTCTGTTTTGAAGTTTCCTCATAAGCTACTTGGCGGCTTTCAGCATTTAATATTAACCACCAGGTGCATAGACCAATAAAAATTAACAAGGAAGAATAAACTTTTACAAAATTATCGAACAGGATATTGAATGAAGGGAGATGATTTTTAGCAATAAGTAAATCTTGATAATAAATAATGCCAATAAATACAGTGGTCAAAGTGCTGAGAAACAAGAATAATAATGCGACTTTGATAAATCGCAATCTGGAGCTCAGTAACATTTTATTGGGTAGGCAACATAGTGCAAACTTTTTCAGATAATCATCAAGTCTATAACCGGGTTTGCATGCATCCAGACAACGTGTATCTAGTGTGCAACAGAGTGAGCAAATACTGTCTTGATATGCAGGGCAATAAGCCATATCTTCGTGTTCGAAATGATTTTCACAGATACAACATTGACGCGTTGAGTGGTCATGTTTATATTTACGGGATCGAACTAAATAGTGTCTGTAATGGGTAAAAAAGGCGATACTGGGCATTAGTATAAAGACAATAGCCAGGGCAATAAATGCAGAAAATGCTTGTGCATATTCACCAAATAAACCCATGTAGGCAAATATAGAAACAATGGATGCAATCAGTGTCGAAATAATACCTACTGGGTTTAAGTCAGGTAAATATGCACGTTTGAACTCGATAATTTTTGGACTCAAGCCGAGTGGTTTGTTGATTAATAGTTCAGCGGCAACAGCACTGATCCAGGCTATAGAGATATTAGAGAATAAGCCTAGTACCTTTTCCAATGCACCAAAGACACCGAATTCCATCAGTAGTAAGGCAATGGCAACGTTGAATAATAACCAGATGACACGACCTGGGTGACTGTGAGTTATACGAGAAAAGAAATTAGACCAGGCTAATGACCCCGCATAAGCATTAGTGACATTGATTTTAACTTGCGAAACAATAACAAATAATGTGGTGATTGCCAGTGCCCAGTTAGCATTGTCAATTAACAAATGGTAAGCAATAAAATACATTTGTGTGGGTTCATGGGCATGCTCAATAGATATTCCATGTTGAATAGCCAAATGGGCAAGTAGAGCACCTCCTAGTTGTCGAACCATACCAAATAGAATCCACCCTGGCCCGGCAATGATAGTTGCTGCCCACCAGCGAAACCGGTTATGTTTTTTCTTCTCTGGCATAAAACGAAGAAAATCAACTTGTTCACCCACCTGAGCCACCAGTGAAAAAGCAACAGTTGCGGCACTACCAAATAGCAACCAATCAAAACCCCGACCGCTTGTTGCTATGCCAAAGTAAGCGGATAGGGTGAGTAGAGCTTCGGGTTCTCGAGTAATAACGGCATAATAAGGCAGGAAGAGTAATAGTAGCCAGAGTGGTTGTGTCCATAGTTGTAGCCGACTAATCGTAGTAATCCCGAAAGTAACCAAGGGGATAACAATAATAGCACTGATAATATGCGCCCAGGCGATAGGGATATCAAAATATAACTCAATCGCTAACGACATAATGGAGGCTTCAAGTGCAAACAGAATGAAGGTAAATGAGGCGTAAATCAGGGAGGTAATGGTAGATCCAAAATACCCAAAACCAGCACTTCGTGTTAGCAGGTCAATATCAATATTGTAGCGAGCGGCGTAATAACTGATGGGAAAGCTAATGATAAAGATAATTAAGCCAACAATAAGTATGGCCCAGAAAGCATTTGTGAAGCCATAATTTAGGGATAAAAACCCACCGATAGCTTCTAGCACAAGGAATGAAGTAGAACCAAAAGCGGTACTGGCTACCTGAAACTCAGACCATTTTCGGAATGAACGAGGGGCAAAACGTAATGCGTAATCTTCCAGTGTTTCGTTAGCTACCCAGGAATTGTAATCACGACGAACTTTAGAAATACTTTGGTGAATTGCTGAAGTCATAACCGTTGTGTAAGTTGGGCTTTATGGTTTGTAGGGGGTTTAATTCGACAGGCAGTTTTTTAGAATGGGTTTTTTCTGAATTATTAGAGATCTCCTTTAAACTTAGAAAAATCAGTTGGATGTGGATTTATAGCTCGTGCTAGAAACCGTGATCCAACTGATTTTTCAAGGATAAATATACTTTGTAACGGTAAACGTGTGAAGTATATTTAAAAATGAGAGTTTTTATCTACGTTCATATCCGAATTTAATAGTGACGGGGGAACCCTGATTATGAATAATAATTCGTTTACGAGGTTGTTTTTTATTTTGTTTAACTTCGATTTTGATGTTGGAAGTGCTCTCTGTCCCTTTAAGATTAGTATTGGTTTTGAGTTTGGTTTCAGAGTCAGAATCGATATTAGTTTTTTCTGTTTTCTTTAGCTCTAATTCTGGTTCTGCATCATTAATAACTTCTACTCTAATATCTGGAAACCAGCCAGGTTTGGCAGAGTACAGGTTTTTTTCATAAACTTGCGTTTTTATTTTTAGATGACTCAACAAGTTAAAACAAATAGTGCTTATATCGTTAGTCAGGATGCTAATCAATTTTTTATCTGGACTGGATTGTTTGGCATAAGGTAAATAATCATTAGCCATGACCGAAGCGTCAAGTTTTGCACTCTTTTCAGATTGGTTTTTTTCAGTAATGAAGCAGGTCATGGGTAAAACATCTGTTTTTTGGAAATCAACCGAACGTGGATTTGAGTTTCCCAAGTTGAAGGAAAATCCGGCAGGCGTAGCTGCTTGTTTAATTTCTCCAATTTCAAAGGATAAGACATGACTATAGTCTAGAGTTTTATCTGCTTTGATTTTATAGCCCCATTCAGCCAGGTTATTAGCGACTTGTGTCGATATTTCTGATTTAGGTAGGGTTGAATTCAAAAATTTCAGATTGTGGTTAAATGAGAACAGTATGTTGTGTACTAGAGAAGGGTTAAAGCTTTTAGTCTTTTTTTCCTCTAAGGTTGAACAGCCTGAGCTGACTAAAAGGAAGCCTGTCAAATATAACATGCTGAATTTAGGAGGTATACGATTCAAAAAAAACATAGGTTTAATTGTCTTGTAAATCTTTTTAATTATAATTCATTTACTTTCGATTTAAGTATACGTCATTTAACTGGTGAGTTAAATGACGCACTGTAGAAAATTTACAACAGCGAAACAATAGTCACCAGCCAACAACATTTGGTCACATACAGAGGCTATGCACTTATTTATACGAATTCAGCCTATATAATTCCTTAATAATTATATTTAATGGTCGATAAGACATATACTGATTAAAAATTCAATCTTAGCTAAACAGTTCCTGTTTTGATCTGCATTGCTACCTCAAATGATTAAGTGATCAAACATATACTGGTTTTTGAATATATAACAGGTGGTGGGTTTGCCCAGCAAGAGCTTCCTGCTTCTCTTGCCAATGAAGGTAGGTTAATGTTGAATGCCTTGGTTCAGCAGCTTGCAGAATTAGCTCCTATTCAAATCACAGTATTACAAGACTGGCGCTGTCAAATATCACTAACGGCAGAAAATACACAGACTATTTTGCTATCAAAAGAGCAATCTGTTATTCCACTGTTAGCGGAGTGGATTGATAAAGTGGATGCTGTCTGGTTAATTGCACCAGAAACCGATGATGTTTTAACAAAACTTTCCCAGCTTGTTGAGGAAAAATCAAAAGTTCTACTTAATTCTTCATCCGCTGCTGTTGCAATTTGTAGTAATAAACTGGCAACGATTGAAGCGTTAAAAAAACAAGCGGTGCCTGTTGTAGACACTGTTCAGCTAAATACATCTTTACCCTCTTGGCAATCACCTTGGGTGGTTAAAACAAAAGACGGCGTGGGCTGTGAGGATATTCGATATATTTCTGATTATAATGAACTGGATAAATTAATGGCTAATCTTGAGTGTTCATCAAGATATGTTATACAGCCTTATATTAATGGCGACTCATTGAGTTTATCCTGTTTATTTAAGGACGGAAAAGCCTGGTTGTTATGTTGTAATAGACAGCAAATTTTACCTCAAAGAGGCGGTTTTAAACTTTCTGCCTGCGAGGTTAATATTAGTAATAACAGGCAAGGTTTATATCAACAATTAATAGAAAAAGTAGCCAAAGCCTTGCCAGGGTTATGGGGTTATGTAGGTATTGATATTATTCAAACAGTGCAAGGTGAAACACTAATTCTTGAAATAAATCCACGACTAACTACCTCCTTTGTTGGCATTAAGCAAGCAACGGGTGTTAATGTTGCAAAACTGGTATTAGCTATGATTGAAGGTCATCCAGTCATAAAAATAAAACAAAATGAGCAAATAACTGTTTTAGTTTGATAAATGTACCACGCTAATAAATTAACAGCCTCCAAGTGTTTTAAACAGCTATAGATCAAAATAAGGAATATCGGTGCATTCAAGTATTTTAGGTTGGGATATTGGCGGCGCACATATTAAAGCTGTTGTGCTTGAAGCAAATGGTGTTATATCCCAAGTTGTTCAAAAGCCTTGCCCACTTTGGAAGGGACTTGATTATTTGCATAAAGCAGTTAATCAAGTGCTTGCAGACATTGCAGAAAAACAAGTTTTACATGCGATTACCATGACCGGTGAACTGGTCGATTATTTCGATAGTAGAGATCAGGGTGTAGAGAACATTTTAACGACAATGCAAACATGCCTGCCAGTTTGTGAAATGATGATTTATGCAGGACAAGATGGTTTATTGAAGCTGCAGCAGATAAATAAACAGCATTATAAAAATATAGCTTCAGCGAATTGGCTGGCAAGTGCTTCACTGGTCGCAAGCATATTGAATAATGGACTTTTTATTGATATAGGCAGTACCACGACAGATATTTTGCTTTTATCCAATCATAAAGTGCAGGCGATAGGGGTGACAGATTATGAAAGACTGGTTTCAGACGAACTGGTTTATACGGGTGTTATAAGAACAGATGTGATGGCTGTTGCACAAACAGCGAGTTTCCAAGGACAGTCTATGGGGTTAATGGCTGAACATTTTGCTACTATGGCGGATGTGTATCGTGTTACAGGTGAACTCAATGAATACCATGATCAGACTGATACTGCGGATGGTGCAGAAAAAACAGTCATCGCCAGTGGCAAACGATTATCCAGAATGACAGGATATGAGTTTGCAGAAAATGATTTGCCATATTGGCTGCAGTTTGCAGAAGATATAAAGCAACAACAGAAAAATAGAATCATTCAGGCATGTGAAAAACAGTTGTCTCGAAAATTGGCATCAAACAAGGATTTTTTTATTGGTGCAGGAGTTGGTCGTTTTTTAGTAAAACAAATTGCAAGTGAATGGGGCTATCCTTATAGAGATTTTTCGGATCTGATTGCAAGCAAATGTAATGCTACTGAAATGACGGTAGCCGATTGTGCGCCAGCTGCTTCAGTTGCTTTACTAGCCATGTCTATTAAATAAATGCATTAACTACTCAGCTTACCCTCTATTTTGTCCAATAGCCGCGTTGAAAGTGCGCATTTACACCTGTAAACTCCGCGCTTTCGCCTTGCTCTTGAACAAAAAGGATTAAAGACTAAAGACTAAAGACTAAAGCCGCGTTGAAAGTACGCATTTACACCTGTAAACTCCGTGCTTTCGCCTTGCTCTTGAACGCCTTGATCTTGAACAGAACAGAGGGCAATCTAAGCAGTTACGGAGTACGCTGAGTAGTTACTAAATGCAGTTCTATCTGCATTAAACTATACAGCTTACCTTTTTATTTAGGATAATAGTTATTAATGTATCTAGGCTCCAAGTCGGCTAAAAAATATTCAATGACATTAGCAACACAACAAAAATACCCGCTACCCTATTTTGAAGATAGTTCTGGGCTATTTGCACCCATTGCAGATAAACCTTGGGCGGTTTTTCTGGATAGTGGTTTTCCTGAAAGTGATTATGGTCGTTACGACATTATAGCCAGCGACCCTGATGTAACTTTAGTAACAACAGGACATACCACGCAGATTTCAAAGCAAGGTCAAATAAGCTATTCAGAAGAAGATCCTTTTCTATTAGTCAAGCAGCATTTGAATGTGGGTATACAAAGCATCGATGGCATTCCGTTTAATGGAGGTTCTATTGGCTATTTTTCCTATGACTTAGCACGTCGTTTAGAAAAGTTGCCAGAGATTTCCAAAGATGAAGAAAATTTGCCAGAAATGGTAATTGGCATCTATTCGTGGGCTGTTATTATCGATCATCAGCAGCAAGAAAGTTGGTTAATTGCGAATAAAGAAGAAGGGTATGAAGATTTAATTGAGCAATTTAGTTCAATAACGACAAAGGATAATAAAGACCCCTTTTTAGTGCTAGAACAACCGAAATCCAATATGGATAAGAAAAACTATCAAACGGCGTTTGAAAAAATCAAAGCATATTTGCTAGAAGGGGATAGCTATCAGGTCAATTTATCTCAGCGGTTTTGTAGTCCTTGTTCGGGCAACCCTTGGCAAGCTTATCAGGCATTAAGAAAAATTAATTCAGCGCCTTTTAGTGCATATTTGAATTTTCCGCATCTACAGATATTAAGTTCATCACCTGAGCGATTTTTAAAAGTGACAAATGGAGACGTTGAAACAAAACCGATTAAAGGGACTCGCCCTAGGTTAAATAAGCTAGTAGCAGATCAGCAGCAAATTAGCACTTTATCCAATAGTAAAAAAGATCGTGCGGAAAACTTAATGATTGTTGATTTGCTAAGAAATGATATTAGTAAAAACTGTAAAGAGGGTTCGGTTAAAGTTCCTAAACTATTTGAAGTGGAAAGTTTTGCTACCGTTCATCATTTAGTCAGTACAGTAAAAGGCGTATTAGCCGAAGGTCAACATGCTTTAGATTTACTAAGAAACTGTTTTCCTGGTGGCTCAATTACTGGAGTACCTAAAATTCGCTCCATGGAAATTATAGAAGAACTAGAACCCAACCATCGAGGCATTTATTGTGGCTCTATTGCATATATCGGTTTTGATGGCAATATGGACAGTAGTATTGCTATTCGTACCTTAGTGCATTCAAAAAATACTATTCGTTTCTGGGCGGGTGGAGGTATTGTTAATGATTCTGTGATGGAAGAGGAGTATCAGGAAAGTTTTGATAAAGCAGCGGCCTTACTACAGCTCTTAGAACAATTCAGAGTAAAGTGAAAGTTATTAAACTAGGGGGTAGTTTAATGAGTGATAGGGCTACACTTAAAAATTGTTTAGACAGCATAGAACAAAACAGCCAAGATAAAATAGTCATTGTACCTGGCGGTGGTGTGTTTGCAGACCAAGTGCGAACAGTTCAAAAACAATGGCAGTTTGATGAACAAATTGCACATGAAATGGCAATTTTAGCCATGCAGCAAATGGCTTTACTATTTAAAAGTATCAAAACCACTTTTCAAACAGCTAAAAATATCACAGCTATTCAACAAGCATGGCTAAAATATTCAGTCGTCATTTGGTCCCCCGATATAAAATACTTGAACGAATCTTCGATTAAAGCCAATTGGAGTGTTAGCTCAGATAGTCTAGCAGCTTGGTTAGCCAAACAATTAAAAGCAGAGGAGTTGATTTTAGTGAAATCGGCAGATATTCCCTTGTTAATGGATATTCAAACACAGCAGCAACAAGGAATACTTGATCTGGCATTTGCTGAGTTTGTTAAAGATGTGAGTTTTAAGGTAACTGTAATTAACAAGTATTGCTTGAGTGAAGTGATTGGCTAATGTGCAATATTACGCTTTTCCCTAAGCTAGGAGAAGCCTATCGTTTGAAAATTTTATTTAACGATCAATAAAAAGGTAGCGACTACATTTATTGAACCGTGGTGTCAGAAAATTGAACAAAGCAAGATGCAACCGTTTATGACATTTGTAAAAACCGTAAAATCATATCTGTCAGGCATTGTGAACTTTGTTGAAACAGATATTACTAATGCTATTGTTGATTCAAACTTAGAGAGAGTTACATGCTAAAAAAGAGTAAAATTTATATATTGAGTTTATTTAAAAGAATCCAAAATTTTTTCTTTTCTAAGGATGATGAAGAGAAAATTAGTGTTATCTCAAGTGATGAAAAAACTAAAATCTTTGATGAAAGAAGATATGCAAGTTTTGTAAATAGCTCAAAACTTGAGGGAGTTAATATAACACCAGTTAATGAAACTATTGAGGAGCTAAAAAGAAAGTATGAATCCATAGGCAAAAATAGTAACTATGGATAAATATGGAACTGATCCAGACCTATTATACTGTTATGAAGGTACTGATATATTAAAGAATAAATTTGATATTAGGGATGATACTATATTAAAGGAAGCAGAAAGAGAAATAACAACGGTTGCAATGTCTCAGATCCGATTTTCTCAGCCACCTTATAATTTTAATTCTTTAAAAAAAATCCACAAAACTCTTTTTATTCACCTGTATGAATGGGCGGGGGCAATCAGAAGAGTTGATATTTCTAAGGATAGTACGAGATTTTGTTTAACTAATAGAATAGAACCAGAAGCAAATAAAATATTTAAAGATCTTCAAGAAGATAATTATTTTAATAACTTATCTAGAGATGAGTTTATTGGAAAAATGGCTAAATTATATAGTGATCTAAATATGATTCATCCTTTTAGAGAGGGTAATGGAAGAACACAGAGATTTTTATTTGAAAATATCGCATTGAATTTAAGTTATATTATTGACTGGGGGCTTGCTTCAAAAAGCGAATGGATTGATGCAAATATTAGTGGCGTAAATTGTGATTATATTCCACTTCAAAATATATTTAAAAAAGCAATAAAAAGTGTCTCCTAAATTCGTATAATACCCAAGGAATTAAAATAACCTTAAAAAGATATGTAACTTAGCGGACTATTGTTACTTACTCGCACTATTTAATATCAATTGTTTTTTGTAACACAACGATGGCTCAATATTTTCAAATTCACCCTTCTAATCCTCAAAAACGATTAATTTATCAAGCAGTAGAAATTTTAAATAAAGGCGGTTTGATTACCATACCTACGGATTCATCTTATGCCATTGCCTGTCATCTTGGTGATAAGCGAACACTGGATGCTATCAGACGCATACGACAACTGAGTAATCGGCATAACTTTACCTTGGTTTGTAAAGGCCTGACTCAAGTGTCCAACTTTACCAAGATAAATAATGAGGCTTATCGGCTGATTAAAAGCTTAACCCCTGGTGCATTTACTTTTTTATTGGATGCAACTAAAGAAGTACCGAGACGATTACAGCATCCAAAGAAAAAAACGGTTGGTATTAGAATACCTGATAATATTGTGATCCAAATGATTGTAGAAGAATTAGCTGAACCCTTGTTTAGTTCAACCCTGATTTTGCCAGATCAAACAGAAGCAGAAACTGACCCCGAAGAGATAAGAGATAAGCTTGAACATGAATTGGATTTAATTATAGACTGTGGCATCATTGAATCGCAGGAAACAACAGTGATCGATTGTTGTTCTGATAATAAAATTGAAATAATTAGACAGGGTATAGGTATTGCCCCCATGCTTGATAAATAAAGATGAATGAATTATCACTGATACAACGTATTGTCGTCTGGATATTACCTGTTGTTTTTGCTATTACTGTACATGAGGTAGCGCACGGTTGGGTAGCTAAAAAATATGGCGATAATACTGCCTCAATGTTGGGTCGTTTAACCTTAAACCCCATCAAACACATGGATTTATTTGGCACTATTATTATTCCAGGTTTGCTTTTAATATCAGGTACAGGTTTCATTTTTGGTTGGGCTAAGCCTGTACCTGTAGATGCAAGATATTTTAAAAACCCAAAAAAGGCAATGGCTATTGTTGCTGTGGCAGGGCCTGTTGCAAATTTGTTAATGGCTATAGCTTGGGCGATAGTCGCTCGTATTGGCGTTAATATAGAAGTAGAAATGCTTTCTTTACCCCTTATTTACACGGGAATTGCTGGCATTTCAATTAATCTGGTGTTAGCACTCATTAATTTAATACCTATTCCACCTTTGGATGGTAGCAGGATTTTAACGGGTTTTTTGCCAAATAAATGGGCATGGCGATATAATCAACTTGAGCGTTTTGGCTTGATATTTCTGTTGATATTACTCTGGTCTGGTGGTTTAAGTTATATATTAGCTTATCCCATGTATTATGCTCAACAAGCTTTTTTTAGCCTAGCAGGTTTATAATTGGGTGATAGAATCTGAACTGGAAATGGCAATGGATAATATTGTCGAACAACCTGTTGCACGGGTAAAGGGGGACCCTTTATTAAAACTGCCGGAAGATTTATATATTCCTCCCGATGCCTTGGAGGTATTTTTAGATACATTTGAAGGGCCATTAGACTTGTTACTGTATCTGATAAGAAGGCAAAATTTTGATATTCTGAATATTCCAATTGCCCACATCACCACGCAATATATTAGTTATATTGAAATGATGGATGAGTTGCGCTTGGAGTTGGCAGCAGAATATTTGTTGATGGCCGCATTATTAGCCGAAATCAAATCAAGAATGTTGTTGCCTAGGCAGTCTGAGCCAGAAGATGAATACGATGATCCGCGTGTTTATCTTATTAAAAAATTACAGGAATATGAGTGTATAAAAAAAGCAGCGGAAGAAATTGAATCGTTGCCCAGGTATCAACGAGATATTTTTGATACCATTATTGATGTTTCAGATATTGAAATAACGAAGCAGCATCCAGAGGTTGATTTACAAGAACTACTTTTTGCACTTCAGGACGTACTTAAACGTGTTGAACAACTTAGTCACCATCATATAACTAAGGAGCCCCTCTCAGTCCGTGAACGAATGGCAGCCATTTTGGAAAAACTTAACAGATCAGATAGCCTTGCTTTCTCAGCGCTATTTACCCGATCAGAAGGAAAGGGGGGGGTGGTTGTCTCGTTTCTTGCAATCCTCGAACTCAGCAAGGAAGGACTTCTTGAAATTATCCAGCCCGAAGCCCTCGCAGAGCTACGAATCAGAGCAAAAAAAACGGCTTGAACGGCCAGTAGCAGAACAGATTATCTGCGCTGTTGATAAAGAAAAAGCTGCACAGAGAGAAAAAATCAAGAAAGAGCTGGAAGTGGAAATAACAGTTCAACTAAAAGCAGAATTGGCAGTAAAAATAGAAGCTGAAGTTCAACATAGATTAGAACAGGAATACCAGCAGAAATTGGCACAAGCTATCGCCAATTCAGTACAATCCAAGCAGGAATTAACAAAGCAGCCTAAAAGAACTATAAATATCAATATGGAGACTAAACAAATTGTTGAGGCTATTTTGTTTGCGGCTGAAAAACCAATGACAGTTAAACAGCTGCAAAAAATATATCCTGAAATTGAAAGACCAGAGCTTACAGTAATTCAAAATGCGATTGATTCTATCATTGAGGATTATGCAGCCAGACCGATTGCTTTAAAACATTTATCGAGTGGTTATAGATTTCAAGTGAAAGAAGGATATTCATACTGGGTATCACGTATTTTTGAAGATAAACCCCCTAAATATTCGCGGGCATTATTAGAAACAGTCGCTATTATTGCGTATAGACAACCAGTAACACGGGGAGACATAGAAGATATTCGTGGTGTCAGTGTCAGTTCTAATATTATCAGGACATTGCTGGATAGAGAATGGATTCGTGTAATAGCGCATAAAGAAGTACCTGGTCGTCCCGCTTTATACGGATCGACCAAACAATTTTTAGATTATTTTAATTTATCCTCTTTAGGCCAATTACCTACTTTAGAAGAAATAAAAGAATGTGACTTCGAGGCTAAAGAACTTGAATTAAACAATAATGCGTTAACGCATCCGCAGAATGAAAAGGGTCAGAATGCAAAGCTTGAAGGAATATCCGCAAAAGAACAGCGAGTGGAAGAAAAAAGCAAACAAGAATCAGAAAAAAAAGAATGTGAATAACAAAAAATCATCAAACAGGTCTTGGAAAACAGACAATAAACCCCAAAAATCAACGCCCGAACGCATTCAAAAAGTACTGGCACGTGGCGGACTAGCTTCCAGAAGAGAAATTGAACGCTGGATAGATGAAGGACGGTTAAATGTTAATGGGGTAAAAGTAACGCCAGGCTTACATCTTCAGGCAGGTGATCAGGTTCAGCTGAATGGCAGGCTGATTAAATGGGAAAAGTATAGCGAACAAGCAACCAGAGTCATTGTTTATAACAAACCAACAGGAGAGGTCGTCACACGGCGAGATCCACAAGGTCGCCCAGTGGTGTTTAGCCGCTTACCCAAGCTTGATATGGGTCGCTGGATTTCAGTAGGTCGTCTGGATATTAATACTTCTGGTTTACTCCTACTAACTAATAATGGAGAGTTAGCTAATCGACTCATGCACCCTTCAGTAGAGGTCGATAGAGAATACGCCGTACGCATTTTGGGTGCAGTCCCTGATGAAATGATTGCACAATTGAAAGCGGGTGTGGAATTAGAAGATGGCAAAGCACATTTTGATGATATTCAATTTTTTTCTGGTGAAGGCGCTAATAAATGGTTTCATGTGGTCGTTAAAGAAGGTAGAAATCGTTTAGTCAGACGCTTATGGGAATCGCAAGGCGTTACCGTTAGCCGCTTAATGAGAGTACGCTATGGCCCTGCTGTTTTACCAAGAAATGTACGCGCACAGGGTTATTACTCATTGAACAATAAAGAATTATCGATCTTGAAAGAGTTTGTTGGTTTAGCAACAGAGAAACATTTAAAACCGGCACCAAGACAACGATAAAAACAATTTAATAGATACAAGCATGGTTCAAAAATGCTAGAGATTAGAATAATCAGCCTCAGTCGTTATTAGTTTAGGCAAAAAGGGACTTGTCTGGAAAAAACAACAGCAATCAAATAGTTGTGATACATCGGTGCAGACGATGCTTTTCATGGTGCTTTTGCTGCTGCATTAACGATGCTTTAATGTTCTAAAATACGGCAAATGCTACAGTTGCATTGTGTGGTACTAAAATAGGTACAAGACAGGGATTGCTTTGAAAAATCAGCATGAACAATTACTTGCTTTAAATCAGTAACCCAAGAAAATGATGCTTAAAAATAAACAACACTGGGAGGCTGTATTTCCTGAATTTATAAAATCGGGTGAAGCGGCTGCTACCCGTTTAATGGAAAGTGCTGTTTTGGCAGAAATTAAAGCGGGTCAGCAAGTTTTTGCCATAGGGGGTAAAGTGTGAAAATTATTTCTCATTATGCTCTTAAAAGGGCAGGGCGCTTGTAATAAACTCCAATTTATCCTTATGAGGCTGAAAGATGATTCTGACCAATGAGCTTGTTTTCGTCCACCTCCCTAAAACTGGCGGCACCTTTGTACGCCACATACTAACCAAGCTTGATGAGGCGCGGATTAAGGGAACTTGGCTGAGCTATTTACCGCCAAAGATTCGCAAACGAGTGAGTCGTGATTTTATAGACTATGATATATGGAGCCAAACACATCGTTGCTGTCGTCAAATTCCGCCCTCACATAGGCTTAAACCTATTCTGGCCACCCTCCGCAATCCTTATGACCGTTATGTCTCGGCGTATGAATTTGGGTGTTGGCGGATTAATGCTTCGCTTTATACGCATCGGCACGAGGTCAAAAAAATCCACCCTCATTTTCCAGACTTGACCTTTACTGAGTTTGTCCATGATTTAACCCAGATTGTTACCCCAATTAGGGTCTCAACCACCTTGGGAAGAGAAATGGAGATTCCTTTTGGCTGGCAGACTTGGCAATTTGTGAATTTTTTCTTCAAAGAACCGACCCAAGTTTTTCCCAAACTCAGCCCAAGCTATGCCCATTCTAAAGCGTACCTAGCTGATATGTATCCTATTCACTTTATTCGAACCCATCATTTGAATCAGGAATTGTATGATTTCCTCATAGGTTTAGGCTATCATCCCCAGAATATTGATTTTATTCTGACGACACCAAAGATATTACCTAGAGGTAGGCGGAGAAATCCAGATCAAAACTGGAAAAAATATTATACCCCTGAGTTGAAGCGCTATGTTCGCCAGAAAGAGGATTTTATATTTACGATATTTCCAGAATTTGATGTATAAGCGAGACGGTATCTTGTATTTTGACTAAAACCTGAAAAATTCTATCACTTTTCTCTCTCGTCCAGAGTTATGCTGAGGTCTCCTTTTATTAGAATGGCTTAACGGTAGCCAATATTATAATCCCGACTAAAAATAAAACCGGCACTTCATTCATCCAGCGATAGTAAACATCTGAGTGCTGATTACGGTTATTTTTAAAGTCTAATAACCATTTTCCGCAAAAGATATGGTAAATGACCAATAAAAGTAATAGCGTTAATTTAGCGTGTAGCCATCCAGAAGAAGAATAAAGCACCCAAGCATAATCAAATACCATCCACAATCCAAAAACAAAGGTCAATATCATGCCAGGTGTCATAATGCCAAAAAATAGTTTACGCTCCATTACTTTAAAGCGTTCATTACTGGTTTCGTCATCGCTCATTGCATGATAAACAAATAATCGGGGTAAATAGAATAGTCCTGCAAACCATGTAACCATAAAGATTAAATGTAACGCCTTTAACCAAAGCATAGCTGTGTCCTCTAAACAATATCATTTTGAAAAATAGGCACTATATCACACCATTTATTCTTGAAAACGGTATAAATTGAGAACTCAGCATAACTCATGAGCGGATAAAAAAAGCTAGAAGTTTTCCATCTTTCAGCCAAAATAACGCACAATAGCTCACTATTACACTTGTATTTTGACTAAACCTGAAAAATTCCATCATTTTTTTCTCATCGCCAGAGTTATGCTGAGGTCACAAATTCTTTAATTTGTTGCTGAATATTTCCCCTATCAAGTATCCCTGTTTTTTTCATAACGATGTCTCCCGTAGGAGAGATTAAAAATGTGGTAGGGGTGTATTGAATGCGACCAAATGCCTGAGCGTGATGTCCTTTTAAGTCCAAAGCGATGGTATAGGGTATTTGTTTAGCTTGGCTCATAAAAAGTACATGATTGGGTGGATCGTAATACATGGCAACAGCAATGATCTCCAGACCTTGTGGATGAAATTGCTGGTAAAGCTTAATTAAATGCGGGATCTCTTTAATACAGATGGCACAATCCGTTGCCCAAAAAGTTATAAGTACAGGTTTGCCGTGTAATTTCTTTAACTCAATTTTTTTGCCAGTAATAGTGGTAAATATTTCATCTGGTGCACGCCCTAAGCTTTGTGATGACTTGACCCAAAGTGCTAATAATAGGATTGTAATGAGTAGTAGCGTTATCGTTATGCTTTTACCTGTCATTATCGTTTGTATCTTGTTTTTTTAGGTTGCTGGTATGAATGACTTGATTTATGTATGGTGCATGATAGTCTACAATCAATTTTATTTTTAGAAACTTTTCTCAATGACAGAGTTAGAATCCTTTTTCAGTATTGATGGTTCATTATCAAAAGTAATTCAAGGTTATTTACCGCGTACTTCTCAACTTGAGATGGCAACTGCTATTGCTAACTCTATTGATAGCAATCAAAACCTGATTGCAGAAGCAGGGACGGGGACTGGCAAAACATTTGCCTATTTAGTGCCTGCTATTTTGTCGGCAAAAAAAGTTATTATTTCTACTGGCACTAAAAACCTTCAAGACCAGTTATTCAACAAAGATCTACCTTTAGTCAGAAAAGCCATTTCAACCCCCTTTAATTCAGCCCTACTCAAAGGTAGAGCTAATTATCTGTGTATTTATCGGTTGCAGAATGCATTAAATACCAGTTTTGGTTTTAGCAAGCAGGATGCACAGGCTCTTAACTCTATTAAAGCTTGGTCGATGCAGACTAAAGTCGGTGATATTTCAGAAGTGAGTGATGTAGAAGAAGGTGATCCTGTATGGTCGCAAGCGACCTCGACCGTTGATAATTGTTTAGGTCAGGAATGTCCTGATTATGCGGATTGTTTTTTGGCAAAAGCACGAAAAAAAGCACAAGAATCCGATATTATCGTAGTCAATCATTATTTATTGTGTGCAGATTGGTCTTTAAGAGAAACGGGATTTGGTGAGCTTTTACCAGATGCCGAAGTAGTAGTGATTGATGAAGCACATCAGCTATCTGAAATTGCTTCAAATTTTTTAGGCACCTCGTTGACGGCAAGACAGCTTAATGAATTAACAACAGACACTTTGGCTGAATATTTTAAAGATGCTAAAGATATGCCGCAAATACGCACAGTATGTGAAGATTTGCAGTTTGAAGTGAAAGACCTACGTTTAGCGTTTGGGGTAGAATTACAACGCGGGGACTGGAAAGAAATAGAACAAAACCCAAAAATATCCAATGCTTTAACAGCGGTACATCAACAATTAGAAAAATTGGCTGATCATTTGCAAGTAGCATCGGTTAGAAGCAAAGGATTAGAGTCCTGTTTTGATCGTGTGGAAGAAATAGAGCAACGACTGGACAGTCTAATTAATGACGATAGTGGGCAATGGATACGCTGGTATGAAACCCACAGTAAATCCTTTACTTTTAATAAAACACCGCTGGATATTGCAGCTGAATTTGAGCAATTTATGCGTCAACACAAAGCCAGTTGGATTTTTACTTCAGCGACTTTAAGTGTGGCTAAAAATTTTGATCATTTTGCTAAAGGATTGGGTTTAAATGGAACTGAAGGGCAAAGTTGGGAAAGCCCTTTCAATTTTTCCAGCCAATCCTTGTTTTATCACCCCAAAGGATTACCTAAACCCACAGAATTAAATTTTACTGAAAAAGTGGTGGAATTTGCTTTGCCAGTTTTACAGGCCAGTAAAGGTCGTGCTTTTTTTCTTTTTACCAGTCACAGAGCATTAAAAATTGCTGCCGAAATTTTACAGGATAGAATTGACTACCCCTTGTTAGTGCAAGGTACGCGAGCAAAAGCAGTACTATTAGAACAGTTCAAACAAGAGGGTGATGCTATATTACTAGCCACCTCCAGTTTTTGGGAAGGGGTGGATGTGCGAGGCAATGCTTTATCTTGTGTCATTATTGATAAATTACCTTTTTCTTCACCTAGCGACCCGGTGTTGAAGGCACGTCTACGAGCCATGGAAAAACAGGGACGAAATCCTTTTTTTGAACATCAGTTACCCTCTGCGGTGATCGCTTTACGACAAGGGGTAGGGCGTTTAATACGAGATGTGAGTGACCAAGGTGTGTTAATGGTCTGTGATCCGCGCTTATTAAAACGTACTTATGGTCAGATGTTTTTAGATAGTTTGCCAGCGATGAGCAGAACCCGAAATATTATCGAGGTTGAAGCTTTTTTTCGACAGATTGAACAAACTGCACAACAGGAACAATAAAGTTGAAATTATTAGCAGTAGAAACATCCACAGAAGCTTGCTCAGTGGCACTGCATATAGATGGCGAGGTTGCAGAGCGTTTTCAAATAGCGCCTAGAGAACATACTAAATTAATTTTACCGATGATTGATTCATTAATGGCAGATGCAGGGTTAAAACCACAGCAATTGGATGCCTTAGCATTTAGTCGCGGGCCTGGTTCATTTACGGGTGTTAGAATTTCTACGGGTGTTATACAAGGTATTGCCTTCGGTGCTGATTTACCAGTTGTTCCTGTTTCAACCTTGGCAGCAATAGCGCAGCACTATTTTAAAATGGCTGAAAGTGACTATGCCTTTACCGCGATGGATGCCAGAATGGGTGAGATATTCTGGGGTGTTTATCAAAAAAATCAGCAGGGATTTGCTCAGTTGCTGGGGGACGAAGCAGTCACATTGGCTGAAAATATTATTTTCCCTGATGGACTAGGCAAAGGTATTGGTTCTGCTTGGGGGGTGTATCAACAAGTATTATCAAATCGTCTAGGGGATTGCTTAACGGGTTTTGAGCTTGGGCATTTACCTAGAGCATCCGCGATTGCAGACCTAGGTGTTTTAGGTTTTGAGCAGGGTAAAGCTGTCGATGTTGAAAAAGCCATGCCTGTTTATTTAAGGGATAAAGTCGCTAAAAAAGAATCAGAAAGATAGAAACTTTGTAACTATTCAGCGTACGCCGTTACGAAACTTTTGAGGTTTTAATTCTCAATAGCCATCGCTGTTCTTCCCTACCCAGCGTTCATCATCTGAAGCTAACAACTCTTTTTTCCAAAACGGTGCTTTAGTTTTCAATGCTTCCATAATATATCGACTACTATCAAAAGCATCACCTCGATGTGAACTCCATACCGCGACTAAAACTATCGGATCATCAGGGAAAATATTACCCACTCGATGTACCACTAAGGCATCAATAATCTGCCATTTTTGCATAACTTCTTCAATGATATTGGCTAATTGTTTTTCAGTCATGCGCGGATAATGCTCTAGCATCATACCTTTAACAGTGTCACCTTCATTAAAATCACGCATGGTTCCCACAAAAATGCTGGTAGCCCCTACTTTTCCCTTTATCTCCTTCGCAGAGTTTTGATATTGTTTAATTTCCTGCCAAGGGTCGAATGATTCTGCTAAAATTTTTATCTCCACTTTTACCCTCCTGTTACTGGGGGGAAAAAAGCCACTTCATCACCATCATTTACCCTATGGTCGAAACTGACATATTCCATATTAACCGCAGCTAAAATATTGTCAGGCAATGTTTTATCTTTATTAGCTTGATACCAGATTTCTTTTACCGTTACACTTTTACTAAAGTCCAATTGATATTCTGCACGACCTGTTATTTCTTTTAAACTGGCAAAATAACGGACTTTGATCGACATATAAATTAATTCCTATAAACTAAACACGATTAACACTAGCCTACACAAAAATGACTAAACTTACCCACTTTAATCAATCCGGCGAAGCCTATATGGTCGATGTTGGAGAAAAAGCCATTACCCAACGTACTGCAATCACCGAAGGCTTTATAGAGATGTTACCAGAGACCTTGGAACTAATCAGTCAAGGTCAACATAAAAAAGGCGATGTACTGGGTATTGCCAGAATTGCAGGGATTATGGCCAGTAAAAAAACAGCAGAATTGATTCCGCTTTGCCACCCTATTCCCATTACGCAGGTTGAAATTCAATTAAGCGCAGATGATAAAAACAACCGTGTTCATTGTCAAACTACGGTTAAAACCAATGCTCAAACAGGGGTGGAAATGGAAGCATTAAATGCAACGCAAGTAGCTCTATTAACTATATATGATATGTGTAAAGCAGTTGATCGTGGCATGGTGATTCAGTCTGTACAATTACTTGAAAAAGAGGGTGGAAAATCCGGTCACTGGCAACGCTAAACAATGTCCTACTTTACTGAGGCTATTCTATCAGCCCTACAACTCATCATTCATTTTGACCCTGAAATATATCAAATTGCTTGGACTTCAATCAAAATTTCGTTCATAGCCACTTTATTTGCGTCAATTTTTGGCATATTGCTAGGTATCGTTACTGCAATTACAAGCTTTCCTGGAAAAAAATTATTACAGCAATGCCTCAATACTTTAATGGCAATGCCAACAGTTATGATAGGGCTTATTCTATACGGTATTCTCAGTCGGCAAGGCCCCTTGGGTGAGTTAGGTTTACTCTATACACAAACCGCTATCATCCTCGGTGAAACCTGTTTAATATTGCCTCTGATTATGAATATAACATTAGTAACAGTACAGTCTGCTGATCCACGACTCATTACTACACTAAAAATTTTAGCAGCCAAACCTTATCAACAAATTATCCCTATTCTAAGTGAATTACGCTTCGCCATTCTGGCAGGTGTTATTACTGGTTTTGGCAGGGCAATAGGCGAAGTTGGAGCCGCCATGATGCTAGGCGGAAATATTCAAGGTCATACTCGAACCATGACAACAGCTATTGCCCTTGAAACCAGCAAAGGTAATTTTGAATTTGGCCTAGCTTTAGGATTGTTGTTGCTGTTTATTGCTTTTGCCGTTAATTTAATGTTGCAAGTTGTTAATACCAAGGAATAAACTTTCTTGCAATCTAAGCAGTTACGGAGTCAGCTTACCCTCTATTTTGTCCAATAGCCGCGTTGAAAATGCGCATTTACACCTGTAAACTCCGCGCTTTCGCCTTGCCTCTTGAACGCTTTGATCTTGAACAGAACAGAGGGCAACCTGAGCAGTTACAGAGTACGCTGAGTAGTTACCTTGCAAGTTTGTTATATGGGTGTCATGGTGGGTAAAAGGTAGCTTAAATGTCCAGCACAATTGTTCAACATCCCCAGCGTAAATTAGCGGTGTTTACAGGAGCATCCCATAGTTCAATCATTTCATCATCTAGCAATGTGACGGTTATCGAACAGCCTGTCATATCCAGTGATGTTGTATAGTTTCCTACCAATGACCTGCTCACAATCAATTGTTTATTTTCTAAAAAGGTAGCGGCCAAATTATAAATCAGGTGTAACTCCATTAAAGGCGTTGCACCTAAACCATTGACATGAAGTAATATTTTTTGATTGGCTGATGGCTTGAGATCATCACAAAGCACAGTCATTATTTGTTCAACAATATCTGATGCAGAAACCAAGTCAATTGTATCATGGCCTCGTTCACCATGAATGCCGACCCCCATTTCTATCTTGTTATCCTCTAGCTCAAATGTGGGCTTTCCTAATGCAGGTACTGTGCAACAATGTAAAGCCACCCCCATAGATGCTGTTAATGAATTAACCTTGTCTCCTAGAATTTTACAAGCAGATAAACCCATTCCATTTTCAGCAGCAGCACCTAATATTTTTTCGACAATCAAAGTACCTGCTACACCGCGCCTACCCGTACTATGATCTTTTGGCAAAGCCACATCATCGTCTATCAAAACGGTTGCACTATCACAATCAATCATTTCTGCGGCCATTTCAAAGTTCATCACATCGCCTGCATAATTTTTAACAATAAATAATACACCACTGCCATTTTCAACTGCTACTGCTGCCATCATTTGATCGGGTGTGGGTGAAGTAAATATTTGACCTGGGCATGCTGCATCTAACATCCCTTTGCCGACAAAACCCGTATGCAATGGCTCATGTCCAGAACCGCCCCCAGAAATCAAAGCCACTTTAGGTTTTGTAGTCGCTTCAGTTCGTCTTACATAATGTGGATCAAGATTTAACTGTACAATATCAGCATGTGCCTTAGCAAAACCTTGTAGACTTTCTGATAGCAAATCATCAGATTTATTAATAAATTTTTTCATATTCTATTTCCTGAAAATATGGTAACTACTAAGCGTACTCCTTAACTGCTTAGATTGCCCTCTGTTCTGCTCAAGAACAAGGCGTTTAAGAGCAAAGCGTTCAAGGGCAGGGCGAAATGTGGAGTTTACAGTTATAAACCCCGCAGACTAAGGACTAAGCCGTGTAGCTTGGGCTAGCTTGTTAGATTGTTTAAACTTAACCAACTTCAACAGTAACATGCTTTCCTGCTCTTTCTAACATATCAACTAGGGCATCAATACTGAATTTTCCAGATTTCCCTCTCATAATATCGGATATTCTAGGACGTGTAACATGCAGTAAATTAGATGCTTCTTCTTGTTTAAGTTGTTTTTCCTTTATCCATTCACTAATTTGACACATTAATTGGGCTTTAATTTTTAGCTTACTCGCCTCTTCAGGAGGGAAGCCCAAATCTTTAAAAACATTCCCATTTTTAGTGGTAATATGAGTAACAGAGGTATCAATACTATTCATCATTTTGTCTCATTCTGTATTGCTTTGTATCGAGTTTTAGCAATATTAATAGCATTTTGATTCGTTTTTTGAGTCTTTTTTTGAAAAGCATGAAGCACATAAACTTTCTCTGAAAATTTTGCTACATAGATGACTCTAAAAGCCCCATCCTGATCATAAATACGAACTTCTTTAACAGCAAACCAACTTATTGGAAAGACTTCCAATTTTCAGGCTCAAGTCCGTTTTGAACTCGGTGAAGCTGTTAGCCTGCTTCTCTATTCACTTCATCTGGCAGAGCCAATAAATCTTTAAGGCTTGATCTGACCCAATAAATTGGTTTTTCTTTTTCCATAATAACTATCAGTACATAAAAGAAGTTGATCGTTTATCTTCCTGCGTCATCTGAGCTTGTCGTTAGGTTTTAGTATCTCAAAAAACGCGAATAAAAATAAAACAAAAGGCGTCATAAAAACAAAGCCAAAATCAAAGGGGGCAGGATCATTTGATTAAGCAGACTTCCCCAAGAATATAAGGGGGCGCTACCCCTTTATTCAATCCAGTCTTTTGTTATTTTTAGCCCTTGTGGCTAATATTAGGGCTGTCAATATGCTTAGTATCAGAATAGATGTATCTAAACTCAGCATTGATTGTGGATTTATCAGTAACAACAAAAACCATTATCACAAATTTGCTAATAACAGCAAAAGCTTTAATGCTCTATTAAAGTGGATCAGGGAAAGCTGTCAAGCTGCCCCCTTTATTTTTGTCCGCTGGATTTTTATTAGCCATTTTCTCTAAGTGATTCTACATATAAGGTATCAGGGCAAATATCTTGCTCATGTGGCCACACAACTGTTCCATCTAGGATTTTTACCTGACTAAAGTAATCTGAGTTTTCTAATTCCTTAAATACACCAAACTCTAATAAACTGGAGCAATCATAAATACCTCTTTCTCCATTGGTAAATACAAGGGATAATTTATAATTACTCAAGGCTGATACTTGCTTTACTCTTGGATTCATTTTTCTATTTTAAGGGGGCAATTTTATAAGGCTGTTCATCTGATACTGCCAATTCCCAATCAGCCATTAATTCTTCCTTATGTATTTCTATCCATGCTTGAAGTAGCTTCATTTTGGTAGAAGGAATGTTTCCATCAAGAATATTACCATCGGGTATTGATACTACAACTTCATTTCCAGAATATTTAACGTGAATATGGAAGATTGTGTTGCTTATTATCCATAAAATACATATAAATTATGATTCCATAGAATGCAGAAATTGAGGGCATAATTTTGTCGCATTAACTTTAGTTAAATTAAAAACACATTACCTAGATTCGCATAATAAGTGCACCACTTACATTTAAAATCAAGATGGTTTTTTGTGTTAGATTTTATATCTAATATTATAAAGAGGGCAGTGTCAATTAAACTTAGAGAGTTATTTATTTGACACTCGTATCTGCCCCCTTTGATTTTTCTGACCCCTTTGATTTTGTTTTTATAGCCAACGATTATTAAATGAGTCCAGAACATTTTTACAGTTCTCTACATCTTCAATTTTATTAATCATAAAAACTTTTCCCCCTGCATCTTTTATTGATGCTCCAATGTGAAATGTATCTTTTTTATCAACAATAATAAATCGGTCATGAAAATCTTGCGTTGTTTTTTCTTCAATGCTTAAATTTTGGTACTCTGTCAAAAATAGATTCTTTTCATATTGATAATCTGCTGGTTTATTACAAGTTAGAATTTTAATTTTTACATCTATATCTGTAAAAACCTTAAATAACTCAAATATTGATGAATTAATATAAGGGTCAATAATATAAATGTCTTTTGCTGAACTATGAAATCAAAGGGGTAAGATACAAGTATCACTTGATTTTTTAGACAAACTTAATGCCAAAAATATTGAAAGTAACGGGCATTAAGAAACCAAGCCCAGTTACAGCAAAGAGCATTTAAAAGAAGCGGAGCGTTAGCATTTATCAATTTAGTTTGAAAAGTATATAATTATGGTATATATTTTATACCATGTATAATTTTGAATTTGATGATAAAAAGAATGCTTTAAATTTAAGTAAACACGATATTGATTTTGTGTCTGCTCAAGCACTTTGGAATGACCCTGACCTCGTTGAAGTTCAAGCCACATCTGATAGTGAACCTCGATTTTTATTGATAGGATGTATTGGTACAAAACACTGGTCAGCAGTTATAACTTACCGTGAAGGCAACATCAGAATAATTTCTGTTAGGCGATCACGAAAATCGGAGGTAGAACTATATGAAAGCTGAAGTTTTTGATAAAAAATTTAATGATAACAATGAAGATATTATTTGCGACCTTGATTTATCTACCTTAAAACGACCAAATCAAAAACAAAAAAGAGTCAATGTAGATTTTCCTGTTTGGATAATTGACTCCTTAGACAAGGAAGCAAATCGAGTAGGTGTAACACGACAATCTATAATAAAACTGTGGTTGGCTGAGAGGCTCGAAGAACAAATGCTAACAAAGAACTCCAGATGACCGCAGGAAGCACAGTTTTTTAAGAAATTAATTTTAATATCAAAGTTCATCAGTACACAAAAGAAGTTCATCGTTTATCTTCCTGCGTCATCTGAGCTTGTCGTTAGGTTTTAGTATCTCAAAAAACGCGAATAAAAATAAAACAAAAGGAGTCATAAAAACAAAGCCAAAATCAAAGGGGGCAGGATCATTTGATTAAGCAGACTTCCCCAAGAATATAAGGGGGCGCTACCCCTTTATTCAGAACCCTTTATTCATTCAGTCTTTTGTTATTTTTAGCCCTTGTGGCTAATATTAGGGCTGTCAATATGCTTAGTATCAGAATAGATGTATCTAAACTCAGCATTGATTGTGGATTTATCAGCCGCGTAGCTTGGGTTAGCTTGTTAAGCGTTCAGGCTGTAGAAAAACCTAAAAGCAGGCGTTATTCTCAAAAAACATATTCTTAACCACCTGATATTAAATAACTATTTTTTTAAAAAAAGAGGTTTTTCTACAGCCTCGTTAGCGTACAAGCTAACCCAACATTTTTAGGTGAATGTTGGGTTACGAAAAGCACATAACCCAAGTTACGAGGCTTTAGCCCTTAGCCCTTAATCCTTAGTTACCAATTATTAAGTTCTTTATCCAATATTAGCTGTAATTTTTTACTGATAATTTCACTGCTCTGCAATTCATTTAAAGTATCAGTTTGTACCGCTTGTAATAAATAAATAGCAGACTGTTCATTTAAATAATCTAGCATATCTTGATTGGATTCGATCTCCTCTTGCATTTTTTGCTCTGTCACTTTTAATAAACCCTGATACATCTGCGTCACATTACTGATTGCTTTTGTATCATTAAATATTTCTATTAAATGTGAGTTTTTTAATTGATCCATTACCTCTAATACTTTAGAAATAAGAATATGTTGGGTTTGATAATAAAGATAAAGTTCTCTTCCATCCACTTTTTTTTCTGGCAAGAAAAACAGCTTACGAAAGCGCTTATCAATAGTACCTGCCCAATTGGTTAAATAAGCATTAAGCGATTTTAATTTGTCGCTGTCTTGTTCTACTTTTTCAGTTTGTGTTTCTAAAATATTAAGATTCTTTTTATAAATACTTTCACTGACTTCATCATAACGAAACAGCGTTTTTAATTCTTTTATTTGAATCCCCAGGGTATAAATACGCAACATATTTACCACCACATGCGTTGAATCCATATTTAGAGTTTCGAAGTGTGCATAATTTTTTTTGTATTTTCGTTGATAATACGCAGTGAATTTTTGATGTTGTTCTGCACTAATCTGCTGGCTATCCATAAGTTCTTTACTTTTTTTCATAATATCCATATAGATCAACGCTTTGCTTTTGTGATAGCTTAGTTTTTCGTAAGCTAACAAAGCATCAATTTTTAACCATCGCACCATTCTTCCTATGGTGTTTGCTTTCACTAATAAAGTAAAATAAATGCTACCAATAGTGATGGCAATAATAAATTCTTTGATAGAAAAATCATAAGGCCAATCAGGCAGTGTCATATTATCAGGAATTAACAAGACCATGATTAATGCCAGCGACCCACGCAAACTCCCCCAAGCCATTAGATGCTGCCAATTTAAAGGGATTTTTTCTTCAGATTGAAATTGGTTATGAATCCCGATAGATAGGTAAATAGAGATGGCTCGCGCAATCACAACTACCAGAATTATCATTAAAATAGGTAGCCATGCAATATCTAAAGAAATAGTCAAGCTGGTAAATAGTAAGCCCATTAATAGAAAAACCAAGGAATTTGATACAAAAGCAAAATATCCCCAGAATTTGTTCATGTACTCTTCAACTCCCGTTGACATTTTAAAGCGACCATAATTTCCTAGTACCATTGATGAAATCAAAGTGGCAATAATTGAAGAAATGTGAATATTATGTCCATTGATAATCCAGTGTTTAGAAATCACTTCTGACAATAAAAAAGTAAAATGTGCAACCAGCAAGGTCAGGGTGATTTCTAAATTTTCATGGCCCTTGACCCGTGCTATCAATTTGGAAAATAACCCCCCCATAAACAAGCCAAATAATGTACCCCCAACGATCATGGTACTGAATGTAATAAAGCCTTGTAAAACGGTCGGATAACCATGAAAACCATGAGCTATTACATCAAGTAGCACTATAAAAATGGCAAACGCTGTACCATCATTAAACAAACTTTCACCTTCAAAAATCAGGGTTAAGCGATGAGGCGCACCAATTTCTTTAAATAAAGCCAAAACAGCGACGGGATCAGTGGCTGAGATAATAGCGCCAAATAATAAGGTCACTAGCAACGGTATCTGAAAGCCCAGCCATTGAAACCCCCAATATCCAACATAACCAATAAAAACAGTAGAAATTAATAAGCCAACTACCGCCAATAAACTAATAGCAATTTTATTGTCCTTTATATTACGCACTTTAATGTTATAGGCGGATTCAAAGATTAACACCGGCAAAAAAACAAAAAACAATAATTCTGGGGTTAATTGAAAACTGGTGATAAAGGAAAAGAATTCAATCTGGGAAAGTGGAACCAAAAAAGAACCAGCAATGACTAATAGCACGGTATAAGGAATACGAAACTTTAAGGCGAGAACATTAACACCTAATGAGATAAACAGTAGAGTAAAAATAGAAAGGTAGATATCAAGATTCATCGCTCAGCCTTATTTTAATGTCTGTAAAGCATTCGTTATTGTCAGCAAATCATCCATGATCCAGGTAGGTCGATATTCAATGTCTTTAAAATCTTCAACAGTAGAAATACCCGTTAAAACCATAATACTACGAATCCCTGTATTAACAGCACCTAGAATATCAGTATCTAAACGGTCACCAATAGCAATAGTATTTTCTTTTCCCACCCCCAAAAACTTTATCGCTTGCTGATACATAATCGCCTGTGGTTTGCCAATAACAATAGGACTAATAGCTGATGATGCCTGTAATGCAGCTAAAGTAGCACCATTACCTGGTACAGTACCTACTTCAAGTGGTAAAGAAGTATCTCCATTACTAGCAATAAATTTTGCACCAGCACACAGATATAAGTTAGCAATGGCCATTTTTTCCCAGGTGATTTCTCTATCAAGACCACAAACCACATAATCAGGGCTTACATCATTTGGATCACAATCTTTAAGTTGATCAATATTAATTAAGTTAAACCCTTGCTCAATAAGTGGTAAACGTAAACCTTCTTCACCAATGATAAATAAGGAGGTTTCACTTGGAATAACTTGCTCATTCAAATAGTACGCTGTTGCCATACTTGATGTTAAAATTTCATCGTTACTCACAGCAACACCCATACTACTCAGTTTTGTTAGATATTGAGTTTGAGTTAAGCTGGAATTATTGGTAGCTAAAATAAAAGGTATTGATTGTTTTCTAAGACACCGAAAAAAATCATCAAGCCCTGGTAAAGGGTAGTTTCCTTGCCACAGCACACCATCCATATCAATAATAAGTGCTTTAACATCTGTAAAATTTTGAATAGTCATTGATTAGTAATAAATTGAATAGATTTTTGACATTGCATATAAAAGTCTAAAGGCAACAAGGCAACAAGGCAACAAGTAAGGGTAAGATACAAGAATGAAATTAAATGAAAAATGTTATGAAACCACCTAACAAAAAGAATAGTAGTGTTTTATGTTAAAGTTAAGTAATATTTTTTTAAAGGTATTTTATTATGAAACTAAAAGTTGTTGTTCATGAAGCCGAAGAAGGTGGATACTGGGCAGAAATACCGTCAATTCTGGGCTGTGTTGCACAAGGAGATACTTTTGATGAATTGCTAAGTAATATCTATGAGGCAGTAGAAGGATGCTTGTCTGTTGATGTTGAAAATATTACCACATCTGCAAAAGATAAAATTATGGAGATTGCTATTTGAAAGCAATTAGTGGCAAAGAATTCTGCAAACTTCTTAAAAATAAAGATTGGGTATTAAAACGGGTTAATGGTAGTCATTATATTTATGCAAAATCTGGAATAAACGCTCGTATTTCTGTTCCAGTTCATAAAAATCAATCGCTTAAATCGGGTTTGCAAAAGCATATCATGAAAATTGCAAATATTGATGAAAGTGAATTATAAAATAATTAGGGTAAGATACAAGAGTCTGAAGTATCCCCACAAACCTATCCCACAGCCTCAAACCCACTATAAAACTTATTTAATGCTAAAAACGCTACCTTTACACACGATTTTGATAACTTAAAATCATCATATAAAAGTAAAATTTTAGCAACAAAGAACAATGAATATATTGGTGTCTGTTTAGTATTCGGAGTTTTAATATTATATTTTTATTTAGGTATCTATTCACGGTTTATTAATCGTAGGGGCAATCCCCTGTGGTTGCCCTCATACCCCCATGCCCTTATATCATAGCCACAAATCAATGAATAATAGACCCAGGAAATGTTTAGGGTATAATGCCCCCTTTGGGGTTTTTGCGAAGTGACTGGCAAAGACTATTTTTTAAATAAAAGTGTTGCACTTATGGGTTGATCCCCCATTATTAAATTACGGAGATTAAGAAAATGTCTATACAACCATTATCCCAACAAATATCTACCCCCCCCCCCCCAAGCCGCTTCATTGCTACCACTCTATTAGTACTATCAAGCTTTTTATTCAGCGCTAGCGCACAGGCAACCTCGCACGAAGATTTTATTACCGTGTGGGATATTGGGAGTGACCGGATCCTCACCTTCCCTGGTTCTGGCAGCTACACCCTTGACTGTGGCGTGAAACCCCCCGTTCCTCCTGTAATGGTTAACGGCCCTTCTACATGCACCTACCTCAGTGCTGGCACCTACACAGTAACAGCCTCAAGCGGCATTACTGGGTTTAGCTTGGGTGGTGACGTAACAAATGCACCAAAATTAAAAGACGTAATGCAATGGGGTGATGCCAAATGGAGCAGTGAAGGTCTAGTGGGTGCATTTCAGGGTGCCTCTGCACTAATAATGATGAGTGCTATGGATACGCCAGACCTTTCTATGGTAATGGATATGAGTTTTATGTTTAATGCTGCCGGAGCCTTTACTGGCAACAGTAGAATGAACGATTGGGATGTTTCTATGGTAACAAATATGGGCGGTATGTTCAACGGTGCCAGAAACTTTAACCAAGACATCGGCAACTGGGTTACTTCCAGCGTAACGGATATGTCTGGTATGTTCACCTTTGCCAGAGAGTTTACCCAAGACATCAGCGGCTGGGATGTTTCCAGCATAACGAGTCCGGAGGGTATGACAAATATGTTCCTCTTCGCCCGCTTTACCCAAAACCTCGGTCGCTGGTATGTAGAAGATCGTCCCACCTCGACTACTCCAATGCTGGTGGCACGAAACGGGGTGTTAATTGCACAGAACAAAGTCTATACATTGGCTATGGGGGACGAGGACACCGACAATGATTTGTTCACCCTAGACGATGACGTACTAAGCCCAGTGGACACTGAGCAAGTACCTGCTGGCACTTATAACCTACGGATAGGTATTAGTGATACCACTGATACCACTGATGTAGCTATATTCGGCACCGAGAACGCCATCGACATTAGACTAACTTCCACGGCTGATGCACCAACATCTTTTGCCCTTGAGGTTGCTCCGTTCGATGACGGACTAACAGCCGAAGCAGTAGCCGCAGCCGAAACACAAATATTAAACGCGATCTTGCCACAATTACTCAGAGCAACAGCAAAAATAACAGTAGACAATATCAGCAACCGCATTGACCAAGCATTTTCTAGCTCCCCAGCAGACACTGATGCTAGCCTTAATCTAGGCGGTAGCTCAAGCTTGCAAGAGCTAATCAATAACAATGCTCGCACCACGTTACAAGACGGATTGAATATTAAGCAAATGTTTAATAATTCTTCTTTCCTCATACCGCTGAATGTAGCAGGGGATAATAACTACGGTATTAATAATATAACTCTATGGGGCAGTGGTGATTACCTTAGTCTTGAAGATGATGTCTCTGCTGTTGACTGGGAGGGTGAGGTCATCGGTGGTAGTGTGGGTATTGATGCCCGTCTAAACCAAAACCTAATCGCAGGTGCCGCCCTCTCTTACAGCGAAGGCGATG
>QPIN01000049.1 GCA_003666385.1 Methylococcales symbiont of Hymedesmia sp. n. MRB-2018
CATTGGAGTAGTCGAGGTGGGACGATCTTCTACATACCAGCGACCGAGGTTTTGGTCAAAGTCGTCGGCGAAGAGGAACATATCGGTCATCTGCGTTACTCCAGAAACATCCCAACCGCTGATGTCAGCGTTAAAGAGTCTGGCACCAAAGAACATCTGGCGCATATCCGTTACAGCAGAAAGGTTTGGCGCATCGGTGGCACTCATTGTCATCATCCTTGCACCATGAAATGTACTCAGCATACTTTCCCAATTAGCAGTTCCCCATTGCGATACGTTTGTTAATTTCGCTGCATTCACTGCATTAACATTACCAGGTACTGCTAAATGAAACCCAGTAATCGTCCTTGAGGCTCTAACTGTGTAGGTGCGAGCACCCATAGTAGTGCCGTAGTTGTGGTCAGTAGAACCGCTTACGCCCATAGAACTCTCGCCATCGCCCCAGTCAATGTCGTAGGTGGTAGTACTAAAACCAGGGAAGGTGAGGATAAGGTCACCCGCAGGCATCGTCCATTCTGTAACAAAGTCTTCGTGCATGGTTGCCTGTGCGCTAGCGCTGAATAAAAAACTCGATAGCAGTAATAGAGTAGTGGCAATTAGGCGGGGGGGGGGGGGGGGGAGATATTTGTTGGGATAATGGTTGTATTGGCATTTTCTTAAGCTCCGTAATTTGATAGTGGGGGGTCAACCCATAAGTGCAACACTTTTATTTAAAAAATGGTCTTTGCCAGTCACTTCGCAAAAACCCCAAAGGGGGCATTATACCCTAAACATTTCCTAGGTCTATTATTCATTAATTTGTGGCTATGATATGAGGGCGTGGGGGTATGAGGGCAACCACAAGGGATTGCCCCTACGGTTAAAAAAACGGGCGTTTTTTGTCCCCGTTTTTTTCGTGGTTTGTTAATACCATTATGCTAGAATAAAAATTATTCAATTTATTCAATTTATTCAACTATCAATATGTCAATAACTGATCAAGAGCTAAGAGACTTAGTAGCTGGGTTAGCAGTCTCACAAGCAAAAACCGATGCACAAATAGCCAAAACTTTTGCTGATTTAGCTATACAAACCGCCAAAACTGATGCAAAAATAGAAAAAACTTTTGCTGATTTAGCTATACAAACTGCCAAAACCGATGCACAAATAGCCAAAACCGATGAACAACTAGCCAAAACCGATGCACAACTAGCCAAAACCGATGCACAACTAGCCAAAACCGATGCACAACTAGCCAAAACCGATACCAAAGTAGATAAGCTAGCAAAGATGTATGGCGGTGTTTCTAATAATCAAGGTGATGTTGCTGAAGAGTTTTATTTCAACTCTCTAAAAGCAAATCCCACCCTAAATGGTATTAAGTTTGACCATATTGATAAAAACATCACTCGTTGTAAAGATGGCATTGAAGATGAGTATGATATTGTGCTTATCAATGGCAAGGAGATATTTATTATTGAGGTTAAATACAAAGCACATCAAGCCGACTTAGATAGATTATTAAACACAAAAGCCCCCAATTTTGACAAACTATATCCCGAATACCAAAACTATATCAAACATCTAGGATTAGCCTCTTTTAGCATTAATGATGAGCTAAAAAAACACGCCATAGAAAATCATGTTACTGTTTTGCAAAGAAAAGGCAAGTTGATTGAATCTATTGCCGCTTGAAATAATTAGAGGATACTTTGGGGACAGGATACTTTTTACTATTATTCCCTTAAAAAGTAGCCTGTCCCTATTATTGCAAAAATGGTATTAGCTTTGTTCTTTTTAATTTCAGGTACAATACTTCCCTTTTTAAACTAGGGTAAAAGCGGAGAACCTAAAGTAGATCAAGTATCTACAAACGAATATGGCACAAAAATTATATATACAGACTAATGGCTGTCAAATGAATGAGTATGATTCCGCTAAGATGCAGGATGTACTTAAAGCGTCTCACGGAATGGAGATGACAGAAACCCCTGAAGAAGCTGATGTTTTGCTATTGAATACCTGTTCAATCAGAGAAAAAGCACAGGAAAAAGTATTTTCTGCGGTGGGTCGCTGGAGAAAAATCAAAAACAAACGCCCTGAAGTTATTATTGCTGTGGGGGGGTGTGTTGCAAGTCAGGAAGGCGCGGCATTACAAAAAAGAGCACCCTATGTTGATATTGTGTTTGGTCCACAAACACTGCACAGATTACCTGAATTACTCAATAAAGCGCGTGATACGCGGCAACGTGTAGTCGATATTTCATTTCCGCAAATAGAAAAATTTGATGCTTTGCCAGAACCCCGGGCAGAAGGCCCTAAAGCCTTTGTTTCTATTATGGAAGGCTGTAGTAAATATTGTACTTTCTGTGTAGTGCCTTATACTCGTGGTGAAGAAATTAGCCGTCCATTGAATGCTGTGATTGCAGAAATTTCTAGCTTGGCAGAACAGGGTGTCCGTGAAATCAATTTACTCGGTCAAAATGTCAATGCTTATCGGGGTGAAATGGATGATGGAGAAATTGCTGAGTTTTCAGTATTATTACATTATGTGGCAGCGGTAGAAGGCATTGATAGAATTCGTTTTACCACCTCGCATCCTGCTGAATATAGCGATGACATCATTGACGCTTTTGCAGAAATTCCAGAATTAGTGAATCATTTACATCTACCCGTGCAAAGTGGCAGTGATACAATTCTGGCAAATATGAAACGGGGATACACCCGTGATGAATATCTGCAAATCATGAATAAAATGAAAGCCGTGCGTCCTAGTATTAGTTTATCTTCCGATTTTATTATTGGATTTCCTGGTGAAACCGATGAGCAATTTGAAGATACTATGGATTTAATTGAGCAGGTAGGTTTTGATTTTTGCTATAGTTTTATCTATAGCTCTCGTCCTGGTACACCCGCTGCCGAAATGGCTGATGATATTTCTGAACAGACTAAAAAACAGCGTTTGGCGCGATTAAAAGACCGTTTAAATGAAATGACTATGGCCGTTTCAGATAATATGGTTGATACTATCCAGTCAGTATTGGTCGAAGCTGTTTCAAAAAAGAATCCCTTGCAAATGACAGGGCGAACTGAGAATAACCGCGTAGTGAATTTTACTGGACATCCTCGTTTGGCAGGTCAATTTGTTGATGTGATGATTACACAAGCATTGCCAAATTCATTAAGAGGGCGCATGCTTGAGTATTCCATTGATAAAATTTTGAAAAACTAGATTTAAAAAACCTTGTCCAACTTAACCATTTCCCAAGCATTCACCCTGCTTTCTGTAGATAATCATCGTTTATCCAATTTTTGTGGTCAGTTTGATGCCCATTTTCGGCAAATTGAACAGCACTTAAAAGTTGAAATTGCCAACCGTGGAAATCAGTTTAAAGTTACTGGTTTTGCTGAAGGCAGAAATCACCTTCTATCGTTTTCATGTTGTAAAGCTTCTGATGAGCAATATGAAAAGAAACACGGATAATGAATACTATTGACTTTCAACTGATATCTAAATCAAACAAAATTCCCTCAGAAAGTCTATTTCAAACTTGGGTTAATTCCGTTTTAATTGATCAATCTGAAGATTCAGAAATAGTGATTCGCGTCGTTGATGAAGCTGAAATGACACGCTTTAATGAGAAATACCGAGATAAACATGGCAGCACTAATATATTGAGTTTTCCTTTTCAAGTGCCGCAAGGTATTGAGAGTGTACTCTTAGGCGATTTATTGCTTTGTGCGCCTGTGATTGAAGAAGAAGCCTGGCAGCAAAAAAAACTATTAAACCATCATTGGGCGCATATTATTGTTCATGGTGTACTCCATTTATTAGCTTATGATCATAGCAATGAGGTCGATGCAGAAGAAATGGAAACAAAAGAAATTGAAATCTTGAAAACAATAAAAATAACAAACCCTTATCAGGAGAAAGTCTAATTATGAGTGATGATAAACCACCGAGTAGTCGGCCCCAACAGAAAACTTTATTTGATCGTATCGGTCAATTTCTGAGCGGGAAGCCTCAAGATCAGGAAGATCTGCTGGAAATATTGCAACAAGCACATAAAAAGTATCTGCTGGATGCAGAATCGTTAGCCATGATTCAAGGTATATTACAGTTTTCTGAGATGCGAGTGAGAGATATTATGATTCCTCGCGTGCAAATGAATGTCATCCCCAAAGATGCCGAGATAGAAACTATATTCCCATTGATTTTAGAACCAGGGCATTCTCGATTTCCGGTCATTGAAGATGATCGGAGTAAAGTTGTTGGGATTCTACTGGCGAAAGATTTATTGTTTCATCTTTTAGAAAATAAAAAACAGACGGTTGCTGACTTAATGAGACCAGTGAGTGTCGTTCCAGAAAGCAAGCGACTCAATGTATTATTGAAGGAATTTAGAGCCGAACGCAACCATATGGCAATAGTCGTGGATGAATATGGTATGACAGCGGGTTTAGTGACAATTGAAGATGTCTTGGAAGAAATCGTTGGTGAAATTGAAGACGAACATGACGGGCAAGAAGAAGAATATATACAAAAGCACGGTGCTAAAAAGTTCACTCTTAAAGCACTCATGCCGATAACTGAATTTAATGAATATTTTTCATCTGATTTAACAGATGATGAGCATGAAACAATTGGTGGATTCGTGGTGCATCAATTAGGACATCTGCCAAAAAAAGGCGATAAATTAGAATATAACGGTTTTCGGTTTGAAGTGGCACATGCTGATGACAGGCGCGTTTATTTGTTGATTTTGAAATTAATATCGAGTTGATTTTTTGCTAATAGCTGAAACTAATTTTTCTGCAACATAATGATTAATATTTTCTAGGATAGCAACAGACATGTCAAATTCAAAAATCATTTATACCCTGACTGACGAAGCCCCCGCTTTAGCGACGTATTCTTTTTTGCCCATTGTCCAGGCTTATTCTGCGGCGGCCAATATTGCCGTTGAAACCAGAGACATTTCTTTAGCCGCACGTATTCTTGCTAATTTCCCTGAAAACCTGACCGATGAGCAAAAGCAAGATGATGCCCTTGCAGAACTGGGTGAAATTGTAAAAACCCCTGTTGCCAATATTATTAAACTACCTAATATTAGTGCCTCAATTCCACAACTAAAGGCAGCAATTAAAGAATTGCAAGCCTCCGCTTATGACATCCCTGATTATCCAGAAGATACCGATAATGAGGAAGCACAAAAGATCAAGCTACGTTATGGCAAAGTATTAGGTAGTGCCGTCAACCCAGTATTACGAGAGGGTAATTCCGACCGCCGCGTAGCTGCTCCTGTTAAAGAATATGCTCAGAAACACCCTCATAGTATGGGGGCTTGGTCGCCAGATTCTAAGTCACATGTCGTTTCGATGAGTGACGGTGATTTTTATTCCAGTGAGCAATCGGCAGTCATTAAATCGGCGGGTAATATCAAAATTGAGTGCTTGGGTGATGATGGCAACGTCCGTGTACTGAAAGAAAAAATACCAGTACAGAAAGGAGAAGTCATTGATGCAACAGTGATGAGCCGTCAGGCTTTATGTGCTTTTTTTGAACAGTCGATTGTAGATGCAAAAGCTGAAGGTGTACTACTGTCATTGCATTTAAAAGCCACGATGATGAAGGTTTCCGATCCCATTATATTTGGTCATGCAGTCAAGGTTTATTATCGAGAGGTTTTCGCTAAACATAGCACAACATTTAAGCATCTGGGTGTCGATAGTCGTAATGGTTTGGGCGATGTTTATGCAAAAATTGCCAAGCTAGCCGATCCTCAACGCCAGCAAATTGAAGCTGATATTTTAGCCGTTTATCAAACACAGCCAGCATTGGCAATGGTCAATTCTGATAAAGGTATTACCAATTTACATCTGCCTAGCGATGTCATTATTGATGCTTCAATGCCAGCAACATTGCGATCTTCTGGGCAAATGTGGGGTCCAGATGGGCAATTACAGGACACTAAAGCAATGATCCCTGATCGCTGTTATGCAGGTATTTATCAAGAAGTCTTTGAATTCTGTCAACAGCATGGTGCTTTTGATGTAACGACTATGGGTAATGTCAGCAATGTCGGTTTGATGGCACAAAAAGCAGAAGAATATGGATCCCATGACAAAACCTTTGAGATAGCAGCAAAAGGTAGAGTGCGTGTTACTGATGTTGAGGGTAATATTTTGCTACAACATAATGTTGAACAAGGAGATATTTGGCGCCTGTGCCAGACCAAAGACTTACCTGTTCAGGACTGGGTTAAACTGGCTGTACGCCGTGCCAAAGCAACAGCTCATCCTGCTATTTTCTGGTTGGATAAAGAGCGTGCCCATGATGCTAATTTAATTGCTAAAGTTGAAAGTTATTTAGAGCAACAAGATACCACGGGGCTTGAGATTAAAATTATGCCCCCTGTAGAAGCTATGCGTTATACATTACAGCGTGTTCAAGCGGGTGAAAACACTATTTCTGTAAGTGGCAATGTATTAAGAGATTATTTAACCGATTTATTCCCCATTTTAGAATTAGCTACCAGTGCCAAAATGCTATCCATAGTGCCTCTATTAGCAGGTGGGAGCTTATTTGAAACAGGTGCAGGCGGCTCGGCTCCAAAACATGTTCAACAGTTACTAAAAGAAAATCATTTACGCTGGGATTCCTTGGGTGAATTTCTGGCACTAGCCGTTTCTCTGCAAGATTTGGCACAAAAAAATGATTCAAAAAAAGCACAAGTACTCGCATCAGCCTTAAATCAGGCAAATAGTAAATTCCTAAGCAACAACAAATCACCATCACCTAAAGTAGGTGAACTAGATGTTCGAGGCAGTCATTTTTATCTTGCTCAGTATTGGGCCCAAGCTTTAGCAGAACAAAACCTAGTTGCTGACTTACAGACACAATTTAGCATTATCGCCCAGCAGTTAACTGAGAATGAAGATAAAATTGTTGCCCAATTAAATTCTGTTCAAGGTCAAGCTGTTGATATTGGCGGTTACTATTATCCAGATGAAGCAATGACTAATTTGGTGATGCGTCCTAGCCATATTTTTAATACCATTCTCAAAGATATTTAACGCAAGTGGCAGGCTACAACTTGCAGGCGCTTACCTCATCAATCAAGGCAGTGAGATAGAATTACCCACAGGTGTTACTAGCCGTACCAGCGATAATGAAAAAGCCAATATCAAGGTGCTATAAAATCCGCATCCGTGACCGTGCATCAGGGTTAGCAAAAACGGAAACGGTCAAAAACAAACAGAAAAAGAAGCGTATTTCTTATTTTGCTTTTTACTGAGCACCTGCTTTACCTGCTTTACCTGCTGCCTTGGCAAACATAAGCTGTTTTACAACACGGCGGGTAATATCATTGCGCATTTTTTTTAAATGACGGTCGGCAATAACAGCAGGTACATCATTATCAAGATAGCGCTGACGCATTTGAGCCAAAACCTCTTCGCACTGTTTTATAATAGACGCTGTAGCACCTTTGACATCAACATTACCTTTAGCAGTTAGTCGCATTTTATCGGTCACACACTTCTTGTATTGATACTGAGCCTGCTGAATTTTCTTGATCGTTGATTCTGTCAACTTTGTCGCATTCCACGCATTCTTTGCCTCGACCGCATACGCAAAACTGGAAGCCATTAAACAGATTAATAATAAACAGTGTTTCATTGTTTTTTACTCCAATTGTTAAATCTATACTTTAGGGGATTAAATTTTTCCACAAAACAAATTCGATCTCCAAAGTATGGGGACAAAATCAAGACATTTCAACTCTACTTCAAATAGAGAAACCTAGTCTTAGCAAATCAGGGTAAACTTGTGTCAGCAAAGGTGTTGACACATTAGTATCGCTCAAGAACGATTCAAAATACATCTTAAAAGTGAGTAAATATAGTAATTGTAAAAATTTTAATTTAATGATGGAACAGCTAGAAATATCAATGTACTATAACGATTCAAAAGCTTTAACTCGTCTATTAATAGCATTATGACTCAAAATAACAGACCTCTTTCGCCCCATCTTCAAGTTTATAAATTACCGCTAACGAGTATTGTCTCTATCACCCATCGTATGACAGGCGTGGTTTTGGCGTTGGGTCTCATGGTTTATGTGTATAGTTTTTATAGTATCCTGCAAGGTAATGAAAGCTATTTAGCATTACAGTCTGTGTTAAATAGTACGTTGCTTAGTATTGTTGTCTGGTTTTTTATATACGCTTTATTTTTTCATCTGTGTCATGGTATTAGGCATTTGATCTGGGATGCAGGAAGTGGTTTTGAGAAACAGATGATGGATAGGAATGCAGTGATTGAATTAGCTGTTTCTTTTGTATTAACCCTTGTTTTTTATTAAATTTATGGATTTACAAACACCTTTAGCAAAAGTTCGTGGTTTAGGTTCAGCCAAAGCAGGAACGCATCATTTCTGGATGCAAAGAATCACAGCGATTTCTTTGATCCCTTTATCATTTTGGATGGTTTCTTTTACCCGTCAGTTACTAACGGCTTCGCATGGTGAAATGGTGGTCTGGCTGGCTGGGCCAGTTGATACCTCTATTGCCATTGCCTGGATCATTGCTACTTTTTACCATGCCGAATTAGGTTTACAAGTGGTTATTGAAGATTATGTCCATTCTGAATGGTTGAAAATAGCTTCGATATGGCTAATGAAGCTCACTTTTTTCTTTTTCGCATTAGTTGCTATTGTAGCTATTTTTAGAATTTCATTGCAGGGATAAGGTGAGATAAAACATGTCATCAGACTATAAAATAATTGAACATAGTTACGATACTATTATTGTAGGTGCCGGTGGGGCGGGTTTACGCGCCACCTTTGGCATGGCAGAAAAGGGCTTGAAAACAGCCTGTATTACCAAGGTTTTTCCTACTCGGAGTCATACTGTTGCAGCACAAGGGGGAATTAGTGCTGCTTTGGGTAATATGGGTGAGGATGATTGGCGTTGGCATATGTATGACACTATTAAAGGCTCGGATTGGCTAGGTGATCAAGATGCTATCGAATATATGTGTCGTGAAGCTATTCCTGCCATTATAGAACTGGAACACTATGGTGTACCTTTTTCCAGAACGGAAGACGGCAAAATTTATCAACGCGCATTTGGGGGTATGACTACAAAATACGGAGAAGGGATAGCCCAAAGAACGTGTGCAGCAGCTGATATTACTGGACACGCCATATTACATACACTGTATCAACAATCCTTAAAACATAATGCCGAGTTTTTTATTGAATACATTGCTTTAGATCTGATTATGGAAAACGGTGAGTGCAAAGGCGTACTTGCCTGGTGTTTAGAAGATGGTTCTCTCCATCTTTTTAGATCGCATATAACCGTTTTAGCAACAGGGGGTTATGGTCGTTGTTTCTTTTCTTGTACTTCTGCACATACTGTGACTGGTGATGGCAATGCAATGGTACTGAGAGCTGGACTAGCTTTACAAGACATGGAATTTATTCAATTTCATCCTACTGGTATTTATGGGTCAGGTTGTTTGATTTCCGAAAGTGGTAGAGGAGAGGGAGGGTATTTAACTAACTCAGAAGGCGAGCGTTTTATGGAGCGTTATGCCCCTAATGCCAAAGATTTAGCATCGAGAGATGTGGTAAGTCGTGCAATAACATTGGAGATTAGAGAAGGGCGAGGTGTTGGTTCTAAAAGTGATCATGCCTATCTGCATATTGAGCATCTTGATCCTGAAATTATTAAAGAACGATTGCCTGGAATAGCTGAAACAGCTAAGACTTTTGCAGATGTTGATGTGACTAAACAACCAATCCCTGTATTACCAACTGTTCATTATAATATGGGAGGTATTCCTACCAACTATAAAGCTGAGGTGGTTACTTTGAAAGATGGCAATCCAGAATCTGTAGTCCCTGGTTTAATGGCTATCGGTGAAGCAGCTTGTGTCTCTGTTCATGGTGCTAACCGTTTAGGTTCTAATTCACTATTGGACTTAGTGGTATTCGGTCGTGCAGCGGCACACCGTTGTGCAGAAATTATTAAACCAGGTATGCCGCATTCACCACTAAAAGAAAATGTGTGCGATGTAGCTTTGGCAAGGTTTGATAAAATCAGACATGCTAAAGGTTCAGAAAAAACAGCAGATATTCGTTTGCAGATGCAGAAAACCATGCAAAGCCATGCTGCGGTGTTTAGAACGGGAGAAGTGCTTGATGAGGGGGTTAGCAAAATGGCAAAAGTCAGGGCTTCTTTTGACCAAGTATCGGTGGGTGATGCTTCATTGATCTGGAATACTGACTTGGTTGAAACATTAGAGCTTGATAATTTGCTGGATCAGGCTTACGTCACTATTTCTGCTGCCGCTAATAGAACGGAAAGTCGAGGTGGTCATGCTCGGGAAGATTATCCAGATCGAGATGATAAAAATTGGTTAAAACATACACTCATCTGGCTGGATGGCAATAAAGTCAATTTTGACTATAGACCCGTACACATGTATACCTTAACCGATGAAGTTGAAGTTGTGCCAGCTAAAAAGAGGGTTTACTAATGGTTGAATTTTCTCTGCCTAAAAATTCGGTTTTAAAAAAAGGAAAAGAATTTCCTGCCGCTGAAGGAGTTGTTAATATTAGACGGTTTGAGGTGTATCGCTGGGATCCTGATTTAGGTGAGAACCCTCGGATTGATGGTTATGATATTGATATGGATAACTGTGGGCCGATGGTTCTGGATGCCATTATAAAAATCAAGAATGAAATTGATACTAGCTTAACTTTTAGGCGCTCTTGTAGAGAGGGCGTTTGCGGCTCATGTTCAATGAATGTGAATGGTAAAAATACTCTGGCTTGTATTAAAGCCATTGAAGACTATGACGGAACCATTAAGATTTTTCCTTTACCACACATGGATGTAATCAAAGATTTAGTTGCCGATATGACTAATTTTTATGCCCAGTATGCTTCTATTAAGCCTTGGATAGACACTCAAACACCGGCTCCAGATAGAGAAAGACTGCAAAGCAAGGAAGAGCGAAAGAAGCTGGACGGATTGTATGAATGTGTACTCTGTGCTTGTTGTTCCGCCAGTTGCCCTAGTTATTGGTGGAATAGTGATAAATATTTAGGCCCTGCTGTGTTGCTTCAGGCTTCTCGCTGGTTAGAAGATAGTCGTGATGAAAATACAGGTGAGCGATTGGATGAGCTAGAAGACCCTTATAAGTTATACCGTTGTCATACTATTATGAGTTGTACAGATACCTGCCCAAAAGGACTTAATCCTGCGAAAGCTATAGCAGATATTAAAAAAATGATGGTGGTTCGTCAGCAGGGATAGTATATGGAGTCTATTTCAAAGTTAAAATGGAGATGTAGAAGAGGCACTAAGGAATTAGATTATTTGCTAGAAAATTATCTAATTAAACAATTTAAGCAGAGTAACAAAGAACAACAACTTTTATTTATAACGTTGCTGGACTTACAAGACACGCAACTGATTTATTATTTACTAGGAAATCATTTGCCAGAATCAAAAGGGCTTTGTCGGCTTGTCAAAAAAATACGAAACACCTCAGCTATTTATAATTAAACAATCAAAATTATTGCTTTATTGGCTATTATTTACCCATGTTTTAGCAATTATTGCTGTTTTTTTAAGTGCAGTATCTTTGCTAATTCAATGGTTGATTTGTCCATTGCTTATCATCAGCTTTATTTTTTATTCAAGACCCAGAGATAATAGCAAGATAATTAGATACGGTACCTTGAAGGGTTGGGAAATGAGTGATCGAGGACAGGGTTTTTCATCTATTAAGATATTGCCTGCTACGGTTATCAGCACATTTTTAATCGTTTTACATTTTGAAACAGATATTCATCAGAAAAAAACTATTCTTATAGGTAAAGATTCGTTATCAGAAAATGGGTATAGACAATTGCTAGTTAGCTTGAAAATAAATGGATTAAATAAGGATGATTTATGAGAATAATGGGGACAGATTGAACCTCCTATATATGGATTATCACCCAAAAAACCTTTCAGCGTCAAATGCCATACAACCCGAACCTGCTGAGGTAATGGCTTGACGGTAAATGTGATCTGCCACGTCAGCTGTTGCAAACACGTCTTCGACACGGGTTTGGGTAGCGTTGCGTGCCACTTTACACCTTAATGTAGCCATTATTTAACAAAACATTGCGATTCAGCATGTTTCTCTGCTTCTTTCAGGCGTGTTCTTAACTCTTTTGATTGTTTAGGGTCTCTAAAAGCAGCGCCATTTTCTCCAGGTGTTTTTTTCAAATAACTAAATGTTGTGGCTGCTTCAAATTCCTCAAAGGTCAGTACTTCTGCAATTTTATCAATTTTACAGCCACAAGCATATTGATTGATAAATGCTTTGTTTCCGCTTAAACCGCCATGTTTTGCGATACAATTAAATACATACTCGATACGGTCGCGTGTTGGATAGTCATTGACAAAAGTTGTTTTGTCAATTATTTCTGGCGAAGATGTACAGCCCGTTATTAGAGCAGACAAGAAAATTGATAACGATAAAATTTTATTCATAAGGTGTGATAATTAAAGAAAATGAGGATTAGTAAGAGCAAACAATATTATCCTTGGATACATGTTATTCTTCAACTGCAAAATCGACAATTTGTTTGAGAATAGGGTTCATTTTTTCTGAAAATTGATTGAGTTCGGTATTATGGGTATTAATTGGAAGCAATCGTATTTTTATTAATGTTTTATGGTTAAATTGATAAGTGACTATATTACATGGCATGTGACTTACAGCGTGAGGGGAGATCTGTAACAAGTTTTTAGCATGGCTCAAATTGCAAAATTGCAAGGTGTCGTATTCAGCAAAAGGAATAGTGCCTCTGTCTCTAATAACCTTACCGACTCTACTATGTCCGGTGATGCGAAAATTATGTTCAGCAATAGCAATTTTAAGTTCAGCTAAAACGTCATCATAAGGTTTTGTTGTCTCAGCTAGGTAGTAATGGACAATTTCACTATTGGGTGGTAATGAGACACAGCTTGCAATTAAAAATAAGGTTGCGAAAATAAGTTCTTTTTTAAACATAGGTAAAGCTTAGCATTATGCAAAACAAAGTAACAGGTGTGGTTTTAGCAGGTGGCTTGGCGAGACGTATGAATAATCAAGATAAAGGCTTGATAAAGTATAAAAATAAGCCGATGGTAAAATACGCCTATGAAGCTATCTCACAAGTTGCAGATCCTGTCTTTATCAATGCAAATCGAAATCAACAGGCATACAGGCAATTTTCGAGTAAAGTAATAAGCGACCAGACTGATACATTCGATGGGCCTTTAGCGGGTGTTTTATCGGCAATGATGCATGCTAAGACAGAACTCTTAATTGTTATGCCTTGTGATTCCCCATTGATTAAGCCTCGGCATCTGCAAAAACTTATCACTGCTTTAATTGAAGATGAAATGGATATAGCGGTTGCATTTGATGGAAAAAGACTTCACCCTGTCTTGTTGGCAGTTAAAACATCACTACAAGGTAGCTTAGAAAACTATTTACAGCAGGGTCATCGTAAGATAGATAAATGGCTGGAGCAGCATGCTTTAATTAAAGTGGATTTTAGTGACGAAGCTGATATATTTTTAAATATTAACACTTTAACTGAACTACAGGCTTTGGAGAAACAGACTGTTGAGTAATACTAATCAACCACAAATGAGCAATGCAGGTCTGAGCTTTTCAAGGTCAACTATCGCTTTTGATGAATCAGGGGGCAGAAGAGAGATTGAACTGGTAGGCGAAAGAGCTTTGACCTTGTATGTTGATAAAGAGGAAATTGTTACCTTAATGACAATGGGTACTCATCCTGAATTATTGACCCTAGGCTATTTAAAAAATCAGGGTTTTTTTGATCATCTCAGTGAGATTACAGTGGTACAAGTTGACTGGGAAACAGAGGCTGTTGCCGTAGTGACGCAGCATAAAAATTCAGACTTCTCTAAACAAATGGAACAAAGAACGGTCACAACAGGCTGTGGGCAAGGCACGGTTTTTGGTCGTTTAATGGATAAATTAAAAGACATTAAGGTAGCTCCGTTTTTATTAAAACAAACAGATATTTATGCTGTACTGGATGCCCTAAAATCACATAATGAGGTGTACAAAAAAGCAGGTGCTGTTCATGGTTGTGCTTTATGTACGACCAGTAGTATTGATTTTTTTATCGAAGACGTAGGGAGACACAATGCAGTAGATGCCATTGCTGGTTATATGTGGCTAAATAATATAAAAGGCGATGATAAAATATTTTATACCACAGGAAGACTGACATCAGAAATGCTGATTAAAATATCGCAGATGGGAATACCCGTTATATTGTCGCGTTCTGGTGCCACCCAAATGGGATTGGAAATGGCACAACAATCTGGAGTCACCATGATTTCACGAGCTAAAGGCCAACATTTTATGGTATTAAATGGAATTGAAAATATTCAGTTTACTACAATATGAGGCAATAAATGCACCGCTAAAAATGGCTGATTTGCCAAATCACACAACAGTTTATATACCCTTAGCTTACAACGGTGTACCATTAAATTGGAACTGTAAACGGGTAATATGAAAGAACCTTGTTAAATAGGATTGAGGATAAAATGACAGCAACAGATAAAATTGAATTAAGACAATTTACTTCAAGACCTTATTGGTATATTACTCGTGGGATAGCAATGATCATAATCGGTATTACTGTGGCAATGTTATGTTTGGTTGCACCTGAGGTTTATATGTTGGGTAAAAGCTTTTCCTGGATTCCAGTTATAGCAGTGGTGGTACTGTTTTTAGGTGTTTTTCGCTGTATTGATGCTATTTCAACTGAAACTCATCAAGGTTTTTTGGTCAATATGCAAGGAGGGACATTAGATATAGTGACTGGTTTTTTGGTGCTTTTTGGTATCAGTGGTCAGCCCGAAAATCTAAATTTATTGATAGTGGGTTATCTAGTGACTCAAGGCATATATCGAAATATTATATTATCTGTTGCCGATGTCCCCAACCCATTATCTAACAGGATAACAGGTTTTATTTCTATTTTTCTTGGTATATTAATCTGGATGGACTGGTCGGCAACATCGGCTACATGGTTTCTTGCTTTATCTTTAAGTATTGATGTGAGTTTTCGAGGATGGGCATTGATAGTGCTGGCATCAGCTATAAAAAGAGAAGCAAAAAGCTTAAGCAAAGCATAATGCTTCGGGGGAAGTATATCACCATTTATTCTTGAAAATAGTACGATTTCTCAGAACAAGTACTTACGTTTATTTAACAACTCTTAATTGTGGGCGGGATGGTTTTTTTTCTGGAGTTGGGGGTGTTTCATTGTGCTCCTCTTGATCAAAAATCATACCTTTGCCATTTTCTTTTGCATAAATGGCTAACACCGCTGTAGTAGGTGTGATTATGTTAATGGATTCACCTGAAAAGCGTGCATTAAATTGAATCTCTTCATTGCCTAGTATCAGTCCCTGAATAGCTTCTGGTCTAATATTTAATACAATCTTTCCGTTTTCTATAAAGTTCTCAGGTAAAACAGATTCATGATTTTCCGCATCAACTAATAAATGCGGCGTTAGTTGGTTATCAATGATCCAGTCATAGACTGAACGAATAAGATAAGGTTTTAAAGGTGTCATGAAGCCATGTTTTTTTCAGCGTCACTCAAACTTTTAGTAAAGGCTTCTCTGGAAAACAAGCGGTCGGCATAGGCAGCAATGGCAGAACCTAGTGCGTTGATATTAATACCAAGACTAGGTAAGCGCCATAAAAGAGGGGCCATAGCACAATCAATTAGAGAATATTCATCACTCATGAAGTAGGGCTGTGCTTCAAAAATTGGGTTGGCTGCAATCAGACTTTCTTTCAGCATTTTCTTTGCTCTAGCCGATTTCTTTTCGCCTGAATTTAGTATTTCATCTAAAAGTTGATACCAGTCTTGGTCTATACGCTTGATAATCATGCGTGAATTGGCACGAGAAATAGGATCCATTTGATGTAAAGGGGGGTGTGGAAAGCGTTCATCAAGATATTCCATGATGATTCTAGCGTCGTAGAGTACTAAGTCACGCTCAATTAATGTGGGAGAAACCCCTGTTGGGTTTATTTCTAGGACATCTTCGGGAGGTTCTGCCGGGTCAAAAAATTCAATGGTAGCAGTAACACCTTTTTCGTGTATGACCAATCGGGCACAATGGCTTAAAGCACATGTAGGTGAGGTAAAAAGGGTCATTACTGATTTGCGAGCAGTGATATTTGTCACGAAACACAACCTCTTATGAGCTATTAAAATACGGTGCTATTGTAACATAGCTGTATTTTTTTTTGGGGGGCTGTGTTTGCGTAAAGCGAATTTCTTATTTTTCTGTAAGCACAGTGATAAAGCTCAATATCTAGGCTGGTATTAACTAACGCGCAATAAATAAACACCCCAGCTTACGAAGGACTTTTATTCATCTTTAAGGCACAACGAAAGGGGTATAGCAGACTATATGACCTAAGTTGCAACGTCTAAGATGGATAAAAAGACCCACCCAGACGGGGGTGGGTTATTTGTTGCGAGTCGCCTTAGTGGATGTCCTTCCAATATTCTTTTTTCAGTAAATAAGCAATAACAGTAAATATAATAAAAAATAGTAAAACGTATTTACCCATGGTTTTTCTTTCTAGTTGAGCTGGCTCACCGACATAAACCAGAAAATTAACCAATTCGGTTACCATGGTATCAAACTCATCAGGTGATAAAGTGCCTGGTTCGGTTAGTTTGATATAGGCTATGACCTCTCGACCTTCTACAGTTTCAAAAACGGGGGTTTGAGTTCCTTGTAATTTCCAAAGCATGTTTGGCATACCTACATCTTTAAAGACGGTATTATTCACACCTAAAGGTTTGCTCTTGTCAGCATAGAAACCTTTTAAATAAGAATAAATCCAGTCAGGCTCTCTTGAACGTGCGATTAATGATAAATCAGGTGGGGTGGTGCCAAACCATTTGCTGGAGTCACGTTTATCCATAGCGGTATGCATTTGCTCATAGATGCCAGCACCTTCTGGTGCAATTTCAGCAAGCACAGTGTCTTCATCAATCTCTAGGTCAATAGCAATGCGTTTATAGCGCATATGCTTCAATGAATGACAACCTAAACAATAATTAACATAGTGTTTTGCGCCTTTTTGCATGGCTTCAAAGTCAGAAAGGTCAATATCAACACTTTCCAGTCTTATGTCACCACTGGCAAACACGCTAATGGGCAATAACAGTAAAAGGGTGTATATAATTTTTTTCATAATCAATCCAGACTCTCTTTTAGTTTTTTTGCCAATTGAATTAATACTTTTTTAATACCAGCAGGATTTGCTTTAATGGGAGTTATTGTTCCACCCCAGCTGGTTTTCACTGGTTCTTGCTTAATAGTCATTTTGTCAAATGCTTCAACTAAAGCACTATAGCCTTCTTCAGCACTATTTTCATGCGTGACTCTTTTCGGCACAGGCTTGGTTTTCTCAAACGGTGTATAGATAGGAAGTAATAAGAAGAAGCCAAAATAGATCGCTGTAAAGACTCGGGCTAACATGGTGTAGCCTGGTGTAGCGGGTTGAGTACCTAAATAACCTAAAATAATAAAGCTGATAATAAATAAAACAAATGCTTTTTTGAAGATTCCACCCCTGTAGCGAATTGACTTAACCTTACATCTGTCTAACCAAGGTAAAAGAAATAACACAACAATCGCACCACCCATAGCAATAACGCCTAGGAACTTATCAGGTATAGCACGTAAAATAGCGTAAAAAGGTGTGAAATACCATAAAGGCGCAATATGTTCAGGTGTTTTTAAAGGATCTGCCGGTATAAAATTGGCATGTTCCAGAAAATAGCCTCCCATTTCTGGCATATAAAAAATGATGGTGGCAAAAAAGAATAAGAATACCCCGACTCCAACAAGATCTTTTACTGAGTAATAAGGGTGAAAAGGAATGCCATCAACAGGATGCCCCCAAGGGTCTTTTGATTCTTTGATTTCAACGCCATCAGGGTTATTTGAACCCACTTCATGAAGTGCAATAATATGTAACACGACCAATATTAAGAGTGCTAAAGGAACAGCAATCACATGAAATGCAAAAAAACGATTCAGTGTGGCATCCGAAATAACATAGTCACCACGAATCCACAAGGACAAGTCTTCGCCAATCACTGGTATGGCACTAAATAAGGAAATAATAACCTGCGCACCCCAGTAAGACATTTGTCCCCAAGGTAATAAATACCCCATAAAGGCTTCAGCCATTAAGCATAAAAACAGTAACATGCCAAAAATCCAGACTAATTCTCTAGGCTTTTTGTATGAACCGTAAATCATGCCTCTAAACATGTGCAGATAAATAACAATGAAAAAAGCAGAAGCACCAGTGGAGTGCATATAGCGAACCAGCCAACCCCAGTTGACATCACGCATAATGTATTCAACAGAATCAAAAGCCAGTGCAGAATCAGGCTTATAGTTCATGGTCAGTAATATGCCTGTAATAATTTGGTTAACAAGAATCAGTAAGGCTAATGAACCAAAGAAATACCAAAAGTTAAAGTTTTTAGGGGCATAGTATTGCGCCATGTGGTCGTTCCACATTTTTGACATAGGGAAGCGTTTTAATACCCATTCTGTGCTGACATTCATGCCGTTTTTCAGACTATCAGTACAAGCACTTATTTTATTCTTCATGCTGTAGTCTCCTTATTAGACTCTTCACCAATGATAATTTGTGTGTCTGTAATATAACGGTAAGGTGGAATCACAAGATTAGTAGGTGCAGGGACAGATTTAAAAACACGTCCAGCTAAGTCAAAGCCAGATCCGTGACAAGGGCAGAAAAAGCCACCTTTCCAGTCATCACCCAAATCATTGGGTGCTGTTTCAGGTCTAAAAGTAGGAGAGCATCCTAGGTGTGTACATAAACCAACAGCGATGAATATTTCAGGTCTTATTGAACGATAACCATTACTGCTATTTTCAGGTTGTTCTGAATTGGCTGAATTTGGGTCAGCTAATTTAACGGTATCTTTTTCTAATATTTCTAATACTTCAGGCGTTCTTGATAAAACCCATACTGGCTTGCCTCGCCATGCAACGCGAATCAATTGACCAGGTTCAATTCTACTAATATCAATTTCTATCGGGGCCCCAGCAGCCATTGCTCTGGCACTGGGCTGCATTTGAGAGATGAAAGGAACTGCCAAGTATCCTGTGCCAACAGCTCCGACAGCAGTCAGTGCTGTTGTCAGAAATTGGCGCTTGGATTTATCGACGACTTCATTTGCCATTTATAACGCTCCTGAGTGGGTGAATGCTTATGGACTAAATGTGTTTTAAGTTATCATTTTAAAACACTTTCTAATTGCATTTCTTTGTTGTAGTTCTCCATAACTATACCATTACAGTAGGGCCTTGTTGAAGCAGATATTTATTTTTTTATAAATTAACGATAGGTTTAATCTGTAAAACTATGAACTGGAGAGTGAAATTTTATGTTTAAAACACAATGCTTTTAAACCTTTATCCTGTGTTTCTAAAAAAACTTCGGGGGGCTTTATTTCTTCAATAAATGTAAAGCGTGGTGCTAGGTTCTTCATATGTTCTATCAAAAAACCAGAGTTTATTTCAGGTGCATTGAGACATAATAAAAGGGTACTGTTTTCAGCCATAAAATCATCAAGGTGGCGCATTATCTTGGGATAGTCTCGAATAATATCGACACTGCCTTTTTGAAACGTAGGAGGGTCACATATTAGGAGATCGAAGCGCCCCCTTTTTTTTAATCGAGAAAATGATTTAAAAATATTGAGTTTCTCAAAGCGTACTTTGCTAAGGGTTTGTTGATTTAATCGATGATTTTCACGTCCTAGACTCAGTGATGCACGGCTCATATCCACATTCAACACAGATTTGGCATTTCCAGCAATAGCTGCTACTGAAAAGCCACAGGTATAAGCAAATAAGTTAACTACTTTTTTGTTATTACTCTGTTGTTGTGTCCATCTTCGGCCATTACGCATATCAAGAAATAAGCCGGTATTACGAACTTGTCCTAAACGAATATAAAAATGTAAATTATCTTCCTGTATTGAAAATTGCTGAAGTGCATCTCCTTTAATAATATCTATGGGGGCAGAAAGAATATAGCGATGTTGAAGCTGGATGCTTTTACAAGTAGGGAAAAGGGATAATAAATGATCTGCCAGTTTTTCAATTTCAGTAATCGGTTCGGCTACATATAAAGTAATCAGGATAACGGGGGGAAGCCAGTCTATGGTGAGATGATGTAGACCTGTGTATGCATGTCCTCTCCCATGGAATAAGCGTTGAGCTTGTAATAGTTGCGATGGAGCTTGAATATGTTTTAGAACTTGAGATAAGGCTGACAAAAGTCTTTTTTTGTAAAATAAGGTGAAAACCAGATGACTAGCATGGATGCAAGAAATGAAAGAGCAACTTGGGCAACCATCTGATACTCTTTATTCTTGAAAATGGTATCAGTGATGAAATATTCCATGCCGTGTCCTTGTTCATTTTTTAACACTACTCTATATCGCCACATTAGTGGCTAGAAAAAGTACAATTCGCATCATTTTAAAAAACCCCTGAGTGAGAATAGGAATGTCATATATTAAAAATATGGGTGGTAAAATTTTAAATTCAATCGTCAGGACTGTTAATATGAAGGAAAATCTAACGGGAGGATCGCCGAATGTATATTTTTAGGGTATTAAGTGTTTATTTTTTAGTGTTGAACAGTAGTTTTGCCATTCAAACCAAGCATCAAGACATTTTGCAGCAATTACAGTTGCCTGCCGGCTTTTCAATTTCAATTTATGCTGATAATTTACCCAATGCCCGATCTTTGACATTAAGTGATACTGGAGTAATTTATGTAGGTACTCGACAACAAGGGAGTGTTTACGCCGTTAAAGATATGGATGGTGATGGCTATGCAGAAAAAAGTTATGTCATCGCTAAAGGTCTTTATATGCCAAATGGTGTGGCTTATAAAGACGGTAACTTATATGTCGCAGAAAGCAACAGAATCATTCGTTTTGATAATATAAATGAGCAGTTGGCTAGCCCTCCAAAGCCTCAAGTCATTTATGACCAGTTTCCTTCAGATAAACATCATGGTTGGAAATATTTAGCCTTTGGCAAGGATAATCGCCTATATACCTCTGTCGGTGCCCCTTGTAATAGTTGCTTACCAGAAAAGGATATTTATTCTTCATTGGTAAGATTAAACCCAGATGGTAGTGGTTTTGAGATTTTAGCCAGAGGTATTCGTAATTCTGTGGGGTTTGATTGGCATCCTGTGAGTCATCAGCTTTATTTTACAGATAATGGGCGTGATTATTTAGGGGACGATTTACCAGCGGATGAACTCAATAAATGGACACAAAAAGGACAGCATTTTGGTTACCCTTATTGTCATGCTGGAAATATTTCAGACCCTGATTTGGCTGATAATAAAAAATGTACACAATTTACTCCACCAGAATGGAAATTTAAAGCACACATGGCACCTTTAGGCTTGAGTTTTTATACGGGAGATCAATTTCCTAAACAATATAAAAACCAATTATTTGTAGCACAGCATGGTTCATGGAATCGTAGTTCACCTCATGGATATCGAATTGCTCTCGTTGAATTTCAAAACAATACAGCTGTTGCTGAAACTGTGTTTATTAGCGGTTGGCTAACTAAAGATGACAAGGTTTTAGGAAGACCTACAGATATTTTGCAAATGCCTGACGGTAGTTTGTTAATAGCAGATGACAGCCTAGGTGTTATTTATCGTGTGGTTTATAAGTAGCCAAGTCAATAATAAAACGGAGTTTTAATAACTTTGAAATGAAAAAAGAATTTAAAATCAATCATCATACAATAGCTTATAGTGGCTTTTTTCGTCTGCAAAAGTATCAATTACAACATACACTTTTCAAAGGAGGCTGGAGTCCAGAAATTACTCGTGAATTGTTTATGCGAGGCAATTGCGTTGCGGTCATACTTTATGATCCCAATCGAGACGAAGTGGTATTGATTGAACAATTTCGCACAGGTGCTATTTTACGAGCAGATAATGCATGGCTCATTGAAATTGTAGCGGGCGCTATTGAACCGGGTGAAACTGCTGAAGAGGTGGCGTATAGAGAAGCAGAGGAAGAAGCAGGATGTAAAATAGAAGAGCTGTTGTTAATTAACGAATTTTATACCACACCAGGCGGATCATCAGAAAGAATTAGTTTGTTTTGTGGAAAAGTAGACTCTAGCCAGGTTGGTGGTGTTTATGGCCTAGATTATGAAAACGAAGATATTTTAGTTTCTGTGGCAAAATTTGACGATGCTTATCAAATGCTAGAAACAGGAGATATTGAGTCTGGCATCTCCATTATTGCTATTCAATGGCTTTATATTAATAGGGATAAGATAAGGAAAAGGTGGGCTGTTTAGTCAGCTTTTGCCACAGCTTGTTTTCACTTTGCTTGACAAGACACGGGGTAAATACATTCATCTGACCTTGGTGACAACATCCCTACTGTCAACAGCCTTGAGAAACAAAGTGGAGACAACTTATAAACTGAGACCTCAAGCTGTAATTTGTTAATAGCCATATAGATATTTGATGAACAATACATTTATGACTTGAATTTAGGGTTTTTAGCCCTCATTAATAGATTTAATTTTACTGTATGGAGTAGCCATGCCTATTTATGAATATCAGTGTCAGGCTTGTGGTAACGAGCATGAAGCATTACAAAAAATGAGTGCCGAACCGTTAGTGGAATGTCCTGTGTGTGCCAAACCTGAACTAAAGAAAAAGATTTCAGCAGTGGGTTTTAGATTAAAAGGCAATGGCTGGTATGAAACCGACTTTAAAGGCGGTTCCAAGAAAAAAGAAACTGACCCTGCTAAAACAGAATCGAAAACAGAATCGAAGAAATCGACTGGGCATAGTTGCGACAGTGGCTGTAGTCATTAAAAGGTAGGCAGTTGCAACGCCTAAGATGGATAAAAAGAGCAGTAACACGGGCGGGTTATTTGTTGCCAATTGTCTTACATAAAAATATAACAAGAGAAGAGCTATGCGTACGCACAAGTGCGGAGAGGTAACAAAACAACAATTAGGTGAAACGGTTGCATTATGTGGCTGGGTTCATCGTCGTCGAGATCATGGTGGGGTGATATTCATTGATCTTAGGGATCGTGAAGGGCTGGTGCAGGTGGTTTTTAATCCTGATGCAACAGAGGCTTTTGTTATTGCAGAAAGTGTGCGTAGTGAATATGTATTAAGAGTTGAAGGGACAGTGAGAGATCGCTTGGAAGGTACTGTAAATCCTAATATGAAAACTGGTGAGATCGAAATATTGGTTAATCATATTGAAGTACTCAACGCATCAGAAACACCGCCATTTCCGATTGAAAGTGATATTGAAGTTAATGAAGAAATGCGTTTGCGTTATCGCTATATTGATCTTCGGCGTAAAGAAATGCAAAATAAAATGCGCATACGTAGAGATGTAACTCGCTATCTGCGTAATTTTCTGGATGAAAAAGATTTCTTTGAAATAGAAACGCCTATATTAAGCAAAGCAACACCAGAAGGTGCAAGGGATTATATTGTACCCAGTCGTACCCATGAAAATGCTTTTTTTGCTTTGCCGCAATCACCTCAGCTGTATAAACAGTTGTTGATGGTGGCTGGTATGGATAAGTATTATCAGGTGGTACGTTGTTTTCGGGATGAAGATTTACGAGCAGACAGACAGCCTGAATTTACCCAGCTGGATATTGAAACATCGTTCATGAGCGAAGAAGATATTATGGAAGTCATGGAAGAGATGATGCGCCAATTATTTCTTGCTGTGCTTGATCTGGACCTGGGTGACAAATTCCCTGTTATGACGTATCAAGAAGCTATGAGTCGCTATGGTTCAGATAAACCTGATTTGCGTATTCCGCTAGAATTGATTGATATTGCGGATGATATGAAAGCGGTTGATTTCAAAGTATTTTCAGGCCCTGCAAACGATGAAAATGGTCGCGTTGTTGCTCTAAAAATACCTAATGGATCTGAGCTGACACGTAAAGAAATTGATGGTTTAACTAAATATGTCAGTGTTTATGGTGCCAGAGGTCTAGCTTATATTAAGGTTAATGATAGGGATGGTGGTCTGCAAGGCTTGCAATCCCCAATTGTTAAATTTGCCCCTGCTGAAGTTTGGGAAAGTGTACTGACTAAAACAGATGCAAAAACAGGTGATTTGATTTTCTTTGGCGCGGATAAAACCCATATTGTGAATGAAGCTATGGGTGCATTAAGAGTCAAAATTGGTCTGGATCGTAAATTGCTAACTTCTGAATGGGCACCATTATGGTTGATTGATTTCCCCATGTTTGATTGGGATGAAAAAACCCAACGCTTTAATGCCATTCATCATCCCTTTACAGCACCGAGTTGTTCAATTGAAGAATTACAAGCTAATCCAGGAAAAGCCTTATCACGTGCTTATGATTTAATTCTCAATGGGACAGAGTTGGGTGGTGGTTCGATTCGTATCAATAAAACAGATATGCAGTTCAAGGTTTTTGAAATTTTAGGGATTGGGGAAGAAGAGGCCAGAGAGAAATTTGGTTTTCTATTAGATGCCTTGAAATATGGCTGTCCTCCTCATGGTGGCGTGGCCTTTGGTCTTGATAGACTGGTCATGTTAATAACCGGGTCAAGTTCTATCCGGGATGTGATTGCATTCCCTAAAACGCAGACAGCAGCATGTCCATTAATTGATGCCCCGGCACCCATTGAAGATGCACAACTACGTGAATTGGGTATTAAATTACGTCACCCCGCTGGAAAGACAGAAGCCAAGCAAGATGCCTAGATTTGGCTTTTGCTAATCCAAGCCATGCTATAAATGTTCTGATTATCAAATGACTTCTACTTCACTACCCATTCAAAACTACGCACTACTTGATGATGAAGAGTGCGATGCCCGTATAATTGCCGCCAAAGAAAAGCTGGGTAATCGGTGTATAGTTTTAGGCCATCATTATCAACGTAACGAAGTATTTAAACATGCTGATATTACCGGTGACTCCTTAAAACTTTCTCGCGAAGCAGCTGTTTCAGAGGCTGAATATATTGTTTTTTGTGGTGTGCATTTTATGGCAGAAGTGGCTGATATTCTTTCTCGCCCAGAACAAATTGCAATATTACCAGATTTGGCAGCGGGTTGTTCTATGGCTGATATGGCCAATGCCACCAATGTACAAAAATGCTGGGATGAATTGTCGCAAGTGATTGATGCGGATAATGAAGTAACACCAGTCACTTATATTAATTCAACCGCTGACTTAAAAGCATTTTGCGGTAAACATGAGGGCATTGTTTGTACTTCATCCAACGCCCAGAAAATTCTACAATGGAGTTTTGCTAAAAGAGAAAAAGTGTTGTTTTTTCCAGATCAACACTTAGGTAGAACTACTGGACATTTGATGGGGATTCCCCTGGAGGAAATGGTGCTTTGGGATTTCTCTAAGCCTATGGGAGGTTTAACCGAGCGGCAAATTAAACAGGCAAAAATTATTTTATGGTCTGGATTTTGTTCGGTACATCAAGTATTTCAACCCGAATATATTGATGAATTCAAGGAAAAATATCCAGAAACGCAAGTGATTGCTCACCCTGAAGCTTGTTTTGAAGTGTGTGAAAAAGCCGACTATATCGGTTCAACCGAGAATATCCTAAAAGTGGTTCGAGACGCTGAGCCAAACACTCGTTGGCTCGTTGCAACTGAGTTAAACCTAGTCAATCGCTTACATGAAGAATGTAAAGATCAAGGTAAGAACGTGCATTTTATGTCTTCAACTTTGAGTATGTGTTCAACCATGTTTAGAACAGATCCTCAACATCTAGCCTGGGTATTGGAAAATCTACTGGTAGGTCATGTTGTCAACCAGATTTCTGTTAATGCGGTAGATGCTGGGTTAGCTAAAAAATCATTAGATAATATGTTGTCAGTCCATTAGATTTAAGTCACTTTAAAAACTTTTGTAACTACTCAGCTTACCCTCTATTTTGTCCAATAGCCGCGTTGAAAGTGCGCATTTACACCTGTAAACTCCGCGCTTTCGCCTTGGCTCTTGAACGCCTTGATCTTGAACAGAACAGAGGGCAATCTAAGCAGTTACGGAGTACGCTGAGTAGTTCAACTATTTTAACTAGACGGCTGTTCGAGAATAGAAAACCTACTATGGAAAAAACCATTTTGGCTGTTTTTCCCGATCATTTTCGTTAAATAGCACAACTATTCGCCTCAAATGATCGAAAAAACGGGTTTTCCCTCGCTACGGTTTCGATTCTCGGACAGCCTCTTGGTAGTGCATCAATGTTGTAATTAAGTGGTGAAATATACCCCATGTTTTGAGTGGGGTATTTATTGCCAGTTACCTTATACCCTTTATTTTTGAAAGTGGTATTAGAAAAAACCTAATGGATTGATGTCATAACTCATCAAAATGTTTTTAGTTTGCTGATAATGATCCAACATCATTTTATGTGTTTCACGACCTACACCTGATTTTTTGTAACCACCAAAAGCAGCATGTGCGGGGTAGTTATGATAACAGTTTGTCCAGACACGACCAGCTTGAATGCCACGTCCCATTCTATAGGCGCGGTTCATATCACGAGTCCAAACACCAGCACCTAAGCCAAATTCAGAGTCATTGGCGATTTCCAAAGCTTCAGCTTCATCTTTAAATGTGGTGGCAGAAACAAAAGGGCCAAAAATTTCTTCTTGGAAGATACGCATTTTGTTATCGCCTTTCATGATGGTGGGTTGAATGTAATAGCCTTCTCCAAACTCACCTTCTAAAGATTCAACTTCCCCGCCAATTAATACTTCTGCACCTTCTGCTTTACCAATATCTATATAACCCATGATTTTATCAAATTGCTGTTTAGATGCTTGAGCGCCGACCATAGTCTCTGTATCTAATGGATTGCCTCGTTTAATTTGTTTGGCACGTTCGATGACTTTAGCGATAAACTCATCGTAGATTGATGCTTGAATCAATAAGCGAGAAGGGCAGGTACAGACTTCACCTTGGTTAAAAAAGGCTAGTACAGCACCTTCCACGCATTTGCTGATAAATTCCTCTTCTTGTTGCATAATATCTTCAAAGTAGATATTAGGTGATTTACCCCCTAATTCTACCGTGGAAGGAATAATGTTCTCTGCCGCACATTTCATTATTTGAGAACCTATAGGCGTTGAACCGGTAAATGCGATTTTGGCAATGCGAGTGCTAGATGCTAATGCTTGTCCAGCTTCTTTACCATATCCATTGACAATATTTAAAACACCAGCGGGTAATATGTCTGCGATCACTTCCATTAAAATTAAAATAGAAGCGGGTGTTTGTTCCGCTGGTTTCATAACAATACAGTTACCTGCGGCTAATGCGGGGGCAATTTTCCAACATGCCATGAGTATTGGAAAATTCCAGGGAATAATTTGTCCGACCACACCTAAAGGTTCATGGAAATGATAAGCGACTGTATTTCCATCAATATCACCTATGCTGCCTTCTTGTGCCCGAATACAACCGGCAAAATAACGGAAGTGATCAACAGATAAAGGGATGTCTGCTGCTAATGTTTCACGAACACCCTTACCATTATCCCAAGTTTCTGCGACAGCTAATTTCTCTAGGTTTTCTTCAATACGGTCAGCAATTTTTAATAATAGATTAGAGCGTTCAGTCACTGATGTTTTTCCCCAGGCATCTTTCGCTGCATGAGCGGCATCTAATGCTAATTCAATATCTTTAAAAGTTGAGAGAGGGATTTCACAAAAAGGTTTGCCAGTAACAGGACTGATGTTGTTAAAATATTTATCATCGACAGGTGCTACCCAGTTGCCACCAATGAAATTTTCATAACGGGGTTTAAAGTCTACTTTACTGTTTGCTTGATTGGGTGCTGCGTAAATCATGTTATACCTCGGTTGTTGTCTGTAAGAATAGATAATGTCACTTTATTAATACCTTCAAGTGCTGTTCTTTCAGAACAGACTTTACCCATAACTAATAGGCCTTGCATACTACTGGTTAGGTAATTTGCTATATGTTTTAAATCAAGTTCAGTCGATAATTCGCCATCTTTCTGTGCTTTTAGTAATGTTTTGTAAAATCCATTTTCAAGTGCATTTAATAAACTCAGCACTTGCTGTTTGGTTTCTTTATCCCTTAAACCACGTTCAATAGCTGAATTTGTCACCAGGCAACTGCGCAATTCCCCAGCAGTCAATAGGTGCTCGACCAATTGAGCAAAAAACAGTTCAATTGATTCGATAGCAGAAGGCTTGCTGTTAAGTATTTCTAATAACTTGGAAACAATAGTCGTGCCATAGCGGTTAAGTGATTTTAAAAATAACTGTTGTTTATTGCCAAAAGTTGCATAAAGACTGCCGCGTTGAATTCCCATGCCATCAACTAGGTCTTGTATAGAGGTTGCTTCATAACCTTTTGCCCAAAATATCTCCACCGCCTTATCAATGACTTCTTCTTCGTTAAATATTTTGGGTCTTGCCATTGTTTTTAAGCAGTCAAATTAAAGCCAATAGGGATTGTAAATGTTTTGGAATGATCAGTCAACAATGTATAGATGATAACATTGTTCATTTATATATAACTACTCAGTGTACTCCGTAACTGCTCAGATTGCCCTCTGTTCTGTTCAAGATCAAGGCGTTCAAGAGCAAGGCGAAAGCGCGGAGTTTACAAGGTGTAAATGAGCACTTTCAACGCGGCTATTGGACAAAATAGAGGGTAAGCTGAGTAGTTACATTTATATTTTTGCAATAGTAGGCACTGTAATGAGGAAATATCAGGATTTAGAAGGTTTGTTAAAAGGCATTAGTGTTCCTCTGGATAAAAAAGGTTTTGCAGATCTACTCGCTGATGATTTGAAACAGGCGCATTGTCAAATTTTTGGTGAAACTATTGATGATGAACTGGTGTTATTGGCTGAACTAAAAACTCAAGATAATAGTATTAGTTATTCCTCCGGCATGTTTAGTCAATCAATAGCGTTTGTGGTAGTAGGTCATATTATCAGTAATGAATATCCAGCAATAACTTATCGTGTTGATACCGGCACTTTTCAATTTTATGGCAGGTGCTCAACGATTCCTCAAGTTTGTGGAGTGGATTTATATTTGGATAAGAGTTATACGCAAACAATAGGTGATTATGTTAAGCAGAAATTTACTATCCCTGTTAATCAATTGTATAGAGCAGCACAAGTCTGAGGCTTGCCAAAGGTTTTTAGGGATGACGTGGGGTGGATGCTCGTCAATCGGTAGTGAGTTTATGAGTCAAATTCACCTGATATTTAAAAGGGGTAATAAATGAATAAAATTATTTTAATGCTTTCGTTAGCATTTGTTTTATTTGGATGTATTAAAGGGGAAGGATTACAAGAAATACGGGAACGTGGTCGTGCAGAAATACAAAAAGAGGAATTAAAGCGTGGATATGCAGATATTAATTCAACATATTTAACTTTGGATAAAGGCGAGGCAACAAGGTGTGAGGTTCTTGTTAAAAAAAGCTCTCGTGGGAATTACTTTGATAAGGATGGGCAAAGAGCATACGATATAAGTCATAATCTAAGAAGTAGAGGCGTGCGGCGACTAAATCTTAGCCTCCCTCAAACCTCAACAGACGGAGCTGTGGAAATTTCTTTTCCAGAAAGAAATAGCTTTATAAACATATTTATTCGTGACCATCATGGAAATGTAATTAAAAAAGATAAAGTTTTTTTTAAAGTCAATAGTCGGCATACTTATGTTAATTTAAAAATGCCACGCTCGTGCTACCCTAGAAGTGAAAAACCTTCTAAGCACCGATACAAAAAATACTATCGGGATTGAATAAACTAAAAATCATCCCTTTATAATACCCCAACGTAACTACTTAGATTGTCCTCTGTTCTGTTTAAGATCAAGGCGTTCAAGAACAAGGCGAAAGCGCGGAGTTTACAGGTGTAAATGCGCACTTTCAACGCGGCTATTGGACAAAATAGAGGGTAAGCTGAGTAGTTACATCCCAACTAACATTTCAATCACACTGGAAAGCCATGATTGAATACTATGATTTAAGTAAAGAACGGACAGTGATTATATTTTATGATTTATGCTAATAAAAAACCGATATTTTGTTTTTTGCAAACATTAACACTATTAATTTTGTGTGGCTCTATAAACTTAGTTGTTGCAGCAGATGTTCAGTTGATAAAAGTGGCTTATATTACTCAGGAAAAAAAAATTCCTGCGGCATTATCCAATCTGGATGATTTTGTTCCGTTAAAAGGTCTGGCTGGAACAGAGTTAGCAATTAAAGATAACAATACAACAGGGCAGTTTACTGGGCAGGAATTTCAATTAAACAAAATTATTGTTGCTATTGATGGCGATGTGATTGCAATGGCTAAACAGAAAATTACCGATGATACTGTATTTGTTATTGCTAATTTATCTGTCGATCAGTTAAAAACACTGGCTGATCTTGAAATCACTCAAAATAAATTGATTTTTGATGCAACAACAACAGATGATTCATTAAGAAATAGCCAGTGTCGAGATAATATATTACATATATTACCCAGCAGAGCAATGAGGGCAGATGCACTGGCTCAATATTTGGTAAAGAAGAAATGGAGACAATGGTTTGTAGTTTCAGGGCCAAGTGAAGAAGATAGTTTATATACGTCTGCTATAAAACGTGCGGCAAAACGCTTTGGGATGGATATTGTTGCAGAAAAAAAATGGACACATACTTATGATGCAAGAAGAACTGCCCAGTCAGATGTGCCTGTATTTACTCAAGATGTTGATTATGATGTTTTAGTGGTGGCTGATGAAGAAGATTTGTTTGGAGAATATCTGGCTTATCGCACCTGGATTCCTCGGCCTATTGTAGGGACTCAAGGTTTAATACCAACAGCATGGCATAGAACACATGAACAATGGGGGGCTGTACAAATGCAAAATAGATTTAAAGCACAAGCACGCAGATGGATGGAAGAGGAAGATTATGCTGCTTATTTAGCCGTCAGATCGATTGGAGAAGCTTCAGTTAGAACACATTCTAATCAAATGCAAGCAATTAAAGATTATTTATTAAGTGATAAATTTTCATTACAAGGCTATAAAGGTAATCCGTTGTCGTTTCGAGCATGGAACGGGCAATTAAGACAGCCAGTGTTGTTAGCAGCGGCTCGTTCATTAGTTGCAGTAGCACCGATAGAGGGTTTTTTACATCCTAAAACCACATTGGATACATTAGGTTATGACCAGCCTGAATCAGCTTGTAATAATATGCCAAAAATAAAGAATGAATCTATTGTTGAAAAACAAGATAATCAAAGTCCAGTAGATTGGAAAAAATTAATCAAACAAATAATTGATAAAATAAAACAATGAAATATTCAATTTTAATGTCAATGCTTCTGAGTTGTTTGGCTCAAGCTGAAACTGTTTTTGTTACCTTAGAAAAAGATAACGCATTAGCTGTTGTTGATCCGGTAGAAGGGAAACTGTTAAAAACCATTGAAATCGGGCAACGCCCTAGAGGCATTGCTTTAAGTCCTGATTATAAATATTTATATGTTGCGACCAGTGATGACGATACAGTTAAAGTGTTTGCTACAGATAGCTATCAGGAAGTCGCTCAGTTACCTTCAGGCGAAGACCCTGAAACTTTTGCTTTAAATCCTGCGGGTAATCTCTTATATGTTTCTAATGAAGATGATAATTTAGTGACAGTGATTGATGTCATTAATAAAAAAGAAATTGCACAGATTAAAGTGGGGGTGGAGCCAGAAGGAATTGCAGTGAGTCCCGATAACCAATGGGTCATTAGTGCATCTGAAACAACTAACATGATTCATTGGATTGATCCTAAAACAAATGAAATAGTTGAGAATACCTTGGTAGATCCGCGTCCCAGAGCTGCCCATTTTACAGCAGATAGTACACAGTTATGGGTGACCTCTGAGATCGCAGGAACATTGATGATCTTGGATGTTAATACCAAACAAATTATTAAAACTATAAGGTTAGATATACCTGGTGTTAATGCCGATAAAATTCAGCCGGTGGGTGTGGTGGTTGATAAAGAGAGACGCTGGGGTTATGTGGCTATTGGGCCTGCTAACCGTGTTGCTGTTATTAATGCACAAACATTTGAAATTGAAAAATTTTTGTTGGTAGGACAGCGAGTATGGAATTTGGCTTTTTCACCCGATCAAAAGCGCTTGTACTCCACTAATGGACGGAGTAATGATATTTCAATTATTGATCTTGAAAGCCATAAAGTGACAAAATCAGTGGCAGTTGGGCGTTTTCCTTGGGGTATTGTTGCCAAACCATGAGTGGACAGAAAATTCAAACGACGGCACTGAGCATTGAAAAATTAAGTTTTTCCTACGGTGGGAAAAAAGCATTAGAGCAAGTGAATTTTACCGTTAAATCATCAGAATGTACTATCTTACTTGGGCCAAATGGTGCGGGTAAAAGTACTTTATTCTCTTTGATTACACGGCTTTACGACAGCCGAGAAGGAAAAATCACACTGTGTGGCTTTGATGTCAAACAACAAACACAGCAAGCCTTATCAAAATTAGGTGTGGTTTTTCAACAAACCACACTGGATATGGACTTAACAGTCCTACAAAATTTGCGTTATCACACAGCATTGCATGGCTTGAGTAGTAAATTAGCAAAACAACGGATTCAGGAAGAATTAGAACGCTTGAATATGTATGACCGACGTGGTGAAAAAATCCGACAACTTAATGGAGGGCATAAGCGTCGCGTAGAAATTGCCAGGGCTTTATTGCATAAACCTTCGTTATTATTATTAGATGAACCGACAGTGGGTTTGGATATACCGAGTAGGCATTCCATTGTTGAACATCTGCATCAGTTAGCAGTAGAACATGACCTCGCCATTCTTTGGGCAACGCATTTGATTGATGAAATCTACCCTCAAGATAAAATTGTTATTTTACATCAAGGACAAATCAAGCAGAAAGGTACTTTGGATGAGGTGATACAAGGCAGTAATACGCATTCCATTAATGAAGCCTTTCAACAGTTAACAGAAGGAAGTAAAGGATGAATATTTTGCATTACTTGCGTGCTATGCAGGGCATAATTGGACGTGAGTTGTGGCGATTTGTGCGTCAACGAGAACGTTTTATTTCGGCTTTAGTTCGTCCTTTGGTTTGGTTATTTATATTCGCGGCTGGGTTTAGAGCAGCTTTAGGCGTGGCAATTAGCCCTCCCTATGAGACATATATCCTTTATGAAGTCTATATTACCCCAGGTCTGGTCGGCATGATTCAACTATTCAATGGTATGCAGAGTTCATTGTCTATGGTTTATGACAGAGAAATGGGCAGTATGCGCATATTAATGGTGTGTCCTTTGCCGCGCTGGTTTTTGTTAATGAGTAAATTAATTGCGGGGGTTTCGGTGTCTGTATTACAAGCTTATGTGTTTCTTGCAATTGCTTGGTTTTATGAGATTGAAGCACCATGGGAAGGCTATTTATATATACTTCCTGCATTAATTTTGTCTGGCGTAATGTTAGGAGCATTAGGCCTATTATTGTCTTCATTTATTAAACAACTGGAAAATTTTGCAGGGGTGATGAATTTTGTCATCTTTCCGATGTTTTTTATGTCTACTGCTTTGTATCCCTTATGGAAAATGAAAGAGTCCAGTGTCTTATTACATAACTTAGCGCACTATAATCCTTTTTCACAAGCAGTTGAGTTGATAAGGTTTTCTTTGTATGGAGAGTTTAATCAATATGCCTTTTTTTATACTTTGATTGCATTTGTACTTTTTATGACTATTGCAGTGATTGGCTATAACCCATCTAAAGGAATGATGATGAAAAAAGGGTAGCGTCCCCATTATTATTAATCGTAGGGGCAACCCCCTGTGGTTGCCCTTATATCATTGCTAATCAAAAGAATCAAAAGGGTCAGAATCTGAAGTATCCCCACAAACCTACCCCACAGCCTCAAACCCACTATAAAACTTATTTAATGCTAAAAACGCTACCTTTACACACGATTTTGATAACTTAAAATCATCGTAACTACTCAGCTTACCCTCTATTTTGTCCAATATTTTTGGTTGTAAATTACTGATTTTTAGTTACAATTTATTTCTCTTAGGGGGATACTTCGGGGACAGGCTACTTTTTAAGGGAATAATAGTAAAAAGTATCCTGTCCCCAAAGTATCCTCTAATTATTTCAAGCGGCAATAGATTCAATCAACTTACCTTTTCTTTGCAGAACAGTAACATGATTTTCTATGGCGTGTTTTTTTAGCTCATCATTAATGCTAAAAGAGGCTAATCCTAGATGTTTGATATAGTTTTGGTATTCGGGATATAGTTTGTCAAAATTGGGGGCTTTTGTGTTTAATAATCTATCTAAGTCGGCTTGATGTGCTTTGTATTTAACCTCAATAATAAATATCTCCTTGCCATTGATAAGCACAATATCATACTCATCTTCAATGCCATCTTTACAACGAGTGATGTTTTTATCAATATGGTCAAACTTAATGCCATTTAGGGTGGGATTTGCTTTTAGAGAGTTGAAATAAAACTCTTCAGCAACATCACCTTGATTATTAGAAGCACCACCATACATTTTTGCTAGCTTATCTACTTTGGTATCGGTTTTGGCTAGTTGTGCATCGGTTTTAGCTAGTTGTGCATCGGTTTTGGCTAGTTGTTCATCGGTTTTGGCTATTTGTGCATCGGTTTTGGCGGTTTGTATAGCTAAATCAGCAAAAGTTTTGGCTATTTGTGCATCGGTTTTGAGCATTTGTGCATCAGTTTTTGCTTGTGAGACTGCTAACCCAGCTACTAAGTCTCTTAGCTCTTGATCAGTTATTGACATATTGATATTTGAATAAGTTGAATAAGTTGAATAATTTTTATTCTAGCATAATGGTATTACCAAACCACGAAAAAAACGGGGAGAAAAAACGCCCAGTTTATTAATCGTAGGGGCAACCCCCCTGTGGTTGCCTTTTAATTAAGCAGCAATAGATTCAATCAACTTACCTTTTCTTTGCAAAACAGTAACATGATTTTCTAAGGCGTGTTTTTTTAGCTCATCATTAATGCTAAAAGAGGCTAATCCTAGATGTTTGATATAGTTTTGGTATTCGGGATATAGTTTGTCAAAATTAGGGGCTTTTGTGTTTAATAATCTATCTAAGTCGGCTTGATGTGCTTTGTATTTAACCTCAATAATAAATATCTCCTTGCCATTGATAAGCACAATATCATACTCATCTTCAATGCCATCTTTACAACGAGTGATGTTTTTATCAATATGGTCAAACTTAATACCATTTAGGGTGGGATTTGCTTTTAGAGAGTTGAAATAAAACTCTTCAGCAACATCACCTTGATTATTAGAAGCACCGCCATACATCTTTGCCAGCTTATCTACCTTGACATCGGTTTTGGCTAGTTGTGCATCGGTTTTGGCTAGTTGTGCATCGGTTTTAGCTAGTTGTTCATCAGTTTTGGCAGTTTGTATAGCTAAATCAGCAAAAGTTTTTTCTATTTTTGCATCGGTTTTGGCAGTTTGTATAGCTAAATCAGCAAAAGTTTTGGCTATTTGTGCATCGGTTTTTTCTATTTGTGCATCGGTTTTGGCTAGTTGTATATCAGTTTTTGCTTGTGAGACTGCTAACCCAGCTACTAAGTCTCTTAACTCTTGATCAGTTATTGACATATTGATTGTTGAATAAGTTGAATAATTTTTATTTTAGCATCTTTTGATTTTAAATAAGAGTGCAACAACTAGCTTCAACTGAGCATAGGCTAATCTTAGAGCCATGACGACTTCATCTGCCGTTGCACCTTTGGCAAATATATATCCAGCATACTGATTGCCTTCTGGTAAAGGAATCAGTTCATGTCCTTCTCGGATAATGACATCCACTTTTTCTATATTTTCTACTTGTCTGGCTGCCGACAAGCCTTCTACCCGTTTGAGTATACCTGCTTCAGTAACTGGTAGCATCATAACTCCCCTGGCCTCTTCTGCCAGCTTTGCTTTAACTGGTCTGCCCATGGCTAAAGAAATAATCAATTGCTCAAGATTAAAATCAGTACCATTATCTAAAGTACGGGCACAATCCCCACCTATTGTGCGGCAAGCTACTTCCAGTATCCACGCATCATTTTCATCAATGCGTAGTTCCGCATGAATAGGGCCTGTTGTTAAACCATAGGCTTGAGTTGCCTGAAAAACTCTTTTTTTAATTAAGGCCTGAGTTTCTTTACCCAACTGAGAGGGTGTTACATAGATCGTCTCTGCAAAAAACGGCCCTTCTAGTGGGTCAGGTTTATCAAACAGTGCAAGCGAGGTTAATTCCCCTTCATGCAAATAGCCCTCATAGGCGACCTCACTACCATCAATATATTGTTCGACCAATACATGGGTTCGTTCAAAAAGAGATTGTGATGAAGCAATAATGGCTTTAATTCGATGACAAGCCTGGATGAATTCTTCAGCATTATTGGCTCTGATAACACCTCGACTTGCCGACATATTAAGCGGTTTAATCACACAGGGACATGGAAGTCGCTGCATTTGTCTCTCAAGATTAATAGTCAGATTAAGCAAATGATGTTCAGGTACTGGGCAATGTGCTTTTGCCAGCACTGCTCTGGCTAGGTCTTTACGATAAGTTAAACGCGCTGCAGAGGCAGGGTTGTGTGGCAGAGCTAATGTATTTGCAACTTTTGCAGCTAATTCAACGGTACTATCATCACAGCCGAGTATGCCATTGAATGGTGTCTTGTTCGCAACTTTTAGTATTTTTTCATAAGCACTTTGCATATCATTCAGTTCAATATGCAAGCCCTCATGCACTTCAGAAACCAGAGAAAATTCACCCTGGGAAGCAATCATGACTTCAACCCCCATTTGCTTTGCCGTTTTAAGATAAGCGGCTATTCTATAGCTATCTGGCTGGGAAATAAGTAATAGACACGTCTTACTAAAATCCACTCTAAATGAAGAAAATACTAGCTTCCACAACCACCACCTGCTGCGCCACAAGAACCACATGTTGCTGCACCACCTGTTTGTGCAAATGCATTTCTAAAAACAAAGTTTTTATTCACCCCTTCGGTGACATAATCAATTTCTACACCCGCAAGAAAACTGAGTGTAACGGCATCTACATAAACATTTAATCCCTTCGCTTTTAATACACAATCATATCCATGCGTTTCCTCAACAAAGGTCATGCCATATTTCATTCCATCACAACCACCGCCTGATACAAAAATACGCACACCTAAAATATCAGGCTCATCTTCTGTTAGACTCATAAATTGTTGAACGGCTGATTCTGAAATATTAATTTCATCAGTTAATTGGGTATTAAACGAGGGTTCAGACACAATACTCACCTTTTTTGCTATTCATTTTTTGAAATAATTTTATTATACTTCGTGCGGTCGAAGTATATTGTAATTTTCAAGAACATGGATTTATCATTTGCAAAGCTAATACAGCCATGTTTTTAGAACCACCGCCTTTTCCCAACTTTTTCTTAACATCTGCCAAATCACTTAACATAGTGGTTCGATACACTGTATTTTCCAGAATCTTATGCACTTCTGCTGCTAAATTTTCTTTAGTCACAGATGCTTGAATCAATTCTTTAATGATTCCTTTTCCTGCAATGATATTGGGTAGTCCAATAAATTTTGTTTTAACCAGTTTTTTTGCAAAATAATAAGTAATCACTGATAACTTATAGGCAATAACCATAGGTACTTGTAATAAAGCTATTTCCAGAGAAACCGTACCCGAAGTTGTCATAATGGCATCACAGCATTGAATTACTTCATACGGCTGGTTTTTTATAACAATAACTTTAACCACCGATTTGGATAAATAATGTTGTAATAAATCGTCCTTTATTGAGTCCGCCTGAGGTAATACAAATTGCACCCCATTATGCACTTTTGCAATTTGTTCGGCGGCTGCCAACATGATTGGCAACATCCGCTTTATCTCATTAATTCGACTGCCAGGTACTATCCCTATGACGGGCTTATCCAGTTTTATTGAAAACCGAGCCATGTTCTCAATTTTCCTGCCTTGGGTATGTACTTTATCAACCGAGGGGTGACCAACATAGTTAACAGGTACATTCTCTGCCTCATAATAAGCGGTTTCAAAGGGAAATATCACTGCCATCATATCTATTGCTTTACCATAAGTGACGACTCTATCTTCACGCCACGCCCATACCTGTGGACTGACATAAAACAATACTTTAATGCCTTTTTTCTTGGCAAATCGAGCCAGTTTTAAATTGAATTCTTTATAATCAACACAAACTAATAAATCAGGTTTGTCTCGTGCAACTATTTTTTTCATCAACTTCAAAGCCCAACGGATTTCACCATAGTGCTTTAATACTTCAATTAAACCAATCACTGCAATACCCGACGAATCAAAACTTAATTTAATGCCTGCTTGATGCATTTTTTTTGACCCCATGCCCAGCCCCTGAATACTGGGTGATAGTTTTTTTAATTCATTAAACATATTAGCAGCATGCTGATCCCCAGAGGACTCACCCGCACTAAACATGATTTTTGGAAAGAGAATTTTAGTCAAAAGTAAAACCTGTGGAAATATGAATAAAAAAGCACAAAAAATGATCGTTTTATCTGTTACTTTAAGTCTTCCTCCATCGTTTAAAACACTTCAGCGATAACGGACACGATTTCTTTTATAGAATTATCACAGAGGGAAGGACAAATCGGTAATGAAAAACAATGTTCTGCAACATATTCGGTAACAGGCAGTGACAATCCAGCATGGTCTTGCTTAAAGACATTTTGTTGATGCAGTGGCACAGGGTAATAAACAGCACAGCCGATTTGTTTATCCTGTAAAGCCTTTATCACTTCATCTCTGCTCTCAGAAAGTAGGGTGTATTGATGATAAACGTGCTCTCCCAAACCATCTTCAAAAGGCGTGGTTAATGGTAAATCAGTCATCAATTCTGAATATAAATGTGCAATATGTCTACGCGCTTGATTATATTTATCAATTCTTTTTAATTTGGCACGTAAAACGACAGCTTGTATGTCATCCAGGCGACTATTGTAGCCAATAATATCGTGGTAATAACGTACATCTGAGCCATGATTGTGCAACATTTTTAATTGTTTTGCCGTTTCATCAGAATTGGTAACAACCAGCCCGCCATCACCAAATGCACCTAAGTTTTTACTGGGAAAAAAGCTAAAACCTGAAGCATTCCCTATGGCACCCGTTTGTTGACCATTGATACGCGCACCAAATGATTGGGCACAATCCTCAATCAGCTTTAAATCCTGTTTATCACATAGGTCTTTAATTTTTGCCAAGTCCGCTGGCTGACCAAATAAATGCACTGGCATGATAGCTTTTGTTTTCGGTGTAATCGCAGCTACAATCGTTTCAGCGGTAATGTTAAATGTTTTTTTATCTATGTCCACAAAAACTGGTGTTGCACCGACATATTTAATCGCTTCTGCACTCGCTATAAAAGTAAAAGCACTGGTAATGACCTCGTCACCCTGCCCAATACCCTCTGCTAACAAAGCCAGATGCAGGGCATCGGTTCCAGAAGCGCAACCGATAGCATGTTTTACACCTAGGTATTGTGCCGCTTCTTTTTCAAATGCCTGCACATTAGGCCCTAAAATAAAAGAACAATTTTCTATGGTAGTAGCGATACCCTGCTCAATTTCATCTTTAATCTCGCTATATTGAGCTTTTAAGTCAACCATCGGTATCATTTTTATCCTCTAATAAATCAGTAATTTCAATTGCAGTTTGCAAGGCACGTCTACCAGCTACTCCAGAGACCAAGGGATTATTTCCCGTTTGAATACATTCGACAAAATGTTTAATTTCTTCCAGTAAAGCATCACCATTTTCAAATACTGATTCTTCGCTAACAATTTCTGGAACACCAGGAAACATCTCCTTATCTCCCGTTTTATATTTAGTTAAAACCTTGTTTTGAAAATCGACAGAGATATAAGAACTCGGACGAAACATACGCATTTTACGTTTTATTTTCATACTAATACGGCTGGCTGTCACATTAGCTACACAACCATTAGTAAAAGTCAGCCGTGCATTGGCGATATCTATTCCTTGCGTTAAAACGGCAGTTCCACTGGCATCAATACGTTTTATATCCGAATCTATTAAAGCTAAAATAATATCAATATCATGAATCATTAAATCCAGCACCACACTAACATCATTAGCTCTAGGGTTAAACGGCGACAGTCTATGTGTTTCAATAAACAAAGGTTTTTCTTCTTTATCCAGCCCCAGAATGGCTGGATTAAAACGCTCCAGATGCCCCACTTGCAAAATGACATTTTGTTGCGAGGCAATGGCAATCAATTCATCCGCCTCTGCAACCGTCACGGTGATGGGTTTTTCTACCAACAGATGAGAGCCTGCCAATAAAAAATCCCGAGCAACTGAGTAGTGCAAACTGGTAGGTACCACAATACTTACGGCATCAACCATTCCCAGCAAAGTACTATATTCAGTCAAGGCTTTGGCATTATGTTTTTCTGCCACTTCTTTTGCCGCTTGCTCATTGATATCAACAACAGCGACCAACTCACAATCGGCTAGAGATGCATATTTTTCTGCATGAAATTTACCTAAATAACCAGTGCCAATAACGGCACATTTTAGTTTACTCATAATTTATTCTTAAAAACGATTCATACTTTTGGCAACAAATCATCACTATAAAAGATGTTTTTACGCATTCAAATTAAAACATGGGAACTGTTCACCAAAAGCTGTAAAAGTAATGATTATTCACATACTCGGCTCAGATAAATTAAGCAGTTATGATGGTCTATTATATCATTAGATAATCATCAGCAATGGATGAGGGAATTTACCAAGCAACAAGCAAACATTAGCTTTCTAGTTTTTATTTTCTGCTCTGAATTTTCTGGGTTACCATTATTCAAGAATAAATGGCGTGATAGTGCCTATTTTTGAAGATGGTATCTCGAAATAGCTATTAATATGCTGTAAACTTTACCGCTGTATTCTAACAATGCCTATTATTAATAAGCTGATACAATATGTTTCGTCACCAATGTAACACTATGAATTTTTGGGAATCAAAAAAATTATCTGAAATGACAACAGATGAATGGGAATCCATCTGTGATGGATGTGGTAAATGTTGTCTAAACAAACTGGAAGATGAAGACACGGGCAAAATATTTTTTACGAGTATCGTCTGTAATCTGATTGATCTTGATAGTTGCCAATGCACTCGCTATCAAGAAAGAACCACTTTGGTTCCTGACTGTCTGGATTTAAAACAGCACGACTTTTCTGAATATAACTGGCTTCCAGCCACTTGTTCTTATCGCTTACTCATTGATGGAAAACCACTTCCTTGCTGGCATCCTCTTATTTCAAAAAATAGTGAGTCAATTAAAGAAGCAGGTGTTTCTATTTGTAGCTATGCAATGAAAGAGTCAGAAATTGACAATCTTGAAGATCACATTATCGAATGGCTAGAGTAATATTTCCAAGCATTCAAATAAATAGGCAAAGTATTCACTAATTATAATTTTCTAGCTTTCGGCAATCCATTCTTGCAAAGCCGTTATAATTTCTTTCGCCTGTTTCTCACTTGAAATATTAAATTTAGACTTCTGTAAATATTCACCATTTCTTTTTTGATAACGTCGAATAGTGTATTTATCTGGACCATACTCTTCTTTAGTACGATTCCAGTCTTGATAGCGATAAATCACTGTTGCCCAAGCACCTTTGCTCAATACTTTTTTAGCAAGCTCCTTGACTGTTTCTATTCCACCATCTTCATACGTTACGGTTAGTTCATCTACTGTTTCAGCCATTATTTTCTCGTCATCAATTAATTTTGCAGAAGTCTACCATAAAAACTGGCAAAAAATACCTTAACTACTCAGCTTACCCTCTATTTTGTCCAATAGCCGCGTTGAAAATGCGCATTTACACCTGTAAACTCCGCGCTTTCGCCTTACTCTTGAACGCCTTGATCTTGAATAGAACAGAGGGCAATCTAAGCAGTTACGGAGTACGCTGAGTAGTTACAAAATATCTTAGTCTAAAATAAACAGTCCAAATGCCCGACTACCTTCGCCTGTTTCTATAGTATTAACCACGGATAATGTTTTTGCATCAATCACCGAAACAGTATTATCCAACCAATTTGCCACGTATACATGCTGATCATCTGGATGTGTGCTAATTCCTTCAGGTTTTTCACCCACCTCAATGACAGAAATGACTTTTAATGTTGTAGTGTCTATCACCGACACCGTTTCATCATCTTGGTTAGTGACAAATAATAAACTGTCATTTAATGCTAAAGCAGTAGCATAGGGACGCCCACCTACTTTTATTGTGGCTAGCCGTTTTAAATGGCTATTTTCCAACATGCTAACATCATTACTTTCAACATTTGCACTGTAGATACGCAGACCTTGTCTGTTAACTGATAATCCAAATGGATGTGTACCCACTTTAGTGGTATTTCTTACTTTGAGTTTTATAAGGTCGATTTGCGAAATAGTATTATCAACACGGTTAGCCACATATAACCAACGGTCATCATCACTGACCATCATACCTGAGGGTGAATTTCCAACTTTCAGGGTTTTTATTATTTGCTGAGTGTCTGCGTCAAAAATAGATACTGTGTTTTCATACCAATCGGCAACAAAAATGCGACGCCCTGCGTTATCCACGGCTATTCCTAAAGAAGCCCCACCTACCTTTACCCTGCCAACATTTTTTAGAGTCCTTCCATCTAAAATAGAAAAACCACCTCCATTGGGCGTGCTTATATAGACTTGTTGCTTTTTATTATTAACTGCTACACCTACCGGTTTTCCTATAACCGTTATGGTCTTAATCACTTTTTTAGTTTCTGTGTCAATGACAGAAACTGAATTATCTAATTGATTGGTAATAAATGCGTAGGGTTCTGCAATTAAACGATGACTAAACAATAAAATGGCTAATAAAAGATATTTTTTCAAAGTAGAGACAGGGCATGCCCTGTCTCTACGTAAATAGGGCATGGCCTGTCTTACCTTTTTATTTTGATTGTAACAGCAGATGCATCACCATTAGCCTCAAATTTTTGCAATAAACTGCTTAAACCATCGGTTAACACTGCGGTTACTGCTGCATCAGCGGCTGCTTCGTTAAGTTCTACTGGTGGTTCATTATTAAGATACCCACGATAATAAGTCGCTACCCAAGTAACAACAGATTTACCCGCTTTCTCTTTGACAGTCAGTGTTGCTTGATAATTCTCAACGGGTAGTACAGGTACAATTTCTTCTTGACCTGCATGTTGAATAGTTTGTGCTGCACTCATCTCAGTGATTTTATATTTATATGACATTTTCCCTGAATCGTGTTTTTTTAACTCTTCAGTAATAGTTCCACCACCAGCTAAAGTCAAAACACGAACTGAACCTTTGTTATTACCATTATCAACCGTAGTATTAGAAATTGCAGGGTGCCATGACATATCACCATAGTTTGAAATCACGTCCCAAACATCTAACGCAGGCGCATCAATAGTAACTGATGCGGTCATTTTTCCACGAACAGGCCCATGAGCCATTGTCATAGAGCTAAATAAAACCAGAACCAGCGAAACAAATAACGATATTTTCTTCATATTACTTCCAATTAGGGGTTAAATTTTTAAACGTGCAATTGTAAAGCACTTGCTAAAACTAGCATACTATTTTTAAGTATCTGCTTTAAGCCGTGCAGAAGCAAAAATCAAAATAGCGTCTGTTATGTTAGCACTGAAAGAGGGTCAAAGCCTTTAGTAAATTTACTGATGATTCTAAAAATACATGATTGATCAGCTTTCATACCCTTTATTTTTGAAAATGGTATCAGGGCATCAATGCTATTTATAGTGCAAGAGTTAGAATTTTTATATCTCATGTTATGCCTTTGGTTTTAGAAGATAATCCCTATAAGCAACTTTGGTAGATTATTCTAGGGTGTAAATGATTTTCCCTGATTGTAAGGTATGGGTTACTCGTCCCTTAAAAACTTCTCCCCAATAGGGCGTATTTAACCCCGCACTTTTCCAGTTTTGTTGATTAACTGCCCAGCTTAAAGCAGCGTTAAATATACAGACATCTGCATTAAAGCCAGGCGTTAATGCACCACTATTAATGCCTAAAATTGAGGCAGGGTTTTGGCTAAGACAAGCAATGCCTTGTGATAAAGTGATGGTATTATCTTCGACTAAACAGAGCATTAAAGGCAGTAATGTTTCTACTGAGGCAATGCCAGGTTCGGTTTCTGGAAAAGCGCCTAGTTTTGCATCTAAATCATGTGGTTGGTGGTCGGAACATATAGCATTAATGGTACCATTGGCTAAACCTTCTCTCAGTTTTTGCAGGTCTTTTGTGGTTCGAAAGGGAGGTATAACATGGTACGAGCTATTAAAAGGCTCGATATCGTTTTCTGTTAGATGTAGCTGATGTATGGCCACATCGGCAGTAATATTAATCCCATATTTTTTTGCCTGTTGAATTTTTATCACAGCTGCTTTACAGCTAATTTGGCTGAAATGTAATCTACAACCTGTTAACCTTGCTAGCTCAAGGTATTGAGCGACAGCAATAGACTCAGAGGCTTCGGGAATACCTGGTAAACCATAGCGTGTTGAGAAAAATCCTTCGTGAGTGCAACCATTATTGTTTAGAGAGTGTTCTTCTGGATGAAGTATCACTAATAAATTGTGACTACTCGCGTATTCCATAGCTCTGCGTAAAACCAATAAATTAGCCAAGGGTGCATTGGCATTACTGACAGCAACACAGCCAGCCTGTTTTAATGTGGCCATAGAACTCAATTCCTTACCGGCTAGTTGGTAAGTTAAAGCTGCAATAGGGTAAACTTGAGAATAGTTGGCTTTTTCAGCCTTATCATTAATTAACTCAGTGACAGCTTGGGTATCAATCACGGGTTGAGTATCAGGTGGCAAACATAAGCCCGTAACACCTGCACTTGCAGCGGCTATTGTTTCGCTTTGCAGTGTGCCTTTATGGGTTTGTCCTGGGTCTCTTAGCCGTACACTCAGGTCAATAAAGCCAGGGCAAACAATGTTGTTTGTGGCATCAATACTAATATCTGCACTAAAATCAGCTATAGGATTCAATACAGAAAGTATTTTTCCATCAGCAATATAAAGTGACCCTGTTTGATCTATGTGATTTGCAGGATCAATAATTCGTCCATTAGTAATATGGATCTTTTTCATACAGCATATTCCTTGTTTTGCAAGGTTAAGGACATGACGGCCATGCGAATTGCTATACCATTACTCACTTGTTGCAAAATAACAGATTGAGGGCCGTCAGCAATGCTTGAGGCAATCTCTACGCCACGATTAATGGGACCAGGGTGCATGACAATAGCATCGGCTTTTGCCAGTTTGAGTCTTTCATCCGTTAAACCAAAACATTTAAAGTATTCTCTTTCGCTGGGTAGTAAAGCAGAGGTCATGCGTTCTTTTTGTAGCCGAACCATGATGATGACATCCAGATCATCAAGACTTTCTTCTATATTATTAAATACGCTAACACCTAACTGCTCGACATGTGAGGGTAGCAGGGTCTTAGGAGCAACAACTCTAATTTCTTCTACGCCTAAAGTATTGAGTGCCTGAATTTGTGACCTGACAACGCGTGAATGTAGAATATCACCAATAATTCCCACTTTTAATGTGTTAAATTCATGCTTGTGCTGCCTAATGGTAAACATGTCCAGCATGGCTTGAGTTGGATGGGCGTGCTGCCCATCGCCAGCATTGATTACGCTGATATGAGGTGCGGTATTTTGGGCGATAAAATGTCCTGCGCCACTGATCGCATGTCTGACCACAAATATATCAACATGCATGGCTTCCAGATTACGAATGGTATCCAGCAAGCTTTCACCTTTTGATGTGGCAGAAGTTTGTATATCAATGCTAATAACATCGGCTGATAAGCGAGAAGCGGCCAGTTCAAATGTGGTGCGAGTACGGGTACTGTTTTCAAAAAACAAATTAACGATGGTTTTTCCGCGTAACAGGGGGACTTTTTTGACCTGTTGTTGAGAAATGCCGATAAATGATTCTGCTGTATCCAAGATGTTGGTGAGTATTTCTTTGCTTAACCCTTCAATAGTGATGAAGTGTTTGAGATGACCTTCTTGGGTGAGTTGCAGATTGCTCATATTATGTAGCACTTAATTGTGTGTCTAATGATTTAACATTAATGGTTAGAGGGTCAGGTCCGGTCAGTTTAATGCTCTTATCTTCAGCTAATGTAATTGTGCCTCCTGAACAGTCGGGCCTAAGAGGAACTTGGCGACCATATCGTTCAATTAATACCGCTAAAATAACTTGATTTGGGCGGCCATAGTCAAATATTTCATTGAGTGCTGCTCTGGCTGTTCTGCCCGTATAAAACACATCGTCAATCAAGATGATATCTTGGTTTTCCATTTGCATTGGTAATTGACTGGGCTTTGTTTTTGAATTTATGCCTGTTTGGGGGAAATCATCACGGTAAAACGAAATATCCATAATACCGAGAGTTTTTTCTATAGCGAGTCTTTGATGTAGTTCTTTAGCGATTAATGCACCACCACTATGAATGCCTATCATTAAGGGTTGGGTTAATTTTCTGGTTGAAAACAGTTGTTTAAGTTCTGATTCCAGCTTATCTAATAGTGTGGATGCTTCTAAAGTATTATTGGACATGTTTTTAGTCGATTATTTAACCAGCTTTGTAAAATAAGTTGGGCAGCTAGTTGATCTTGAACTTCCCATAGTTTATCGGCACTGACATGAAGATCATCAAATAATAGCTGTTTTGCTTCAAAAGTAGTAAGTGCTTCATCTATAGGGTAGACAGGTAGATTATAGCGTCCTTCCAGTTGTCTGCAGAATTTTAACATTCTAGGGGTGATGATATTATCAGATCCATCTGCTTGTTTAGAAATACCGACAATAAAACCTATAGGGTTCCATTCTTTAATTAATTGAGAAATAAGCTCCCAATGCGGTTTTTGATTGATAGATCGCAAGGTTTGCAACGGATTGGCGATGGCTGTTGTTGTCTGACCAACGGCAACGCCTATTTTTTTATTACCAAAATCAAAACCCAGATAAGTATCAGAAGATATTTTGCTGACCAATGGGTCTATTTTAGCCATGACTAAGCGGTGTGGTTAATTGTGTAATATCAATACCATTTTGGTTGGCGGCCAAGTCCCAAATACTAGCTAATGTCATTTCCATGGGTCTGTTTATAATAATAGCGAGTGTGCTTTCTTCATTATATTGGCAAAGCTAGCTGATGGTATGAAAAAAATGAGAATCCACCCCCCCCCCCGTAGGGGCGATCAGCCGCTCGTACTTACATGATATGACATTGACATAACATTCGAACCCTTAGTTTAGTAATGCCGTCCTTTTGAGAAAACATAAATGTCAGCTTACCCTCTATTTTGTCCAATAGCCGCGTTGAAAATGCGCATTTACACCTGTAAACTCCGCGCTTTCGCCTTGATCTTGAACGCCTTGATCTTGAACAGAACAGAGGGCAATCTAAGCAGTTACGGAGTACGCTGAGTAGTTACAGTTTTAGTCAGTAAATAACAAAAAACCAAGGAAAAATGAGAAATGAGAAATGAGAAATGAGGACAAAGCGTCCTCATTTTTTTTGTCTCTCGCTCCCAAGCTTCGCTTTGATTAAAGCTTGAATTAAGAAGCCTTATTCTAGGTTTCCCAATCCCGGATAGAAACCTCTAAGGGGTCGCCCGTACGGTTATATTTTTATTTGGGTATCTATTCACGGTTTATTAATCGTAGGGGCAATCCCTTGTGGTTGCCCTTATATCATTGCCACAAATTTAAAAAATGATACTTCAGGGTCAGTATCACTTGATTTAGGGAAATCAAAGAAGGAAAAATGAGGACAAAGGAAAATCAAGTTACTCTTGTATCTTACCCTGATGTAAAAATTTATTTTTCTTATGGGGATACTTCAGGGACGCTGCTCTTTTTTAATATTAGTTAAGCAGCAATAGATTCAATCAACTTACCTTTTCTTTGCAAAACAGTAACATGATTTTCTATGGCGTGTTTTTTTAGCTCATCATTAATGCTAAAAGAGGCTAATCCTAGATGTTTGATATAGTTTTGGTATTCGGGATATAGTTTGTCAAAATTGGGGGCTTTTGTGTTTAATAATCTATCTAAGTCGGCTTGATGTGCTTTGTATTTAACCTCAATAATAAATATCTCCTTGCCATTGATAAGCACAATATCATACTCATCTTCAATGCCATCTTTACAACGAGTGATGTTTTTATCAATATGGTCAAACTTAATGCCATTTAGGGTGGGATTTGCTTTTAGAGAGTTGAAATAAAACTCTTCAGCAACATCACCTTGATTATTAGAAGCACCACCATACATTTTTGCTAGCTTATCTACTTTGGTATCGGTTTTGGCTAGTTGTGCATCGGTTTTAGCTAGTTGTTCATCGGTTTTGGCTAGTTGTGCATCGGTTTTAGCTAGTTGTTCATCGGTTTTAGCTAGTTGTTTATCGGTTTTAGCTAGTTGTTCATCGGTTTTGGCAGTTTGTATAGCTAAATCAGCAAAAGTTTTGGCTATTTTTGCATCGGTTTTGGCAGTTTGTATAGCTAAATCAGCAAAAGTTTTGGCTATTTGTGCATCGGTTTTGAGCATTTGTGCATCAGTTTTTGCTTGTGAGACTGCTAACCCAGCTACTAAGTCTCTTAGCTCTTGATCAGTTATTG
>QPIN01000048.1 GCA_003666385.1 Methylococcales symbiont of Hymedesmia sp. n. MRB-2018
ATCGTTACCAGCGTGACAAAAAACGCAAACTGTGTAAAAGACGAGCAGCCATCGAGCCTATCATTGGACACCTTAAGTCAGACTTTAGATTATCCAGAAACCTGCTTAAAGGGAATATAGGCGATGAAATTAATGTGCTGATGGCTGCCTGTGCCTGGAATTTGAGAAAGTGGCTAGTAATAGCCGATATTTTTTTGTTTCTGCAAAAAATGCGTTATTTTTTTATAAAAAATTATGGGTTTTTTGTTGTGCCATGTAAAAATTTAAAATCAAATAGAATTTAGCTGTTTTAAGCTGATAGGGGTGGTTTTTGGTTTGGGTTTTTAAGGGTTGACTAATTATTTAGAACCAACATTCAAAAAGGAAAAACACAAGACCCTATACCTGTTCCTTCTTCCTACGGAGAAATATTTGTCATTTATTATCAGGTATAGCTAGGGATAAAAATGATTTACGTATAGATTTATCTAGTGTAGCTAATTGCCTATCATCAGGCTCATAATAAAGTATTGTTTTAATTTTATCTTGGAACAACTCTAATAGATTAGTCTTCTTATCACGAGTTAAGTTTGCTTTTTCTACCCACTTTAAACCTTGCCTGCATAATATGTCGCATGGCTGTGGCCTGCTAGCATTGTTATTTATAACTTCGAGTAAGATTTCAATTGCTTCATCAACTAAGGTAAATGAATTAGTTGATGAAGGGTCAAGTAAAGCCTTTTTGAATCGTAGGTAAGCTTGTTCAGTTAAAATAAATGGATCATCGGGCCTTAATGATCCTGCTTGATCTAAAAAGTTTTGGGCTGTTGATAGATTATCTTGTTCTAGCTCTAGTGCGCCCCTATGAAGCCAGTAGTGTGAATCCCAAGATAAACCATATTCAAATTCACTATATAGCTGCCTAGCTTTTTTTGGACCAATGAGTCGATCTAAAAAGTTATGATTACAAAAGTGCCTTAACATTTTCGCCTCTCGGGTTAATCTGGAGGAATGTTTGCTCACTTTTGCTACGCCTATCCTATATAAGCCAACAAGAATTCCATATGCTAAACCTGATGTTGCTAGTTCGCTACAAATCATCTTGGCAATTTCACGATGCCTTGCTCTATATCTTTCACCTTTACTTGCTGCCTTGTGGATCATTCCTCTACTATGAAGTTTATCTAGCTTATTTAAAATGGTATTGTCAGGGTCTTGAATAGCAAGTAATACTTCATCTCTTGTAATGGGATAGCGGTAGTAGGTCACAAATGACACAAGGCCATATATATACTTTGACTCACCATCAAGTCCGTTTAATTCATGTGTAGCCCGATCTTCAAATTTGTTCCCTGATGTTGCTTGATACATGGCTACTAGTAGCTGGCGATTGGCATTCTTCTTAAAAGCCTTGACCCTTTCATTTTCTGTTGCTCCTTTGAGAATTCCTAACCTGTTTTCTCGATCAAGAGTTTGTAAAAGAATGTCAATATCATCATTTGTCAACTTAGGAATTAAGAACTCGTCAGAAGTGAATTTACTTGTTAATTTATACTGGTTTATGCACTTATCTACTTTGGAAGAACGAAGCTCAACCACAACTAATATTCTTTTTTCAGATGATAGAGCGTAGTGAATTAATTCAGATAGAACGTTCTCGTATAAGTCAGAATTATCAATCAAAATTACATTGATATCATTATTGTTGTCTAGTGAGTTTTTAAATTCTCTACTAGGGTAAACGTATTCATCATCTAACCAAGCTGCTCGAATACCCTGTCGGTTTAGCTTTACACCAAGCCACTTCAAAGCTGATGATTTACCAGTGCCTGCAGTCCCGGTAATCGTAATGAATCTATTGATTTCCGTAGAAGATAATATTATATTTGCTAATTTAAGCAAGCCGTGAAAACACGTTCTTTCTGCAACCCTGTTATTTATCACGTCATCCCATGTTGGTTCGGCACCCATTAAATAGTCAGTGTCAGTATTAGTGTTCTCAATTAGATCGGGCACGAAGCTAAAGTTTTGTCTATGATCCCCTGCTGGTGTCGCACGCATTTTTATTTCATTGAAGCCATCTTGAATTCTTGGCTCTACTGCATCATAGATTCTTTCAATGAATTCCCCACCTGTCATGGGCAGCCACTCAATATTGTATTCTTCTAATAAAGTTTGTTTGCTAGTTGGTAGAGAAGGTATTACTAAGTATGATCTCGGTCGATGTTCTTTGTTGCTTCTTTCACCTTTACTACCTCGGCTTATAACATGCTCCCAAAAAGAATCTTCTTCTAAGCTACTTCCAATAAAGATAGCTGGTCTCTGTGTTAAGTCATTTTTTAATAAGTCGTAGTAATCGGTATTATTTTTATTTGTATACTGGCTTCTCGAGAAAATGATGTTATCAATGGAGTGATTTAAATTTCCATTAATATGTATGACATTTAAGTTTGAACTATTTAATTTTTCTAAAGACTCAATGGTTGCAGAGATAGGTGTAATGTTTCTGCCATTAGGTTGCGATCGCTCACTAATTACTTCCATTAGGTTATCAACATTTAGCGTATATGCGCGAAACCAAGGTAAAGAGAGGCATTTTGAATACCAGTCAGGTTGCCCATGATCTGCGGCTGTGAATTCACTATGTAGTAGTTTTTCTAATGCTGTTCGTTTATGTTTTAAAGCATTGTCAAATAGATCTTTTAAATCATTGCCTTTTTCATATTCTTTACCTGGGTAAACGATATCCCAAATCATTTCTGTAAGAGTTTGCGCGCCTGGAATATTCTTGTTTTGTACATTGAAGCCGTCCAAAGAAAATCCAGCGCCAGTAAATAAAATTAAAGAGCCTGTGCCAATTTGTTGGGTTATATGGGGTAAATATTGTGCCTCAAATTTCAAATCATCCATAGTTTTTCCTATTTAAAAGGTAAGAAACTTGAACTCTAGCTTCATATTGTTTTTTATACATTCTACTCACACGCCTAACGCCTATCATCAGCGGCAGTTAAAAGCATAGTGCAGCGAAGCGCCGCTTTTAACTGTCCGATGGATGCTTTTGTTAGCTGTATTATTTGAATTACTCGCCATACTTTAAAAACAATATATCAGATTTACAGCTATAGTTTTTCTTGTCTAGCTTCCAATAAAATGTAGTTTCAAGGGATGCCATATCCATTGATAAATCATCTAAATGTGATGTTATGCGATCACGTAAAAACACAATGTTTCGTTTAAGTTTCCAGCTATTTGACATGTCTGTTTCGTCAGTTAAAACTAAGAAGAAGCGATTAGACGCATCAAACCTTGCTTCACCCTGATTTTCGTAAAGCCATTTTTTTAACTCTGAGGGATCATTTTCGGCTTCTTGAATTATTTTCCTTTTTTCTTGTTTTAACGTTGCAATAAATTCTTTTGCATCTGCTCTCTGATCCTCTGATACTTTCTCATATAGGTGTGGTTTTAGTCCTTTAGAATTTAAATCATCAGGAATAAATATCTTGAGCTTTCTGCATATTCTTTTAAGCATTGTAAGTTCATTGCCATATCCATTATCTTTAAGTTTATCTGCCAGCAACTGTTCAGGGAAATAAGTCACTTTCAAATCAAACGGTATATCGCTAATAAAAAAATCTATCTTTTTTACCAAGCCAACTGTTGGCAAAACAGTGCCATGATCTTTAAATAAATCCTCTATAATGATTGAAGTCCAATGGTTGTACCATGAATTTAACGTATAACCTCGCAAGCTAGTTAATAAACTACCTTCAATATCGTCATTAATTTTCTTATAAGATTGAATCTTTTTTACATAGTTATTGACGATGTTTTTTTCTAGACTATTTCCATAAGAACCGCCCCAATCAAAATATTTTAATCGGTTTAATTGATCTACCAAGTAATCTTGATTATCGCTCCGATCCGCTCTTTCTTCCTGATATTTTTGATTTATAAAATCATTAATAATTGAGTCTGTAATATCATTATTTTGAAACACGTGGTCGAGGTAATTTTTTGATTTAAAGCCATCTAAATCAATATTCTGTGTTTCACAAAACTCTTCTATTGTCGCTTTACGTGACATGCTTCTTAGTTTTAGAAATCTAATGCCCTTGTCATCATTTTCGATTAATGGAAAGTCATTATTTCTGAATGCTTTTTCTAATTCAGCAAATTTTAAGTTCGTCATGAAGCGCCCACTTGTTATCTTTTGTTAATATAAATTGTTGAACAAGAATTTTTAGTAAATCAACATTACCAATTACAATTCGTTCAGAAAATACCATTTCCATGATTCTTAGAAATACTTCGTTTGTATCCAAAACTTCATTTTTTAACCATTGCTTAATTGTTCTTGAAAACAGTGTTATTGTTGCGTCATTTGAATCACTTCGATACTTCTTTACGGAACTTGATTTTTTAAAGGTAACTAAAACATCACCTTTTATGGTCTTTGCCCTATTTATTTGTCGAGGAGTAAATGATTTTTGAACAAGCCACTCAAAACTAACCAAATCAAATCCATTCTTAATGCACGCATTTGTTATAGCCTTCCACTCTAGTCCTGATAATGAATGGTAAGTTAAAGAAAACATTTTTCCCGTCTTCAAAACTCTTCTGATTTCAGAAAACGCCTTATTAATATCTTGCTCGTAAACAGCTTGATTTTTTCCCCTTTCTTTGCTATCCGTGATAACTATTTCATTGTCATAATCGGGCACTAAATTTAACCAAGAATTCCATATTATGCTCTGTTCAAAATAAGGGACGGCATCGCCATATGGTGGATCGGTAAAAATATAATCAATGGATTCACTTTCTATATTTAAATTTTTAGCATCCTGTTTGATGATTTGAAATTCATTATTGTATTTAATAGGATTGAGATCGAGTTCACCAGTAATACCGAAATAACTTAAATAATCTAATTTCCCCTTTATGACCTTGGCCAGCCTGTTTTCAAAATACTGGAGAACATTATTTTCAAGATATGTTTCTCCTGTATAAAATCCTGTCATCCATGCTCCAGGAGCCATATCACCTCTACTCTTAATTGGTGGAACAAGCCTAGAACAATTTGCTAGGTTCGCAGTAAATGCGACTTTAAGTAGGTTTTGCTCCTTTCCAGAAGAATGCTTTTCTATTAAAGACAGTAACTTTGCATGACATGCTAGTGTGCGTTTTGTAAAAACATCAGATACATCCATTCCCTTTTTTGCAGAAATACGAGAATTTACAATTAATTTAGTGACTGGGTGCCAATCTTTAATTGCCTGTGAAGATTCATATTCAATATATTCATTAACATCATTGCCATTTAATTCAATTTCTAGAGCTTTTCTGTTTCCATTTACTTTATATTTAGCCTTTAATGGAATGTCATTTTTATCCCTTAAAATAGATGATAACTGTACTACTTTATTATTGATCTTCCATTTAAACCATTTTTCAACAAACGGTTTGAATTCTTCCCGAATCGAACCCCATTGCTGTTCTAGCAAGTCTAAATTTACATCCTTATTTAATAGCTGTTCATTTAAGAAATTGGCAACTGGATTTAAATCATTAGAAATAACATTACGATTTAACAAGAATGCTTCACAACAAAATACACCGTATCCAGAAAATGGATCGAGAACAGTATCGCCTTCGTTACTATATTTTCTGATTAATGCGCCTAGATCACTGGAGGGTTTTTTACCCCAGTATTTGTGCATTTCGTAGCGATCTCTTTTTTGCTTCAAGTTTGTTATTCCTTAGTTCTCATTTGATTCGTCATTTTATCAGCTGAAGTACGGTTTGGTTATAGACACCTAACGAGGCTGTAGAAAAACCCAAAAATAGAGGCTCACCTACGCTATTCAATATTTTTTTAATTTTCATCATTATGCTCACCTTTATCATTAACATCTACTACTTCCTTTTTTCGCTTGATACATCTAACCTATTGGCTAGTCTGTTCTGTTTTCCTTTGCTCTTTAGTTCTTTTCGTTTCCTTTTATGCCGCTAACTTCCCATACTTCGCCAGTTTCTCTATATTCTGTATCAGGCAGAACAGTTTCCATTGTGCATTTACCTTGGTTTTTCTTCTTAAGCTAAATCTCTTGAGTCCCTTATTGCTGGTGATATTGCCAAAAACAGGCTCAATAATTGGGGTCAGATTGATGTTCCCCCAAGATAACGGACGGATTAACTAAAGGGTACTATCCCGCCCAAATTTATTTGGACTCAAATAGCCCAAATACGAATGTCTTCTCTTACGATTGTAAAACACTTCAATATATTCAAACAAACTTTGTTTTGCCTGTTGCCTTGTTAAATAATTTTCATCATCCACGAGCTTTGTTTTGAGTGTCCCAAAGAAGCTCTCAGCTACAGCATTGTCATAACATTCTCCTTTCCCGCTCATGCTTGACAGCATGTTGTTTTCACGAAGTAATCGTTGGTAGTCTCCCGAAGCATAGGTGCTTCCTTGGTCGGAGTGTACGATAACAGTCGCTTCAATAGGCCGTCTGGCTATCCCCATCTGCAAGGCATCAACAACGAGCTTTGCATTATTACGTTCACTCATTGCCCAACCAACTATTTGCCTAGAATATAGATCTAACATCATGGCAAGATATAACCAACCTTGACGGGTTTTAATAAACGTCGTATCTGATACCCAAGCTTGATTTGGGCTGGATGTGCTGAAACCCCGTTTTAAACGGTCAGGTGCGGGGGCTAAAGTGTTTTTAGAATTTGTTGTAATAACAAAACGTTTAGCTATCTTTGATTGAATGCCTGCCTCTTTCATGATCCTTGCAACACGGTTAATGCTCACGCGCTCTCCTACAGAAACGAGATCTTGATGAATACGAGGAGAGCCATAGATCTGACGGCTTGCTTGATGAAAGCATCTTATCTTGGTTAACAGCTTTTGATTACTGTGCTGGGTTGGATCAAGGGTCTGTCTAGCCAATCGTAGTAACCACTGGCTGACACACCTAATACAGAACATAACCGCGCTAGTGCATGCCACCAGCGTTAACTTTTGATGAGCGCGCACTTCACTTTGATTTTCTTTACGAGGCCGACCTAGTTTGTTTGGAAAGGCGCCATCTCCTTTGTTATCAAGCTGCTCTTCCCACTTATACAGTTGATTGCGCCGAATACCTAGATCTGTTGCAAGCTCAGAGGAATATTTATCTGATTCTTCCATCAATCTTACTGCTTCAATTTTGAACTCTTTAGTATACGTTTTATACGGTTTTCTATGACTGGTCATTTAGATACTCCTTGGCGATATTGTCGCCTATTTAAAGTGTCCGTTAAACTAAGGAAGGTTCAATCTGTCCTCATTATTTCTGGGGGGTTAATTATGCTAAGTAATTAATATTTGATGCCATAGTCACTTGTTATGCTTTTTAATATATACGAACCTCAATATTTTTCCCTAATGAGCTTGCAAATTTCTCAAGTGTAGAAAGTTTTACATCTTCCGCATGGTTTTCAATTCTTGAGATAGCTGATTTTTTTGTACTTAATCGAATTGCCAGTTCCTCTTGGGTTATACCCGCATTTTCTCTTGCTTCTTTCAGCATAAGTCCAATTTTGAAGGATTGATAACCCTCATCAAAGTTTAAAGAAAAGCTTTCATCAGATTCTTTCCTTTTATTAATATACTTTTTTAAATCACTCATTAGTATTCCTCTCTAGATAATCTTGTTTCCGTTGTTCTGAGAGAAGAATTTCAGATCTAGGTGTCTTTTGTGTTTTTTTTGAAAGCCATTTGTTAGCACAATAAAACTTCCTTGATTAAAGAACCCTAAAAACCTGAAAATATTACTTCCCATTTGTACTCGAATTTCCCAAATATCCTTGGTATTTACAAGTTTCTTGAGATATGTTGTTGGAACTTGTTCTAGTTCCTCAACCACTTGCATGACCCAAGCTACTTTTTGTAGCTTGCTTGCTATCCAGAGTATCAAGAAAATTTTCTACTGGGCATTCATCAGATTCAGTTCTATAAAATAATATTTCTCTCATACAAGAAAGGTTAACTTATTTCAAGTTGAGGTTTTTCTTTTTAGAATAACGCCTAGCTCACATGAAACCAACGGCTCTACTGTTGGTTTTCAGGTTGATTTTTTGGTTATGCTTTTAGAAAGAATGATCAATTTCGGCCGCTTTCACTATAGCATTAGCGGTGAATTTTGATTTACAACCATGAGGTACGCTGACGGAATTGTAGCCTTGCTTACCCCAATATTCATGGGAGCCTTTGGCAGGACGAAGATACTCCCATCCATGTTTTTTGAGTATTTTCTTTACCGATTTTTCATACCCATTCATGCAAGAGCTATATGATTTTTAAAAACAACATCAGCCGAGGTCTTATGCAACTTCTTATTGTTATCCATAAACAACAAGTTTGGAATAGCTTCTTCGACTTGATCTCTAAGATCAATAAATGTTTCTGCCTCTATAACCAATCCAGGAATATCAGTACTTGTAGCAATAAATACCTCCGCATCAGGATCAAAGCAAAATTCAATTCTTATAATTATTGGTACGCCTAAAAGTGAAAATACCCAAGCTAAAGGAAAACTAATCGGATATTTCATAATGCTTCCCCAGTAATTAAGTAATAATATCTATAGATCATTAGGCTATTAATTAAGTTCGATAAAAACCAAGAACATGATAAATATTTCGCGGAGTCAAGAGCAACAATACTATACTATAGAATAAATTTATCAATATTCATTTCTTTATGTGAACAAAATTAAGTATGAAGCATAACGCTAGAATTCAGCGGCCACGTTAGCGATCGACTGGAATAATTTGTTAGGTGTTTTTATACGCATAAGTTATTGTTTTTAAAGTAAATATTTTTTAATTTAATCACACGCTGACCCTAATTATTTACAGGTGAAAATTTTATAATATTGACAACTCACAGTGTGTTACCCAAAGAATATCTTTCTCACTGTTTATCAGGAAACTGGAAAGCAAAAAGGAAATGTCATATTCAAGAAAATTTTCAGAAAATAGTGTGCGTCTTGAAAGATGTGGCAGTCATGCTGATTTGTTTGAGTAATGGCAATTCTTTAAGCCATCAATTTCTGAAACTCAGATTCAGCAATAATATCTCTATTATCTTCAACTCTATCCAGATAAACCAAGCCATTAAGATGATCGTACTCGTGCTGAAAAATACGGGCAATAAAATCATCGGCAACTAATTCCTGCGTATTTCCCTGGCGGTCGGTGTAAGCTATTTTTATTTTGCTATATCTGGGGACTAACGCCCTAATACCAGGAATGCTTAAACAGCCTTCCCAATCCTTATGTCTCGCTTCTGATAAAATATCAAACTCAGGATTAAACATGATTACCTGCTCCATTTCTGGAGCTAATGGATAGCGTTTTGAAGGCCTAGAGGCAATAATCACAATACGGAGTGATATGGATATTTGCGGTGCGGCAAGGCCTACGCCATTGGTTTCTGATAATGTCTGTAGCATACTATCCATTATCTCTACCATTTTAGGTGCTGTTACATCTTCCACTTTTTGCGCTTGCTGCCTTAAAACGGGATCACCCAATTGTGCAATTTCAATTATTTTATTCATCCGCTTTAGATATTAAATAGTCGTTAATCACTAATACATCCAATCCTGTTGTTAGAAATACAGAAACAGCATCTTCTAAAGAATGAACCAGTGGTTTTCCCATTATATTAAAGCTGGTGTTTAGCAATAGGGGAATCTGCGTGTGTTGATAAAAATGATTTATTAATTGATAAAAACGTGGATTCCATTCTTGTTTAACTGTTTGCAAACGTCCAGTGCCATCGGCATGACAAACTGCGGCGATTTTTTTCTGCATTGCAGCTTTAATAATGAGCGTTTTATCCATATAGGGAGACTGATGATACTGCTCAAAATACCGCTCAGCATGTTGATGCAAAACAGAAGGTGCAAAGGGGCGAAATTGCTCTCTGAATTTTACCCTTTGATTGATTCGGTCTTTTGTTTTTACCTGTCTGGGGTCTGCCAAAATAGAGCGATTACCCAAGGCTCGGGGTCCAAACTCTGCCCTCCCTTGTATCCATCCCACTAATTTCCCCTGGCTTAATAATTTGGCAGTTTTTTCACAAATACTGTCAGGCAAATGTCGAATGGTCAATACTTTATTATATTGAATCAATTGTTGTACAGATTGATCTGAAATAATCGAACCTAAATAGGGTGAAGTCCATGATTTATGCGTCGGTTTTGCTAACACTTTAGGCTTATTAGCATGTAAAGCTAAATAAGCCGCGCCTAAAGCCGTGCCATCATCAGCAGGAGCAGATGGAATAAAAACCTGCTGAAACCTCGTTCGTTGTGTGATTTGTCCGTTATAGGCTGAATTTAACGCACAACCGCCAGCGAATGCCAAATTTTCGCAACCCGTGATTTGCTGTAAATGCTGCAATAAATCAGTCATTAATTCAGCAAAAAAATATTGCCCAGTAAAGGCTAGATCAGCAGCTTGCTCAATATTGCCAGAATCGTGCCGTTTAAATTTTTTCAGTGCATCTAATTTGGCAAATAAGTTTTTGCAATGATGCTGACATTTAAAGCCATCGACAGAAATGGTTTGTTTTAAACATTGATAAATTTCTAGATTGAGTTTGCCATAAGCAGCCAGCCCCATGACTTTCCATTCTTCCCCTTTTAGCCAGTCAAAACCACAGAGTTCAGTGATTTTCATATAATAAAAGCCGATACTGCCAGTGCCTTTGGTTTCATAAAGACGTTGCAGTTGATTATCTTTAAAATGGTAAAAAGCCATTGAACCATTTTCACCAAAAGAATCAATCACCGCACAGGCCGATTCAGAAAAGGGACTGCTGTAACAAGCGACAGATGCATGGGTTAAATGATGATCATAATCTTCAAATACTACAGAACATTGAGGATAATATTCGGCAATAATACGCATCAGATTGACACCTGCACTTTGAATTTTATTACGTTGACAGGCAATCATGTGATGCAATTGATAATTACTCAGAGGTGAGCGTAATTTTTTGATGCCTTTTTTCATTAAGCCAGAGGCACTTAAACAGCCCAAGACTGCCACTATATTCTCATAGTAGGGTCGTTTCTTACGCCAGTTAATGGCAATAACAATTTCTGTGGGGTTTGGGCAATATTGCTTTAATAAATCTTGCACCCACAATAAAGGGTCTGCCTCACAATTTAAGGCACGTTTATTTTGCATATAACGCTCTGTTGCTTCAGCAAATAAAATATTGCCTTGCGTATCAAGAATGGCTAAAGCAGGGTCATGGTAGGTAATAGACAAACCCATGTAATATTTTGTCATCCGCTTACACTATGGCTCATTAATGCTTGTATTTCTTCTTGCTCTACTACTGAGTTTTCTATTTGTTGCCATGAAAGTTGCTGATATTTATTATAGTCTCGTTGTGATATTTTTTGATTTTGCACCTTAATTTGATGTTTAAAATGCGTATATTGCCCACATAAAGAAAAATACTCTGCCACTAATGCTACAAAACCTGGCTTATCATTCCAACACCGTTTTGTCGCAATCAACAGTGCTTTGGGTAAATACTGCCAGTAACTCAAGGCATTATTTTTGCTCAATATTTTAAGCAGATAGATCAGTTTTTCATTGCCTTGCCGATATTGACTTTGTAAACTTGGATCAATCAACTGCAAGTGTCTCATAACTCGATCAAAATATGCTTTGGGATGATAAATACCATCAAGAATCAGCAGATAATTTTGCTCAGCTTGTTTAACAGAAAAATGATAGGGGATGAAATTAATAATACCATCTGAGTTATTGCCACTACTGGCTTTAAGCAATCGACCCTGTTTTTCCATACGGTGCATTAATCCTGTATATGGCAATGCATTTAATAAGCCTGCCATTACAACAGGTGCATTACTGGCATTAACAAAGGCAATAAATTCATCCACCGTTTCATCTGTATCGTGATCAAAACCATAGATCATTCCCATCATCACACCCCCGCCAGTGTGCTGCGAAATAAAGTTTAATTTATCCACCAGGGTTTTTTCACCTCGTAGATTCTGCTTCTTTTTTGTTTCCAGTAAAGAAGCTTCGTTGGGTGTTTCTACACCATAAAAACCATTAATAAAATTACATTGATGAAACCATTGTCTTAGCTCAGCCATGATGGGCGAATCATCAGCCAATCGCAAAGTTAATTCAGTATATTTTGGATGGTGATAGCCAATATTTTCACCGATTTTATAGAGACTTTTAAGAACATCCAAGGCTTTTCTAGGGTTAGCAATAAAATTGTCATCGACAATAAACACTTGCCCTGTCCAGCCTAAAGCTTTCATTTGTCGAAATGACTGCTCGGTATGTTGCCAGAGCGTTACTCGATAGGCTTTACCAAAACGTAAAGGGATATCACAAAACTCACAACTCTCAGGACAACCCCGACTAATTTGTACTGCCATATGCACATAATTTTGCATATTAATAGACGAGTAATCTGGCTGCAAGAAATGTTCAGCATCAACAATATTCCCTTTGTAATATTTCTTCGCAGTGCCTTGTTTTAAGGCCTGCAAAAACTCATCGATCACTCCTTCTACTTCATTTTCAAACAAATGGTCAGCAATGGTCATTAAAGCGGAGTCAGGGGTAATGGCTGTGCCGCCAGCAATCACCAGTTTACCCATTTGTTTTAAGGCAACAGCCAATTTAATCAAACTCTGTTCTTGTGCCAACATGCCACCAATAAAAACATGCTCAGCATCCGTTACCAAGTCACTCAATGGAGCTGGGTTTACATTCTTATCAATCAGATAAATTTCATCATAATAAGGTTTCAGGTGATTGTATAATCCCATTAAACCTAAAGGTGGCAATAATCGTTTTGGCAAACCAAATTCACCCAAAGGCGCATACATTTTTAAACTACTGGCATAGCTCCAGAATGTATCCTGAGTATCAAATTCTGGATAAATCAGCACCGCTTTGCTGGCGATTTTTTCTATCATTCCTCACCTGATATTTGGGTTTTATTCTGCTTGAGTATAACTGTATATTAAGCACCTAGGGATCATTAATTGTTGCTGAAATATTCCTAGCAATAAAAAAGTAGTCCGTATGCAGTTTACCCAATACGGGAAACTATATATGTCAAATTCATCCTCCAAAATAAATAGACAGCAACCCAAGCTAAAAAATACAAGGCAAATAAGATAATGACAAATAATAAAAACTGGCAGAAAATTAGTGCACAAATTGAACAAGTAACACATCAAGCTTTTTCAATACGCTCAACACAAGCCGTTTCTGGCGGTTGTATTAATGCTGCCTATAGCATACAGAGTGATAACAAAAGTTATTTTGTAAAATTAAATCAGCTTCAATTACTGCCCATGTTTGAAGCTGAGTTTTTGGGGCTTAAAGAATTAGCACAAACAAAAACAATAAAAGTACCAGAACCGATAGTTTACGGGGTAACAGATAGTCATGCTTTTATCGTCTTAGAAAAACTGTCACTGGTATCAGAAACAAACAAAGCCCAGCAAATAATGGGACAACAACTGGCTCAGTTACACAAAATAAAGCAAGCGTTTTTCGGCTGGTCAATGGACAATACTATTGGTTCTACTCGACAAATGAATAACGCATCCAATGACTGGCCTAGTTTTTGGGCTAAAAATCGACTGGGCTTTCAATTGTCGCTGGCCGCTAACAATGGTTATGATGAAAAGCTCATTCAATCTGGGTATAATTTAGCCGAATCATTAACTGATTTTTTTACAGCGTATAGCCCTCAACCTTCTTTGTTACATGGTGACTTATGGTCAGGTAATGTAGCAACAACGGATCAGGGTGAAGCCGTCATTTATGACCCCGCTTGTTATTACGGTGATAGAGAAACAGACATTGCCATGACTGAGTTATTTGGCAGTTTTAATGCCAGTTTTTATGCCGCTTATAATGAAGTCTATCCCCTGCATGTTGACTACTCTCTTCGCAGACCTCTTTATAATTTATATCACATCTTGAATCATCTTAATTTGTTCGGTGAAAGCTATCTGTATCAAGCACAAAACATGATAGATTCTTTATTATCGGAAATTTCATAAGGCAAATTCAAGCCATAAGTGCAACACTTCCATTTAAAAACATTGCCAATGTGTTTAGCAAACAATGTACCGATTTTCTGTTACGTTAGCCATATTGTTTCATTTTGCACCAGCACATCAACTTTTATTTGGCTATTTTCTGCTTTATAAAGTAAAAAATTATTTTAAATTTGTAGAGTTTTAGTCATTTTATTTAATCAGTGTAAATAATATTCAAAAGTGCTTTTGCCCTGCTCATTGCAACATAATATAACGCTTTATTGTTATTTTTATTAGGCTTAGGCATATCAATTAAAATAATAACTTCATTTTCCAGACCTTTAAAATTTTTTATCTGCGCAAAACTGATTTTATTCACAGGGAAATTTCTAACTGAATAACTGTCTAATTCAATGATTTTATCTTGTAACGAACTAGACAACATAGACACGCTAGAATCTTGATAACGCAAATTTGATAATAATGTAATATGCGAAGATGGGATGCCATCTTTTAACAATGTATTAATTTGATATTCAAGTGTGTTATCTCTGCTACTATCTAATATCTCAACAACTTTGGGGCCGTCCATTATATCTTTTGTTCCCATATCAACATCTAGCAAGTTTTGCACATATTTCAAAATAGGATTAGTATTTCTGCAATTAGTTGTTAATGGTACTTTTGTATGCGATGTGCTACTTAAAAATTCAAATGCTTCATCATCAATAATACCAAGTGCTTGATTATTAATATCGTGAAATATATACCACTCCCCTTCTTCTATCTTACCCACAACCAATTTGTTTAATTTATCTATATCACTTACATTAAATAAATCTTGTCCTTCATCAACAATTAACACCTCATATTTTTCAATGTCTTGTCGTTTCATATCAACTTTAGCACTATTGATGGTTGAAATAGTCACAAACTCATTAATAATTTTTGCGCTTAGATAATGCTTTAACCACTCTGATTTACAAACAAACACAACTTTTTTATTTTCTCTGGCAATTCTTCTGGCTAACTCTGCTGCTAAAAAAGTTTTTCCTGTCCCTGCACCACCAGAACATAGCACTCTAGGATTTGATGCAACAATATCCAAATATCGATACTGGTCTTGGGTTAATTTTAATGTGTTTTCTTTTTGCTGAAGTAATTGATTGGATAGACTTTCAATAACCTCAAAATTAGGGCGTAAATACTGGGCTATTGCTTTAATATTTTCAACTGAAATCTGAGCGTTATTCGCTTTCTTATTGTGCCAATATTTAAAAAATTTATTTAAAAAATTCTCAAAATTTTTAAATGTTTGACTGTCACAAATTATTAATTTATTCCACTCTGAACTTTGTGTAAGCCACCTCACATCAGGAAAAATTACACCGTAACCAATAGGAATATTTAAGTTGCAAAATTTATTAGATTCCTCCATCTTTTTTTTAATGGCATATAGTGCTGTTTCTGCCTGTGTAAATGGGTTTTGAATTTTGTGTTTTTCTTTATCTCTATTGATTGTATGCCAAATACCGTTATCACAACTAATGCCGCCACCTTTAACTTCAAACACAAATAAGCCATATTCGCAAACAATCACAAAATCAGCCTCGCCAAACCGTTTGTATTCGTGTTTGGTTAAATTTAACGAATGAAAAGCAATATATTTATTGTTATTAACAAGGGACTCTTTTAATTTAGCAAACACGCGATATTCAGCCTTACTGTTGGTCTCATAGGGCTGATGAGGAACGATTTTCATTATTTTAATTTAGCCAAATCGTTATAAGTTGTGCTATCAATATTCTTTTTAGACATTGTTTTAAAATATTCATCCCCAACAATTTCATATTTTGGATCAACAAAACCCTTGTAGATATTTTTATTACCTTGGTGTTGATAATCGCCGCTTATCACTGTTTGAAAACAATTTTTAATGGCTAATTTTTCTACTGATTTTTTACCAGTCTTTTGAGTATTTAAAATATCCCAAACAGTTTTAACTCTGTTGGGGCGTTTAAATTCAATCGCACTATCTGATTTTAAATGCGCATATTCTGCCATTTTAAATGAAATAAAATTTTGTAAATCTTGACATTCTCGGATAAATTTAGGCGACTTGATAAATTTATCACGCGCACCAAAAACCAATGCAAATAACAAATAGTCTTCTTCTTTAAAGAAATCAAGCTGATATTCACTTAAATTTTCACTATTTTCTTGATGAAAAAGCATTAATAATAATCGTTCTAATGGCTTTTTGGCATCAGTAAATTTTTGCGATATGCTGGTATCGTTATTTTCAAACGCTCTTAGCATTTTGGCTAATTCTTGTGTTCTAGGTTTGAGCCTTTCATCCCAATTATCACTTTCTAATAACACTATCACATCATTTTTAAAATCTGCACCATTAACGATTTTTTTTAATAATTTGTTATACATTGTATGCAAATCATTACTTTCATCTGTTGAGTAAAAATATTGATAAACACACAATTTATCTTTATCCAATCTTTCTTTATCAAAATTGCAAAAAGACTCATAAACATTATTGCTATGCTGACCATTCTTAGCAAAATAAAATAAATTTGCCAATAAACCACCTAAAGCATAAGTTGTTGGATAGTCGATAGCTTTATCAGTAGTAATTGTTGTGTTTTTTTTATTATCGTAAAGAGTGTTATCCACTTTAAATAACTTTTCATCCTTTGTACTAAAACCCGTTTTTAAATCTGCCAAAATAAAATTACTGCTAAGATTTTGCTCATCATCTAATGATTTTTTATCATCAACTGATTTAAAAATAATTTGCTTAATGCAAGACAATGGTAATGGTGCTTGCAATAACAATAGGTCTTCTTTTGTATCAATATTAATATCAACCCTTTCATTTTGTTGATTTTTTGCACTACCTGTGATTTTTGTTAAATCAATTTCAATTAAACAAACCTGCATATTATCCTGCTCACTAATAACTAAATCTAGCGTTTGCTGTGGAATATTATTTTTAAATAATGGAATATATCCCGGATAATTTTCTAACTCATCTTTATAGTATTTATTCGGACTAAATCCATCAGGACTAGTGATAAGCCCTTGTGCTACCATCATTTTTAAATTATCGGTATTAGTAGGTAAAAACCATCTGTTTTTTATTTTTGCCATTAGTTTAGCTCCTGTCTTAGCAAAATTGATTCATCGGGTAATAATTCGGTAATATTATTATTGCCACTTTGAAAAAATATTAATTTTTTAATTGCCCTTGAACTCATTACATACAATCTTTTACGCATACTATCTTGATCATTATTATAAATTTCAAACCCATTTAACATTACAAACACCACATCAAACTCTAGACCTTTAATGGATTTATCATTGAGAATAACAATGCCTCCTTTGCTAAAGTCTATTTCCACTGTTTGCCCCGATTGATAACTCTGAATATTGGGTTTTTCATTATCAAGTTCGATGTTTATTTCTTTTAGCTGTTTTTTGCATATCTCCAATATTTCATTTTTTGCAACAACAACACCAATTAAATTACTCGGATCTCTATCCGCTTCTCTTAAAATAAATTTAATACATTTTTGAAAATCTTGATATTGATATAATATTGGTGCTCCTAATGCTGATTTTGAAGATGCTGGTAAATTTGGTTTTGGACTGGCAATATCAGTAAAAAAATGCTGTGCCACTAAAGCGATAGGATAAGAATTACGATAATTTTGGGTTAATTCGATAACATTTTTGACCTCTAAGCCTAATAAGTCAGTTAATTCTTGTCTGCTAGAGTTTTCCTCAGTAATTTGTTGGTTTTGATCGGCAACGATAAAAAAGTTTTCATGGCCAAAATCCATTAACTGATCATAATACCCTCTGGACATATCTTGCCCTTCATCAATAATTAAATGTGTCGTCTGTGCATTAAATTCAAACTTATTATCTTGCAAAAATTTCTCTATTTTTTTATAGTCATGTCCGTATTTTTTACTCAGGATGTTATTACAAATTTCTAATTGCTCTTGATTGTTGTCCTTATCTTGCTGTAATTTATTTTGTATAGGAGTGCAATTTGATCTTAGAATTTTGTTAAAAAATGCAAATAAAGTATTGCTCTCTAATCCTTGTGTTAATCGATTGGTTGCAGAATTTAACACTTTGTTGTAAGTCAAAAATACATAATTTTTATTATCAGCAAACTTCATCGCTCTTAATAATGCCACCACTGATTTTCCCGTGCCTGGCCCACCTACAATTAAAAACTGTCCATTTTCTGGTAAGCGTAAAACTCTATCTTGATCTTTGTTAAGTTCTTCAACACCAGGCAATCTAAATTTTCTTTTCGCCATTATTATGCCCTATCACAAATTCCAAAAAATTAGGGATTTTCTCTCCATCACCTTTAATGAATACTCTATCTAAAAATACATTGCTATATTCACAAGCCGTTTCTGGTACTAATACGCAACCGTGACAAGCGGCACGATTAAGCCAACTTAGACCTTGCCCTTTATGCTCAGTGCAAACTGGATCAAGCGAGCACCATAAGGCATGTTTAAAAGCGTTATTAAGTATTTTTAAAAACTCCTTTGGTTGAGCACTTTCCACAATGCCGCCCAATGAACCGACTACATCTGGCACCGCAGTATAAATTAAAATACCTGCCATTTTTTCATTTTTAGAATGATAAATTCGCTCACTCAAGGAAGCAGCAGGATAACCAGCACTTGATTCAAGCTCACGAATAATCAAATGTGCTAAGGTGTGTAATAAAATAAATCGTGGTGTAATAACAACATCCTCACCCAAATTCAACCCCGATTTTTCATAAAGATCTGATATTTCATTTGCTCTTTTTTTAACACCTAATAACTTTTCCCATTGAGATATTATTGCCTCATCTAAAGTGAAAAACACGCCTTCACCAAATAATTCAATGGCAGGCAACCAACTACTTTTCCCAATAATATCAGGTGGCACCAATGGTTGCTCTTGTCTATCTGCTGCAAATCCTCTTTTAAAACCTTTAAAAACTACTATTTCTCTTAAGCGTTTGGCAACAATATGTTTATCTACAATTTGAATCAATGCCGACAAGTTATTATCATTTTGTTTTGTTACTAACGATTTCCATTCATTAGTTTTATGCTCAGTAACAAAATCTTCATCATCTTTGATATTTTCTAATGGTGTTAAAAATGCCCTGTACTCATCAACTGTCAAATCTTTCGTAGTTTCAAAAATATCGAAATTTGGATAACCATTATTGATGTCTTCAATTGCTTTATTTATCTCATCCAAAGTGCATCTATATTGACTTGCCAAACTACTTAACTTGCCTTTTTTTCTTAACGGCATTCTGATGTTTGCCAATTCTCTAAGTGCAGTAGAATTGTTATACAATCTATCGACAATGGTGCTTTTGCTAATTCTTGATTCAGGCGGAATAACCAGTGCATTAACCTGTTCTGGCAAATAAGCACCAGAATCATTGACTTCCACAATTTTCACCCGAGGATTTTCACCTAACTCAACCGATTCATAAATCCAAGGCTGTGGTCTATTGATAAAGCCTAATTGTTGTTTTTCATAAATATTTTGACTATAACATCTGGTGCATTTAACAATTTTTTTACCGTTTTTATCGGTGCTAAATTTCAAATAATTTGCCTTGTAATCAGGTTCGCATTTACCTTTATGATTCTCATGGCAAATAGCGTGCCAAGGAACCTCATCTAAATGCCCTTCATTACTCACGCAACACCAAACCACTTGTTTTAAAATGCCGTCACACTTGCAAAAAACCCGCTCATCTAATCTCTCTTGATGTCTCCACGGATTAGGATGTAATAAACCACATTTTGAACAACTGGCATAAGTAGGGAACAAAACCGCAGGCAAATGACTACCCTCAATGCCTTTGTTAAAATCTTCTTTTGCCACAGGTGGCATTCTTAGTTCTTGGGTAATATCTAGTGCTTGAGTAATGCGATTAACATAAGGAATAACAGTTGTGGCATTATTGCCATCTTTGTCGGTCCAGCGGCGAGTATCAACCACGACCATCAATTTATCTTCAGCACTACGCACAATTGCCCCCACCCCAGAATAAGAGGTTAAATGCGAAAAACGCACGGGGGTATATTTACTCATCTTTTTTAAGCCCCTGTATCAGTTTAATTAAAGCAGAATTTTCTACATTACGCATTGATTGCAAGGTTTTCCATAAACCATTTCCTTTATCAAAATTACAAATTAAATTTTGTGTCGCCCTATTATTTTCATAATAAACCATTGTTATTTCATTGTTTTTACAATAATCCACTGCACTTTGCCAATCGCTTAGTAATTTATCAATGTGTTCTAGCGTTTGCTTTTGAGTATCATTATTGCTAATGGCGTTTTTACATCTCATTTTTAATATTTGAATAATGTTTTTGACTTCATCAGAATTTTTATTAAAATCACCAGCATTATTATCAGACAATCCAATGCCACTGTGTCTTATGGCAATAATAAGTGCAGAATGCAAGCCACGCATACGCGCCTGATAAGTAAAAGGCGTGAGGCTTGATGGCTCTACAAAACGATAAAAACCCTCATGGTAAGAACGAAAATTCTCATAATGTGACAGACTTCTGGCTTGGGTTTTGTAATAATTGGTAAAAACAATACCGGGTGTATTCCCACGCCCTACTCGACTACTAGCTTGAATATATTCTGCCGTGGTTAAGGGTTGTCCATTAATTACCATGAGCGCTAATCGCGGCACATCTAATCCTGTTGCCACCATATTGGTTGCTAATGCCACATCAACTGATTCATTTTCGTGTTTTTCTTTGGTTAAATCATTAAAGATTTGATTGCTTTCTTCAGCACTTCTTTTGCTGGATAACTCTTTAATGGTTAAATCTCGAACAGGTAAATATTGATCAACAATTTGCTTTATCTCAGGTTCGGCAATTTTTTGAAAATCCTGAATAGTTTCAATATTTTTATCATTGCAAAAATTCGGCGACTCTTTATCAATTTCTTGTTTAAGATTTTCCAAGGTTATGCGACTGAGTATAGACTCAATACTACTTTGGTATAAAGTGCTACTATTACCCAGCCCTTTTAAACTGCCATGATAAATAATCTGCGTCCACCAATTATCTAAAAAATTCTCTTCATTTTTAAACAAGTGTGTAGGAGCTGATAATAGGCTCGCTGCTAGTGGCGTTAGGCAGTTTTTCCTACTTAATAAAGGGGCTAAATAACCTACATATAATCTACCTGGTTTTTCGTCTAATGGCACAGTTTTAGCAAAATAACTGTCATCATAACGCAAGCCAGATGGTGGGAATATTTGCATTTCTTTAGCAAATAAAGCCTTAACTTGTTGCGCTGCATTTTTGATAGTTGCTGTTGAAGCAATATATTTAACCCTACCACCTCTAGCAATCAATGCACTTTCAATGCCAACTTCATACAGGCCAACGATAGAACCTAAAGCACTGGCGATTAAATGCAGTTCGTCTTGGATGATTAATTCTGGTGGTTTGTTGTGATTACCACCAAAAAAAGCAGCAGCACGAGATTCCCAACAAAATCTTGCAAATTTATCAACTGTTGCAATTAATAAACTAGGTGGATTTTTATATAATGCTTCATCAACCACATTACACGGCAATGGTTCATTAGGATTTTTACCAAAATCACAATCATTATTAACGCAGTAAAAATGAAAATCATCGTCTTTTGCTTGATAATTTTGTGGCTCAAATTTGGCTTCACACCATGGACAATGGCTAATAATAAATTTATTTAATTTAGCTTCCCCAATATAATCTCTAGCTTGCTTAAAAGTATTGGGGCTAGTGGATTGTCCCACCCACAAACCCGATGAAAATGGCTGCTTACCAAATTTATCACTGTTTTGTTGTCTGATTAATTCTAAAGCAAAAATAACTTTATTAGCACGCACAAATTGTTGGGTGGTTAATAATCTCAAGGTATAACGCATAATTGCTACCGTGCCACTACCACTTGCTGGGGTTTGTAGCCTACGATAAATAAACAAAAACGCCATCAAACCTAAATACGCCTCTGTCTTACCACCGCCTGTTGGAAACCAGATTAAATCTAGTGTGTCTCTAAATTTATCATTCTCATCAATACTAGATTTTAGTGTCATCAAAATAAAACCCAACTGAAAAGGACGCCATCTATAGGTTGGTTTTTCTTTGGGAATGCCTTTGTTGTTATCCCCCTGTTGCCATTGCATCAACATCGCTTGATTCATTATGGCAAAAGCTATTTTTGCATTGGTATTGGTTTTTAATAAATCAACGCCTTGCTGCATTCTTTGTTTAGCAACATTAAGGTTGTTAATGATGTTTTTTGCAATTTCTTGATCACTTTCTTTAAGTGATTTTTGCCTTTGATTATCAATCCAATCTTTATAATTTTTAACAAAACTTGCTAATTCATCAATGATATTATCTTGTTGTAAAAAATCAAATTGTAAAACTTTAGTATCTTTACCACCGGTATCGGCTGTTACCTGTGGCACTTCAACTTGAGGCATAAAATCTGCCCAAATTTCCATATCACCTTGTTGATTTTTATTCCAATTAGCCGCTACACCATGCCCCACCGCATAAGTTTTTAAATCTTGATAGCGTAATTGTATTTCTCGTTCTTCGTCGTTTAATAAAGATTTTTCAGTGGCTGGATAATTTGCAATTTCTCCCGATTCAATAATGCATTTAAATTCAACCTCAAATAAGGTTTTTTCATTTTTTTCTTTATTAAATTCTTTGCCATCAGAAACATCGGGGATTTTTTGTTGATTAGACAAAGTCAAAGTAACAATATAACCATTGCTATATTTTCGCCACAAAGCATCTATTTTTGCCTTGCCATTAAATATCTTGTGTTGTGGTTCACTATCAGGGGTAAATTCTATTTCTTTGCCATCATCTGCCAATGGTTTCTTTTTCCAAATTTGACGTTTAGAGGTGTCATCTTTATTTTCTTCAAAATAACAAGCATTGTAATACACCCTTAATTTAATATTTTCACCGGTAATAAAAAATGAAAATCCAGCCGACGAAGGTGGCATATAACGTTGTGTTTTTTTAACAGATTGAGTCTGTTGCATTTCATTAGCATTAGGGTCACTGGCATAGTCTTCTGTCTCTTCTACGAGCACATCCTCATTCATTATTGGAAACAATAATCCAGTAAAAAACCTATCTAATGGCTGTTTGCCCACCAAGATATTGTCTTTAATTTCAAAACCTATGAGTCGATCTTTAATATAAGTGATAAATTTTTCTCTTTGTATCGTCATTAAAATATCCTCCTAGGATCAAATACCCATTTTAATTTTTGCTCAATTTCTCTAAGAATGGGGTTATCGCTTTTTGATAAATGGGGCTTTTTGATTTTACTGATATAAACTTTTGGCATTACTTTAAAACTGATTTGGGTGATGAGTGCTAGTTTGCCTTTTGAGCCGACTAATAAACGTGAAACATCATAGCAGGCGACATTTTTCATTACTTTCCTGCCTAAGTTTAGCAGATCGCCGTTGGCATAAACGGAGCCGATGCTTTTTTCGTCCTCGGCGTAGAAAGTGAGGGTTTGTGTAATGCTGGTATCCGATATGCAACATGCGATTGACGAAGAGATTTTCATAATCCCAGAATTTACTGATTGGGCGAGCAAAAGCGTCGATGTGATTTTTGATTAAAATTGCCGTATTTTTTTAACGGCACTTGTTTTTTTAGGGTAGAATACCCATCTTTTTACAAAAAAATAATTATGTTAGAAAAATTTAGCGTTACTAACTTTAAAAATTTTAACAAAAAATTAACACTTGATTTTGCTGCCAGCGATTATCAATTCAACCCTCAATCTATTAAGGAATGCATTGTTAAAACTGCAATTTTATACGGTGCTAATGCCTCTGGAAAATCTAATTTAGGTTTTGCAATATTTGATATTGTTCAGCATTTAACTAACAATGAAAGCAAAGGGCAGTTTTATCATCATTATCTAACCAAACCAAGTAACAGTCCTTATGCAGAATTTGAATATTGTTTTAAATTTGGCAGTAATAAAGTTGTTTATCAATATACAAAAATTAACCATGAAGAATTGGGAAATGAATTTCTAACAATTGATGGCAAAGAAGTTTTGTCGGTTGTGCGTAATGGCGAGAAAAAAGCTGTTTTTTTATTAAAAGGCGCTGAGAATTTAAGTCAAAATGTCAGTGGTGTTAATTTATCAATTATTAAATATGTTAAAGAAAACACTATCTTAGAAGGCAATGAAGACAATGCTATATTTAATCGATTTTTTGATTTCATCAATAAAATGCTGTTTTTCCGTTCACTAGAGCAGAATGCTTATTTAGGCTTAGAAAGTGGCTCAAGAGTGCTAGACAAAGATATTATTGATCGTGGCAATGTTGCTGATTTTCAAAAGTTTCTTAATGATGCGGGCATTGAATGCAAATTAGCTATTGTGGTAGATGAAAATAACGAAGAAAAAATTGTGTTTGATTTTAATGGTGAAACGATTGGTTTTTTTGAGATTGCATCGCAAGGAACAAGGTCTATAGCTTTGTTTTATTACTGGTATCAGCGTATCAAATCTAATAAAACCTCTTTTGTGTTTATTGATGAATTTGATGCTTTTTATCACCATAGTTTAGCTAAATTTATTATTAAAAAATTACAAGAAATTGATGTGCAGGTGATTTTTACTACGCATAATACAGATATTATGAGCAATGATTTATCTCGTCCTGATTGTTACTTTGTTTTGCATAACAATCATATTACTGCCGTCAATAAATTAACTAACCAAGAATTACGCAAAGCACATAATTTACAAAAACTCTATAAGGCGAATGCCTTTTCTGAATGAGCAGTAAGCCCATTACTTTGTTTGTATTTGAAGGAAAAAGGCAAGAAAAAAAGTATTTAAACACTTTCCTCAAGGCTCTATCTGTTGATATTAATAGGATAGAAGTCGCATTTTGCACGCATATTTATGCATTACATAATAAGTTAACAAAGAGTGATGGCTTGGATACTTTTGAGTTGCTGAAAGAAGGATGTGACACGCTGGATTCGCAAGATTACGACAGGGATGATATCGCTAGAATATATTTATTTTTTGATTACGATGGACATGCACCAGGGGCAAAAGATCAAATAGTACAAGAAATGCTAGAAACATTTGACAATGAGACTGAACAGGGAAAGTTATATATTAGTTACCCAATGTTGGAAGCGTTGAGAGATACGAAAAACCTTGTTTTTAAAATTAAAGATGGGAAACAGTATAAACAAGATATAGGAAATACAGGCATACAAAATATAGCTGTACTAAACGAACAAGAATTTAAAGATTTAACTTTAAATCATTTAAAAAAAGCTAATGATTTGGTAAATAATAGCCTTGAAGCCTCCGAACAATTAATTGAACAATCTGATATTTTCAGTGCTCAATTAACGAAACATATACCCAAAAAAGAAGTAGCAGTATTAAGTGCTTTGCCTTTATTTTATTTAGATTACAAAGGTGTATCTGTCTTGAAATTGTTGTGAATAACACATTAAATCCTGATAAAAAAATCAGGGTGGTTGGTGAGGATATTATCGAGTCAGCACATCAACTTTTATTTGGCTATTTTCTGCTTTTATAAAGTAAAAAATTATTTTGAATTTGTGGGGCTTTAGTCATTTTTAAAACGCTCTTTTAATATTTTGCGTGCTGATGTTATTCATTTTGTTTTTTTGTTCTTTTCTTTTTGCCACACGAAGCCAATCGGGTTTTTAGTTTTATCGTTCTCAGGAGACCTCAGCATAACTCTGGCGATGAGAAAAAAGTGATAGAATTTTTCAGGTTTTAGTCAAAATACAAGTGTAATAGTGAGCTATTGCGTGTTATTTTGGCTGACCTTTTTTATCCGTTCATGAGTTCCCCTCATTCCCACGCTTCGCGTGGGAATGCATATTTTTATATCTACATCCAATCATCTGAAATCCTCAAAACCCCTTTATCATCTAAATAATTTTTAGCACTAGAATATCGCCAATGCTCTGCTTCCTCAACATAACCACACTTTACAGGGTTATGATGAATATAATCTATCTTCTGTCGCATCATCGCTTCATTTTGAATCAATTCTGGATGGCATCCTTCTTGCCAAAATTGATATTGCCTATCGTTTTTATGGCGTTTTTTATAAAATGCTAACTGCTCTACTATTTACTTGATGTTATTTTGAGATAAATACTGCAAAATCTGTTTTGCCGTGTGTGCCTTAAATCGCATAATATCTTTACTCAAATTATCACTTTGCAAAATTAAATGGGTGTGGTTTTCTAAAATAACAAATACTATTATTTTCAACCCTTCTTTGCTTAAAAATTTTAATGATTCTAGTAGAATGTTGGCAGTTTCAGGTCTAGTGAATACAGGTATCCAGTGCAAAACTGTAAAAGTTACAAAATGTGGTGCGTGTTGGTCGGTTATTTTATATCTGCTTCTGTCCATGGTATTGGTTAGTTAAACTGGTATGCATTCCCACGCACAGCGTGGGAACGAGAAAAATCACTATCCAACACCACTTTTTCGTTTCTAATTCAGAGTATGTGTTGTTTGATGTTGATGGTTTGTAGTGGGGTTTTTTGGGTCATTTTATTTTTAGTCATTACCTTAATGCTGTTTGTAATGTTTTCAACAACTTATCACTTTTGCTAAAAGACTGGCTCATTTTTGCCAATAATTCATCGCTGGAATATTGCTTTTGTGCTTCGGGCTGATGGGGGTTTTTGATGTCTAAATTGTAGTTATTGTCTTGAATAGTTTTTATATCGACTTGCCACGCATATTCGCTTGCTTTACGGTTGTGCCACCATTTTTTTAGCCCCTCAAACTCAGATAATTGTATCGGTTTGGTTTTGGAATAAGCCTTGTAGCCCTCGGGTAGTTTGTGTTCAAAATACCAAATTTTTTGGGTTGCTTTACCTTTAGTGAAAAATAACAAATTAGTCGCCACTGAGGCATAAGGCTGAAACACTGAATTAGGCAAACGAACAATGGTGTGTAAATTACAATCCTTTAACAATTTTTGGCGAATGCGTTGTTTAATGCCATCGCCTGTGAGCGAACCATCAGGCAAGACAATCGCTGCCCTGCCCTCTTTTTTAAGCAAATGCATCATCAAAATTAAAAACAAATCGGCTGATTCCTTGGTGCGATAAGTTTTTGGAAAATTATTTTCGTTATTATTAGACACTACGCCACCAAACGGTGGATTAGCCAAGATAACATCTACCCGATTATTTTGTGTGTATTCACTCAATGGCTTTGCCAATGAATCACCAAAGGTAATATTAGGCGTGTTGATGTCGTGCAAAATAAGGTTGGTATTGCCAAGTAAATACGGCAACGGCTTGTATTCCCAACCCATCACATTATGTTGCAATGCCTCTCTATGGGCAACGGTTTTAGCTTTGGTTTTTAAATGTTCTAGGGCAGCGGTCAAATATCCACCCGTGCCACAGGCTGGGTCTAGCACTTTTTCGCCAAGTTTGGGGTCGGTGAGTTCAGCTAATAATTGAGTAATTGCTCTAGGGGTGTAAAACTCACCAAGTGTGCCAGCACTTTGCAATTCGCTCAAAAAACTTTCGTAAATTTGCCCAAAAATATGCTTGTCTTTACTGTTGTTAAAATCAATTTCATTTAGTTTGTTAATCACTTGGCGCAGGTGAATGCCCGATTTCATATAATTATAATGATTAGCAAACACCTCTCGCACCAGCACCGTACGCTTATTGCCCGTGGAAATATCAATATTGGCAAGGGTCGGAAACAAGGTTTGGTCAATAAAGGTTAATAATTCATCGCCCGTCATTCCCTCATCATTTTCTGCCCACTCGCTCCAGTGTAATTCTGCTGGAATGGGTGAAGTATAATTATTTTGAATTAGTTCCAGTTCTTTGTCTTTATCACTGAATATTTTTAAAAACAACATCCAACCCAGTTGTAATATTCGTAATTCATCACTGCCTGTGCCAGTGTCTTGACGCATTATTTTGCGTGCTGATTTTACTATTCCGCTGATGTTGTTCATTTTGTTTTGTTGTTGTAATTTTGTTTTTCTCGTTCTATTTCTGCCACTAATTCTGCCTCACTCGGTAAAATTCGCTGATATTTTGAAGCAAAAATTCGCTCATTTTCTTTTAGCACTGAATATTTAACAATGGTTTCATCTTTGTTATCACACAAAATAATACCAATAGTTGGATTGTCGTCTTCACTGCGTTTTAAATCATCAAACATTCGTACATACATATCCATTTGCCCAATATCTTGATGAGTAAGCTTGTTGGTTTTTAAATCAACAATAACGAAACATTTAAGCAAATAATTATAAAAAACTAAGTCAATATAAAAATGATTGGTCTCGGTGCTAATCCGCATTTGTCGTGCAACAAATGAAAAGCCTTTCCCCATTTCTAAGAGGAATTTTTTTAATTCACTGATGATGGTCTGCTCAAGTTTTGATTCTTTGATTCTGCCTTGTTCTGGCAGTTGCAAAAATTCTAAAACATAAGGGTCTTTAACAAAATCAAGGATATTGTATTGAGCAGCAGCAGTATTATTATTTTGGCTTTGTGAGGATAATAATCTTTGGTAACTTTGAGATTTTATATTTCTTTCTAATTGACGAACCGTCCAGTTTTCATTTCTAGCTTCATTACAATAATATTCTAATGCTTGGATTTGACTGATACGCATAATTAAACGCAAATGACTCCAGCTTAATTCTCTACACAGTGTGTAGAGTTTTTCTTGATTGGTAAATTTGAGGTAGAATTGACGAAAATTACACAAATTAGCATAGGAAAACCCCTTGCCAAAATCATTTTGTAAAGCAATTGATAGCTCCCTAATCAGATAATCCCCATAACCAGCCTTACTCTCTCCTTTTTGCTCCTCCTCACAATACGCCTACCAATCAACCAATAAGCCTCCACCATCGCAAAATTAACTGTTGATTGTGCTTTGCCTCTAGCTGACTGGAGGATTTGTTTTATTTCTGTTTGAAATATTGTTGGGTGGTTTTTTGAGGTCATTTTATTTTTTGTCTTTTTCTTTTTGCCACACAAAACCAATCGGGTTTTTAGTTTTATCTCTCTCGGGTAACATCAATTGCTTTATCGCATCAAACACTATACTAAATTGCTTATCGTATTTTTTCTCCAACTCAATCAGATGTTTTTCTAAACTCTTATTTTCAGATAAAATTTGTCTAAATCGCACAAAAGTTCGCATAATTTCCACATTCTATATGAACAAGCATTATAAAAGCCAATGTAAAAAATATCCAATTTATCCACTTTAACATTGATATTTTTTTATGCTGCTGCACTATATGTCTATCTAATTTTTCTAATTCTTTACTTAAATCTTGAATAATTTTATTTGCTTTTTCTTTAAATTTACCAACATCTGACTCAATAAATATTAAACCTTCTTCCATGTTATTAAACAATACTTTGTGCATTACCAATGAAAAAATAAACATAGTTATAAGTAATACAATGTTTTGAATAGTATTGCTAGAAGATGAAGAAAAGGACTGCAACATTAATGCATATACAGAAGGTACTATAAAAATATTGATTGTTGCTTTATTGATTTGTTCAAAAACTCTATCTGTAAATTCTTGAAAGTAAACAATAGAAGATGTTTTTATTTTTTCAAAAGAAAAATCTTCCAAGTAAAAATTAAAAGCTTTTTGATAATTATCAATCAAAATATCCCAATTTTCTAACAAAAAGTTATAAGAGTTATTGTTTTTTAATAAACCAATCATTTCGTTAATAAAAATTATTTTTCTTTCTTCTTTATCTGATTTTGTAAAATGACTTTTTAATTCACTTAATTTTGCGTTATTCAAAGATGATAAATTATCAGAGTCATAATTTATTTTTAATTTTAAACCTCCGCTTTCTACCTTATAAAAAAACAACTCTAAATCATTTCCAATTTCGCTTTGGTAGTTTGAAATACTTTTGAGTATTTCAATCAATTTTATGTTTTTAAAATAATCATCAACTTGTTTATTATCACATTCACCACTACCACTATATAAATAATCAAGCTCTTTAATATAAAACTCGCTATTAGGCGACTGTATTTTGTTTTTATTTAAAAAAGATGAAAAGTTATTATAAAAATTTCTTGTATTGCTAACATTAATTTGAAATTTTATTGTTTTTCCTACATATAAATTTAGTTCATCTGCAGAAAAAAAACTGTCTGTATCATTTTTAAACTCATCGATTATAGAGGCTGCCTCATTTATATTTTTTATATCACTCTCATTTAAACTATTTAAGGTAGCCTTTATAAAGCCTTGTTGATATTGATAATCGTCCTTATCAAGACTTCTTATTATAGATATAAGATTTTTAAGCATTGTTAGTCTTCAAAATCACAATCCGGAACATTTTTAATTATTATTTGATTTCTTTCTTTGTCTAATACTATATTGTCAGAACTAAAACTGTATTCCAATTTATATCCATCACCCTTTAAAGTCTTAATTTCAAAATTCTTAAAATAATTTTTTTTATCCGACTTAAAATCACCAACTTTTAAGTCTTCATTTTCGTGAACATAATTCATAAATCCAGTTGGATTATTTGAATCAATACAAGCAGAAACCGCCTCAACCATTATGTTTTTTTTAGCATCAACCTGTTTGTAAAAGTACTCTGTTAATCTTTCTTTGGCATGAATTTTTTCATCATGTGTAAAATTATTGTCACACATATATGTGTTCACAGCTAAATCTAAGTTTTTAGCATTTTGTTTTGTTGAGGTAAAATCCGTACAACCAATAAACCTTTTAGCAAAATAATCAGAAACACCTCTTGTTCCTTTGATAAAGGACAAATAAGTTTCTTGATTATCTTGCCATTCTTGCCAATTAATTCTATTTGCTCTTGCAACTTTATCTATATCTAACCCTAATAATTTTTCAATATCCAAATTATTATTTACTACAAACCTTTCTGAGTTATCCAACATAACAGTAACAATAAAATCCTTCAAAGATTCAGTATAGTGTGCAAAAACTACATACCCTCCTTTTGCTTGTGGTACATCCATACTACTTTTAAGTGTATTCATAGCCTGTGTAGAAAATGTTAGAAAGTCTTTATTTTCAAAATATGTTTTTACATTTTCTTGAAAGGGGTTGTTGATAGTATCCGAATCAAATGCACCATAAGTTGGGCTTTTTGAGGTGTAACTTTTTGTTAGTTTTTTTACAAAATCGTTAGTAATATCACTAATTGCCAATAAGTGATTAGATAATTTTAATTCTGGACTTTGATTTTCTTCTCTAATAATTTGATGTAATACTATATTTTGTAATTCCATATTATTCTCCTTTCTTTAAATTTTAAGCCACTCGATAAATTTCTAATTCCAACTCACCCAGCGCTTGTAAATACCCAATTTTACCGCCAAACAAATCAACAATTTCTAGTGGTGATCCGAAGGTGTTTAGTGGTTGGACTTGGAGGATTTTCATATCCTCAATATTCTCAATACCCTCATCGGCGTATTTATCTAACAGGGTTTCTAGCACTTTGCGGGCTTGTTCGCTGTATTTGGTGAAATAATTGCGTTTTTTGACATTATTAACTCGCTCGGCTCTGGTTAGGGGCGGTTGGTCAAAGGCGGTGTGGCAGATTAAATCAAAAATATCCATTTCTTTATCAACTGCAGCTTTGAAGTCGGCAAACACGATGCCTTGCTCGGTTAGTTGTTCGATAATGGTTTGTTTTTTGTCGGCAGCATTCCATTTTTGTAAAAAGTCATCTAATGAGTGATATTGCTCTTGTACTTTTTGGCGCGTGTAATCTTTTAAACTGGCAGTGATGAGTTTGCCGTTTGCATCTAAATATTGTATGCGTTCGTTAAGGATTGCCACATTTACGCCATTGACATAATATTTTGCAACAGGTTCTTGAATTATATCGCCGCCCTCAATAATCTCTGCTGGTGTAAAAATAATTTCCTCACCATTTTCATCAATAATCTGCGTATCTTCATCAGACAAAATTGCCTCATCTTCGCCTATTTCTTTAATTTTTATTGGATCGCCGTCAAAATCAGGGTCGGCAAATAAATTGGTTACCCCTCTAAAATCCATAATGGTAAAAAAAGTTTTGCCAAAATTTTCGTTGATACGTGTGCCACGCCCAATAATTTGCTTAAATTCTGTCATTGAAGCGATATTGCTATCCAGCACAATCAATTTACAAGTTTGTGCATCCACGCCTGTGGTCATCAATTTTGAGGTGGTGGCAATCACGGGGTATGGTTCCTCAGGGTCAATAAAATTATCCAACTCATTTTTACCCGCCTGATTATCGCCAGTGATTTGCATAATGTATTTATCGTTGATTTTTACTTGTTCAATATTTTCATTGATAAGTGCAGCTCGCATCCCTTGGGCGTGTTCTATATCAACGCAAAATACAATGGTTTTATCAAACGGCGTGCCATTGGTATTTAAAAATTCGGTGATTTTTTGTGCCACCTTTTTTCGCCGTTCTTCAATGACGATATTTTTATCAAAATCCTTGCTGTTATAAAGTCTATCCTCTACTAAATTACCCTGTTTATCGGTAAAACCTTTGGGCGGTCGCCAATCTTCTAGGTCAATATTCAAGCCCACTCGCAAGACTTTATACGGCGCTAAAAAGCCATCCTCAATGCCTTGTTTTAGGCTGTAAGTGTAAATCGGGTCGCCAAAATAATCACTGCTAGAAATCTGCTTGGTTTCCTTGGGCGTTGCGGTCAAACCGATATGGGTAGCGGTTGTGAAATAATCCAAAATCTCACGCCAAGCACTATCATCTTTAGCACTGCCACGGTGGCATTCGTCAATCACAATTAAATCAAAAAACGCTGGGCTGAATTTTCGATAAGCATCTTTTTCTGCGTCATAATTGGTCAAACCTTGATACAAGGCGAGATAAATCTCATAAGATTTGTCTATATTCTTATGTTTGATAACCGTCATTTTGTCTTTAAAATGGCGAAAATCCCCGCGCATCGTTTGGTCAATCAACACATTTCTATCGGCTAAAAACAAAATGCGTTTTTTGGTTTTACTTTGCCATAAGCGGTGGATAATTTGAAAGGCGGTATAGGTTTTTCCCGTGCCAGTTGCCATGGTTAATAAAATACGATTTTGCCCTTTAGCAATGGCTTCAACACTACGATTGATGGCGATTTGTTGGTAATATCTGGGTCGTCTATCCGTGCCGTCAAAAAAATAATCTTGGGCGGATATTCTTATTTGTTCTGGTGTGTTAATGCCTTTATATTGTTGGTATCGTTGCCATAATTGTTCAGGTGTGGGAAATTCATCGAGGCTTAATTGTTGCTCAATTTTGCCGTTAGTTGCCGATTTATTATGCTCAAAAAAACCATCACCATTACTGCTATAAACCGAAGGAATGTCTAAAATTTGGGCATAATCTAGGGCTTGTTGAATGCCTGAATTGAGTGATAACTTATTGTTTTTTGCCTCAATAATGGCAATGGGAATATTGGGCTTGTAGTAGAGAATATAATCGGCTTTTTTGCCCTTGCCTCGCAAGGTCAAATTACCTTTAACAAAAATCCGCCCATCCGTAAAAAACACCTCTCGGCGAATTTGCGCTTGCTCATTCCAACCTGATTTTAATAATGCAGGGGTGATGAATTTTGCTTTAATATCGGATTCTGATAATTGTTTCTTAGTAGTCATAATTTTTAAGCCGTTAATTCTCAGCAAGTGCCTTTTTAACCACATAAGCGTTGATTGACATACCCATTGCTTTTGAGTGATGCGCAATAATTGCATGCTCACTCGGCTGCATACGCACCATAAACTTACCTGAGTAAGGTTTATTAGGCTGTGTGCCACGCTGTGCACAAGCATCTAAATAAAAATCAATACTCTCACGAAACTTGGTTTGTAGTTCTTGTGTGTTCAGCCCATCAAAACCAATAATCGCCTTAATCCCTTGAACCCTGCCAACAATGATTTTATCTAGCTCGTCATATTCCAATGTTGCCGTATATCCCTTATATTCCATCATATTACACCTCGCCTATTTCAATTAAAAATTCACGAACAAGTTTAACTCTATAACGCAATGACTCTTTAGATGGATGCGGACGATGAATACTTAATTCGCTTTGCTTTTTATAAAAGGCAACCTTAGAACCTGCACCCTCTATCACATCCAGCCCCTCTATTTTTCTTAGCATTTTCTCAATATCCGCCCAATGAATGCCAGAATTTATTGGGTTTTGAAAAATCTTTGCGAGTAGTTTTTTATCATTCATGGGGATATGATACTATAATAGTATCAAAAGTCAAATGGGTTGCTCTGCTTGAGTAAAAGCCTCTTTTAACACCGCTTGCATTAATTGTTCGGCGTAGATTTGATTGGCAGTGATTTGGGTTTGTAGTTTATCGCAGATATTAAGTAGTTTTTCAACTTTGGCGACTATGGTTTTTTGTTCTTGGGTGGATGGCATTGGGATTAACCACGATATAAGAGCAGAAATTCCTATATTTGCTTGATTTGCCGAACCTGTGGCAGTAGAAAATATTTGATCAAGCAATCGATTATTTTTTAAACAATAATCATAATATTTTAAAGAAACATATTTATTAAACCTTAAGCACCCAACCCTTTGATTTAGATACAACTCTCTATCTTTAAAATGTAATTCATTTAATAACACTGTATAACAATAATCTCTCTTTCCTCGTGTTCCAGTCATTGTTATTAATATATCACCTTGCTTTAGTTTAGCACTCCTTGCTTTATTTGCCGTTTTTTCATCAATATAAACAGAATTTCTTTCTAAGCGAACATGGTAAGGTCTTATATTTCCTAATCTAAGAACCTGCTTTTCGCCGTATTTTTTAAATAAAGAACTTTTAAATGAGTGCCCTCCAAGAATTTCACTAAGAATATCATTCAACCGACACCAGACCCACCCATCAGGCAATTTAAACGGTTTTTCATCCTCGCTAATCGCTGGCAATGGTTTTTGTGCTTTGATTTTTTTGTCTTTTATCAGTTGTTGTTTTTCGGCTTGAATGCGTTTTAATAATTCGCTGGCAGGTTCGGTATTTGGATTTTTCACTCGCCAATCTTGGGTGAGTTTGCCCTCAATCGCTTCTTGTAAAATCTGCTGACGCAGATTTTTAAGCAAAATTTGTTGCTGAGCAATTTCTTGCTTTAATTCGTTTTCTTCGGTTTCTATGGCTTTGAGTTTTTTAACAATTATTTTTTGTTCTTTAATATCTGGTAGGTTAATTTCAAGTGGCAATAGGTGCTTGGGCTTAATCTCTGTTTTGATGCCACCTTTAACCTGTTCTTGTAATAATTTAACGAATTCGGCACTCTTTAAAAACCGCTTAAAATAACTAACATTAATTTTCTTTTCATCAAATGTATAAGACGAATAATGAATAGTGGCAACGATATTTTTATCACCACGATAAATGCCCATCGCCCCTTTTGCAACATTGATGCCTGAAATAACCAAATCATCGGGACAAATTAAAATCATCTTGGTGTTACTGGGTTTTTGGGCAATATGAAAATTGCCTGAAAAATCAATTTTATTGATACGGCTCAATCCAGTGATTTTTTCATCATTCGGCTGGTATTTTTCTTTTCGCTCAAATAGGAACTCCCCAACCCTAACTTTTTGCCATTGTGTCATTTAAAAATACTCCCAGGGTCAAACACTGTTTTTAATTTTTGCTCAATTTTTTTAAAATAGTGAGCTGTTTTTTTGACTCTCTAAAAATAAAAATTCTATTCAGACATTTCATATTTATACATTTTTTCAACCCGTGTAGTGCGCCCTATATTAAGCCGTTTAGTGGCGAGCAACACTATTACATTCGTCTGGGGCTTGTTGAATACGTCAGCTCCAAGTTACTTAAATAATCTTTTAGATCAATCCCTTGATCAGGTATTTTAGCAGTCGGAGACGACCAGATTGTATCCTTTTCTATTTCTAGCGTTGCAATGACAGCATCAATGACTTTACTGTTGTCAAAAAATCTGTTTTTTCAATCTCTGTAAAATTTTTTTAATGTTGATCTACTTAACGATTTTTTTATTTGTAAAAAAACGGAATCAATACTTGACAAATTTTTTTCAACATAGACACTAGAGGTCTGTTTAATAAAAAAATGAGTTCCCTTCTTGAACAACATTCCTCTCGATATACTGTTTGCTATACTCGCCGCACTATTACTACTTTCTGCTTTTTTTTCTGGTTCTGAAACCGCGTTAATGACTCTTAATCGTTATCGCTTACAACACTTGGTAAAACAAAAACATAAAGGAGCCATAAAAGCTTTTAAATTATTACAACGTCCCGACCGACTAATGGGGCTGATTCTTTTGGGTAATAACTTTGTCAACATTATGGCCTCATCTTTGGCGACTATTATTGCTATCCGCTTGGGCGGTGAACAAGCAATTCTTGCTTCTACCGCGTTATTGACACTCGCTGTTTTAATTTTTTCTGAAGTGACACCTAAAACTTTAGCCGCTATCAAACCTGAAATATTGGCATACCCTGCCGCTTGGATTTATACACCACTATTAAAGTTGTTTTATCCCTTTGTCTGGGCAGTCAACCTGATTTCTAATCTTTTATTAAGAATTGTTGGCATTAATGCTGCCAAACATAAACAAAGCACACTCAATAAAGATGAATTAAAAAGCATTGTTTCTGATACAAAAGATTTAATGCCTGCAAGGTACCAAAATATGTTGTTGGGGATTTTAGATCTTGAGTCTGCATCCATTGAAGATATTATGACACCTCGGAATGAAATCGTAGGACTCGACCTAGAGTCGCCTTTAGAATCCGTTATTAAACAACTACAAACTAGCCCTCATACGATACTACCTGTTTACAAGAAAAGTATTGATCGGATCATTGGCTTTTTACATTTAAGATCCATTCTTTCACTCATTAATCAACCAGGCTTTGATAAACAAAGTATTACTGACAAGCTCGACAAACCTTTTTTTATTCCTGAAAGTACTCCGCTACACAAACAAATACAAAACTTTAAGGCAGAAAAACTTCGTGTGGGTTTGGTGATTGATGAATACGGTGATGTGCAAGGATTAGTTACTCTTGATGACTTACTCCAGGTTATTGTTGGAGAGCTTATTACTGAGGAAGTAGCGGATGTTCATATAGAAAAAGATGGTAGTTATATAGTTGATGGCAGTGTCACTGTCCGTGATCTTAATCGTATTACTCAATGGGCCTTACCCATCAAAGGACCAAAAACATTGAATGGTCTCATTATTGAATATATGGAAACCATCCCTAAAGCAGGTATCAGTCTTGAATTACACGGCTATCGTCTTGAAATAATGAAATGTGATGAAAATACTATTAAATTAGTCAAATTTTATCCTGAAAAATAGCATCTAAGAATACAAACGGTTAGTTGTGTGTGCAGAGGAACACAAAAATTTGAACAAGTTCTTAGGACTGAGGATTTAAAGAACGGCTAATGCTTCAAGCACTGTTGACACGGCATTAATTTCTATATTTTTAGGACTTACTTTTGGTGCATTTCCTTGCGGGATAATGGCTCTTTTAAAACCGTGTTTCGCAGCTTCATTTAATCTTGCAAATCCATTTGCAACGGGTCGCACCTCACCATTCAAACCTATTTCCCCAAAAAAAACCACATCAACAGGAATAATTTTATCTTTCAGACTAGAGACAATGCCAACAATAATCGCTAAATCTGAAGCTGTCTCTGTGACCTTTATACCTCCCACTACATTGGCATAAATCTCATCATTTGAAGTCATTATACCTGCATGACGTGTTAATACAGCTAACAACATTGCCAATCTATTTTGATCTAAACCTACCGCTAAACGCCGAGGGTTTCCATACTGACTTTCCGTTACCAGGGCTTGTATTTCAACCAATAAAGGTCGAGTACCTTCCCATAAAACAGTAACAACACTCCCAGAACTCGGTTTATCTGATCGTGATAGAAACATTGCAGAAGGGTTTTTAACCTCTTTAAGTCCATTAGCCGTCATAGAAAAAAAACCCAGCTCACCGACACTGCCAAAGCGATTTTTATCAGAGCGCATAACTCGATATCGTGAATCATCCGTTGATGATAAAATCACTTGCACATCAACAATATGGCTCAATGTCATTGGCCCTGCTAAAGATTGGTCTTTAGTCACATGCCCCACCATAAAAATGGAGGTATTATTTCTTTTTGCATATTGGGCAAGGTAACTAGCCGCCTCTCTAACCTGAGAAACAGAACCCGGCGCGCTTTCAGAATCACTTGAATACATCACTTGAATAGAATCAATAATCAATAATGCTGGCTTCTCAATTTCCAAACAATCACAAATCTTTTGCACTGACGTTTCAGCTAACATTTTTATTGAGTGGCTATCTAATTCTAGTCTGTGTGCTCGTTCAGCTATCTGTTGCAGAGATTCTTCACCTGACACATATAATACCGATAATCCCTTTGCTGCTGCACTTGCAATAGTCTGCAATAGAAGTGTGCTTTTACCTGCTCCAGGCGCACCGCCTATCAAAACCACACTGCCATTAACAATCCCACCACCAAGGACACGATCAAATTCAGCATATCCAGTAGAAATTCTTTCTGCTTGTGTCAAATCTACATGGGATAACAGCTTAATCTCAGAATTTCCAGCAGCATAGCCTGATAAATTGACTTTATTTTTTTTATTAGAACCCAAACGAATCTCTTTGATGACATTCCATTCACCACATGCTGTACATTGACCAGCCCAACGTGGTGAATCAGCACCACATTCTGTACAAACATAAGCTGTGGATTGTTTTTTAACCATATTTTTTCATCAAATAATTCTAATATCAACGCGTTGAGTAATGCCACATATAAGAGTATATGGAATAGTGTCAGCATATCTAGCAATTTCTTCAACTAACAAGCCTTGCCCCCATAGGGTAACTGGATCACCAACTTTTACCTGCGCCAACTCAGTCAAATCAATTGTTATCATATCCATTGAAACTCGACCCACTAAGGGAACTCTTATTCCATTAACTAATACGGGGGTTCCATTTCTTGCATGTCTAGGATAACCATCACCATATCCTATCGCTACCACACCAAGCTTGGTACTTTCTTTACTTATCCATGTTCCTGAATAGCCGACAGGTTCACCTAAGTTAATATGTTTAATAGCAATTAATTTAGAATGTAAACTCATTACAGGCTTCAATTCTGATTTCTTATCCCCAGCAAAGGGTGAAACACCATATAACATAATACCTGGACGCACCCAGTCTGCTAATGAATCAGGACAAGCAAGAATTGCTGCTGAATTTGCAATACTTTGCTCTCCATCGAGGGTATTAACAATTTCCTTAAACGTTGATATTTGCTTTAAGGTGATTTCTTTATTGCTATCATTTGCATTAGAAAGATGTGTCATCAAAGCAAATGGTTTATTGACACTAAGGCATTGCCATAGCCTTTGATAGGCGGCGTGATAGGATTTAATATTAAACCCCAGCCTATTCATCCCAACATTAAGCTTCAGCCATATTGAAATTTTACCCTTCCCTTTCTGATTTTCTATAATTTCCAGCTGATGTTGTGAATGAATAACCGCTTCTAAATCATATTTAATAAGGTCATTTAATTCTTGCTCACAAACAAATCCTGCTAAAACAGTAATTCTTTGACTAAACCCTGCTTGTCTTAATTGTATTCCTTCATCAGGTCTTGCTACAGCTAATGCATCTACACTCTCTAATGCCTTTGCAACAGTTACCAAGCCATGTCCATATCCATTTGCTTTGATAACAGCCATAACCTTACTTGCTGGAGCATAACGAGTAACAACCGATAGGTTATGCTTTATTGCAGTTGTATCAATGACTGCATAGGTGATTGCTGACACTAATAATCCTCATCTACATAGGGATCACCAGCAAAATTCTCAAAACGAGTAAACTGCCCTAAAAATGTCAATCTAACCGTGCCTAAAGGACCATTCCTTTGCTTAGCAATTATAATCTCGGCAATGCCTTTATCAGGTGAGTCTTCGTTATAAACTTCATCTCGGTGTACAAAAACAATTAAATCAGCATCTTGTTCAATAGCTCCAGATTCTCGTAAATCTGACATAACAGGTCGTTTATTCTCTCGTTTCTCAAGGTTACGATTTAACTGTGATAATGCAACTACAGGAACATTTAATTCCTTAGCCAAAGCTTTTAACCCACGAGAAATATCAGAAATTTGTTGTACACGACTTTCACCACTGGATGGTGATTGCATCAATTGTAAATAATCCAAAACAATAACACCCAGCTGTCCATGTTCTCGGGTTAAGCGACGAGCCCTTGATCTGACTTCAGTGGGGGTCAAAGCAGCTGTATCATCAATAAATAATTGTGTTTCAGCCAGCATATTTATGGCTGAAGTCAATCTTGGCCATTCATCATCTTCTAACTTGCCAGTTCTTACTCTATTTTGATCGATTCTCCCTAGAGAAGACATCATTCTCATCGCTAATGAATCACCAGGCATTTCCATACTAAACACTGCAACGGGCTTGTCCCCCTTAATAGCAATATTTTCAGCGATATTCATAGCAATAGTTGTTTTACCCATTGATGGACGACCTGCAATAATTATTAGATCTGCCGGCTGTAAACCAGAAGTTAAATTATCAAGGTCGGTAAAACCCGTACTTGCCCCTGTAATATTACCGTCCTGCTCATATAAGGTTTCAATTTTATCAACCGCAGAAGCCAACAAGTTTTTTATGGGTCTAAATCCTCCATCCTGTCCTCGTTGTCGTTGCTCTGCGATTTTAAAAACTTCCCGTTCAGCATTTTCTAATAAGTCAGCCGTTTTCTTGCCTTCAGTGTTAAATGCAGAATCTGAAATATCAGTCCCTACATGGATCAACTGTCTTAGAATAGAACGATCTCTAACAATATTGGCATAAGCCACAATATTGGCGGCACTTGGGGTATCCTGAGCTAACATTGCTAAATAAGCAAGACCACCCACTGCTTGTAAATCATCAGTAGCGTCTAATGACTCCGATAAAGTAATTACATCAAAAGGATCTTGTTTTTCTGCTAATGTTTCAATGGCAATAAAAATTAAACGATGGTCTTTGCGATAGAAATCATTTTTGTAGACTTTATCCGCTACTAAATCCCATGTCTGATTGTCTAATAATAAGCCACCCAAGACAGACTGTTCTGCTTGAATAGAATGAGGAGGGACTTTTAAAGATTCAACTTCATAGTCAGGGGGGTAAGAAAAATTATCCATAAGTTTTAAGTAATTTAGAATCTACATTCTATTATATAGATTTTAATCTAACTGCATCCCAAGATAAATTCATCTGAAATATAATTTTATATCGGTTATTATTTAAGCGAGAACTCAGCATAACTCATGAATTCTATGTCTAATTTTCACAAATCTAGAAATACAGTTTTCTCACTTCTTTACTTATACATATTAAAACCCTATGACACAAGACGAATTAAAAAAACAAGTCGCCCGTTCAGCAATTGAATATATTAAGAATGTACCTGTAATTGGCGTGGGTACAGGCTCTACCGTAAATTTTTTTATTGAAATGCTTGCTGATTATACATCGTCTATTGATGCTACTGTTTCTAGCTCTATTGATACCACTAGACGCTTGGAAAGCGTCGGTATTACAGTGCTTGACCTAAATGAAGTCAATAATGTTGAAGTTTATATTGACGGTGCCGATGAAGTTGACCCTAAGAAAAAGCTTATTAAAGGCGGTGGCGGTGCATTAACACGCGAAAAAATCATTGCAGGAGCCAGTGACAAGTTTGTTTGTATTGTAGACTCATCAAAAACTGTTGATGTGCTTGGTGGTTTTCCCTTACCTATCGAAGTGATACCTATGTCACGCGAATTTGTTGCTGGTGAAATGAAAAAAATGGGTGGTCAACCAGTATGGAGAGAAAATTTTATTTCAGATAATGGCTGTGAAATTATTGATATACATAATCTGTATATCAGAGACCCCATGGAAATGGAACGTGTTATTAATAATATTCCTGGTGTTGTTACTGTCGGTTTATTTGCTTTAAGGGATGCCGATGTTGTGTTGATTGGTGACGGTGATAAAGTCATTACTCGCTAACAGTTTTTTCAGTAACACATAAAAAAAGGTTAGAAGTTTTCCATCTTTCAGCCAAAATAACGTGCAATAGCTCACTATTACACTTGTATTTTGACTAAAACCTGAAAAATTCTATCACTTTTTTCTCATCGCCAGAGTTATGCTGAGGTCTCAAACTGTAACTACCCAGCGTATTCCGTAACTGCTTAGATTGCCCTCTATTTTGTTCAAGAGCAAGGCGAAAACGCGGAGTTTACAGGTGTAAATGTGCATTTTCAACGCGGTTATTGAACAAAATAGAGGGTAGCTGAGTAGTTACGTTAAACTTTTTATAAAGTGTTAACCGCGTTCAGATCAGCAAAAGCTTGCTCTAAACGTGTTGCCATAGCCACTTCACCTGCACGCTGCCATACACGCGGGTCATAAAACTTCTTATTAGGACTATCTTTGCCATCTGGATTACCAATTTGACCTTGAAGGTAAGCTTCATTCTTTTTGTAATAATTCATAACACCTTCCCAAGTCGCCCATTGAGTATCAGTATCGATGTTCATTTTTACTACACCATAGCTAATTGACTCTTTAATTTCAGCTTCCGATGAACCTGAACCACCATGGAAAACAAATGTAAGCACATCTGTTGCAACATTATATTTCTCAGAAACATATTTTTGAGAATCACGTAAAATTGTTGGTGTTAATTTTACATTCCCTGGCTTATAAACACCATGTACATTACCGAAAGAAGCAGCAATGGTAAAACGAGGACTTATTTTACTTAGTTCTTCATAAGCATAAGCTACTTCTTCAGGTTGCGTGTATAACAAAGAAGCATCTAAATCAGAGTTATCTACTCCATCTTCTTCACCACCAGTTACACCCAATTCAATTTCCAAAGTCATGCCCATTTTAGACATACGCTCTAAATATTTACCACACGTCTCAATATTTTCTTCCAAACTTTCTTCTGATAAATCTAGCATATGAGAGCTAAATAATGGCTTACCTGTTTCTGCAAAGAATTTTTCGCCGGCATCTAATAAGCCGTCTATCCAAGGTAACAATTTTTTAGCGCAATGGTCTGTATGAAGAATAACGGGTACACCATAAGCTTCAGCAACAGTATGTACGTGTTTAGCACCTGCTATTGCACCCATAATAGCATTACCTTGACCCTCAAGCTTAAGACCTTTCCCAGCAACAAATGCAGCTCCGCCATTTGAAAACTGAATAATAACAGGTGATCGTACTTTAGCAGCTGCTTCAATCGCACCGTTGATTGAATCTGTATTGATACAGTTTACACCAGGTAGTGCAAAGCTATTTTCTTTGCAAATGGCAAAAACATTTTGAACATCATCACCAGAGATAACACCTGGTTTAACTACATCTAATATTTTTTGTGACATATTTTAAGTCTATTGTTTATTTATCAGTTGAATACTCTTTGTATTCAATTTATTTAGAGGGCATTAAATATGCTGATATAACACCCTCGTCATATCAGCTAATAATATTAAGCTTCTGCAGTAATCTTAGACAAACGTGAAGCAAGTAAAGCTTCTAAGTCTACTAATGCTTTTTCAAACCCAGCAATACCTTCGGCTAATTTGTCTGTAGCCATACGATTTTCAGCATGCATTTTTTCAAAAGTCGCTTTGTCTACGCTAATTTTTTCAATATCCATTGTTACTGCTTTTACTGGATCTAGTTTGCGTGGCAACTCGCCTTCTGTTGCTTGTAATTCAGCTAATAATGCAGGAGAAATAGTTAATAAATCACTACCTGCTAATTCTGTAATTTCACCTAAATTACGGAAACTTGCACCCATCACTTCAGTTTTAAATCCAAATTTTTTGTAATAGTTATAAATCTCTGTCACTGAAACCACACCTGGGTCTTCATCTGCCTCATAAGAATCACGTCCTGTATCTTTCTTATACCAATCAAGAATACGTCCTACAAATGGAGAAATCAAAGTAATATTGTTTTCAGCACAAGCAATTGCTTGGTGAATACCAAATAATAAAGTCAGGTTACAAGAAATACCTTCTTTCTCTAAAATAGCTGCTGCTTGAATACCTTCCCAAGTTGAAGCGATTTTAATCAAAATTCTATCTTTAGAAATACCCGCTGCTTCATATTGAGCAATAATTTCACGACCTTTTGTCACAGTTGCTTCTGTATCAAACGATAAACGTGCATCTACTTCTGTTGAAACACGACCTGGAATAATTTCTAGAATTTTAAGACCAAAAGAAACTGCTAATCTATCGAATGCTAATGTAACAACATCTGCTTCTGTAGCATCACCCCCTAACGATTCAATTGCACCTTTCAATGTATCATCTACGATATCTTGGTATTCTGGCATTTGAGCAGCCATTGTTATCAATGAAGGATTGGTCGTTGCATCGCGAGGAGTGAATTTTTGAATCGCAGCAATGTCACCTGTATCTGCTACAGGAATAGTTATTTTTTTTAGTTGGTCTAATAAATTAGCCATAGTTATGTACCTCTTCTTATAATAAAAAATAAAACTTTTGATGCATATTGACATCCAAGAACCATAAATGCTAACACATCCATGTGCATTTCATTGTCAATGAAGGTTTAGGATCTAAAGGGAATATTAAAAGTGTTTTAATCTTCTATTTCTCAAGCATTTTTCAGCACTTGACTTGTTTTTTTCAACGGCTTCCTTCCTTTGCAAAAAACATACTGCCTTGCTATATATCTAATATAGTGTATCTGCTTACTTGTATGTTAGTTTCCTTATTGATAAAACATCTTGTCAGAATTAACTTCTATCCCTTAGATATTTCTCAACACCTGATGCATTTTCAGCTTCTGCAATTCTTGCTGAAACTTTTTGTTTTGCTAAATATTTAGCTACACTGCTAGAAGCAACACTTTCTCGCCCTTCTAAGTATTTAGCAACACCACTAACTAAAGGCTCTGCTTTACTTTCCAAGTATTTAGCAACACCACTGGCATTTTCTGAATTATTACTTGCAACAACTTTTCTGCCACTCGCTTTTCTTCTAGCGGACGCAGCAGGTTGGTTTCCTTTTTTATAAAAAAGAAACCCTGCTACTGCAACTAACATCAAGCCTAGCAATATATTTGAAGAATTTCCTTCGGCACTCTCACTACTTGCTACTGCACTTGCGTCAGAAGAACTTGCAGATGAGTTTGATGCACTTCCTTTGCTATGTTTATACCCTTTAGCTTGATATAAAACTTCTGGTTGAAAATTTGCTGCTGGATAATTTGCATCAGCTACGCTAACTTTACCACTTGATTTCGAAGATGGGCTAGAAGCAGAAGATGATCCGCTATGCTTATAATTCGAATCTTGATAAACAACTTTTGGTTGAAAATCTGTAGCTGGATATTTACTTTCAGCTTCAACTGCGGTTACTGAAAACAATAACGAAACCAGTAAACCATTTATTAAATTACTTACCTTCACGTTTAGACTCCCCGATATACTCTTTTTTGTAAATAACTAAATTAGCTATTATTATTTTTATGAGTTTGTTAGTCCATTCTAAAATGAATGGACTAACAACAAACTGTTAAAAAAACAATTTACTCCAGATTACAAAACACCTTTCACAATGTTAACCACATTTTTAACCGTAAAGCCAAAGTGTTCTAAAACAACACCGCCTGGTGCTGATTCACCAAAGGTGTCTATACCGACAACGCCACCTTCTAAACCAACATATTTACGCCAGTAGTCTGTGACTCCCGCTTCTATAGCAACACGCTTAACACCTGGTGTCAATATGCTGTCTTTATAAGCCTGATCTTGTGCATCAAATACTTGTGTTGATGGCATGGAGACCACTCTTGCTTTGATGCCTTGGTTTGCCAGTTCCGCTTGCGATTTAATCGCTAGGTTAACTTCTGATCCTGTGGCTATTAGAGTGACGGTTGCTCCGTCTGCTTCTGAGATGACATAGGCACCTTTGCTGATCGCGGCAATTTGCTCATCTGTCCGTGCAATGAACGGCAGACCTTGTCTGCTTAAGATTAAGGCGGTGGGGCCATCCATACGTTCGATAGCTTTTGTCCAGGCTACGGCTGTTTCTGTGCTGTCGGCTGGCCGCCATACGGTCATGTTTGGAATAAGCCGCATGGCACTGGTGTTTTCTACCGGTTGATGCGTGGGCCCGTCTTCGCCCTGACCTATGGAGTCGTGCGTCAATACAGAGATGGTTCTGATTTTCATCAGGGCGGCCATTCTCAATGCGCTTTTGGCATAGTCTGAAAACATGTGGAAGGTACCACCGAAAGGAATTAAGCCTCCGTGTAGGGTCATGCCGTTTATGATGGCGTACATGCCAAATTCTCTAACACCGTAGGAAATGTAGTTACCCATTTCTTTGCCACTAACGTGCTTGAAGTCTGCACAGCTAGTCAGGTTTGAGCCTGTTAAGTCGGCTGATCCGCCTAAGAATTCAGGTAATGTAGGTGCGAGTCCTGCGATACATTTTTGTGAGGCTTGACGACTAGCCAAGTTTGCTCCTGCACTGTTGGTGTCTGCGACCAATGCTGCTGCAACCTCACTCCAGTTTGCTGGCAGTTCTCCTGCCATGCGGCGTTTGAATTCTGCGGCGAGTTCTGGATATTCTTTGGCATAGGCATCAAATCGTGTGTTCCATTCTTTTTCTACTCTGGCACCTTTGGCTTTTGCGTCCCAACCAGCATAGACTTCGTCGGGTATGACGAATGGGGCGTGTGGCCAGTTGAGTTCTGCTCTTGTTAATGCGACTTCTTCGTCACCCAGTGCTGCACCATGACAGTCGTGGCTACCGCTTTTGTTGGGTGAGCCAAAGCCAATGATGGTTTTACAGCAGATCATTGAGGGTTGGTCTTTTATTTTTTTCGCGGTTTCTATGGCTACGTTGATGGCATCTGGATCGTGTCCGTCTACGGATAGTACATGCCAGCCGTAGGCTTTAAAGCGTTTTACTGTGTCGTCTGTGTACCAGCCGTCGATATGTCCGTCGATGGAGATGTTGTTGTCGTCCCAGAAGGCGATGAGGTTGCCTAGCCCCCATGTGCCTGCCAGTGAGCATGCTTCGTGGGAGATGCCTTCCATTAAGCAGCCGTCACCTAGGAATACGTAGGTGTTGTGGTCGACTATATTATGTCCAGGTTTGTTGAATTGGTCTGCCATGAGTTTTTCTGCCAGAGCGAAACCTACACCGTTGCTGATACCTTGACCTAGTGGGCCTGTGGTGGTTTCTATACCAGGTGCATAGCCATATTCTGGATGTCCTGCGCATTGTGAGTGCAGTTGTCTGAAGGAAGCGAGCTGTTCCATGGCGAGGTCATAGCCTGTCAGGTGCAGTAATGAGTAGATTAGCATGGAGCCGTGACCATTGGAGAGCACGAAACGGTCGCGATCAACCCATGTAGGACTGGTCGGGTTGTGTTTCATGTGGTCATTCCAGAGGACTTCAGCGATGTCTGCCATGCCCATGGGGGCTCCTGGGTGTCCTGATTTTGCTTTTTGTACGGCATCCATGCTTAAGGCACGGATTGCATTTGCTAGGTTGCGGCGCGAAGACATATATTCTTCTCCTTCTTTTTTGTGCATTCTGGCGATGAGCAGTGTGTTTTCGCTGTCGATACTTTTTTTAAAGTGAGAGAGGGGCTTGTTTTTCTCTCTTTATCGATTTTGAGGGCTGTTCTTTCGCTTTATGCGGGTTATTGAGTTGTTTCCAGTCTTCACACAGCTTATGCTGTTTTTGACTGTGTATTTTTCCTGGATTCTGGCGTTGGCTATTCCCAGGGTGATCGATGTATTTTGAGAATGGCGTTTTCCTGTTGGCCTGCTTGCGTTCTGTTTCGGTGTCGTTCCGTTTCAGCTTTGCTTCGCTTGCTTTTATTATTCCAAGTTGGCGTGTCTTTGTTTCATCTCTTCTTCGGCGATACCTTTGTCTGCCATAATGTGCGAGACGGTGGCTTCCAGAAAAACCAGTGTGGATAGTTCGAAGACGGTGCCCATGGGCATGCCAGGTACTTTTCCATAGAGTTCATCACTGCCTATTTGGAATACGCCATCTGCTAGTGCTCCGATGGTGGACTCTGCTTTGGATGAGATGAGCATAATGTCTGCGCCGTGCTTTTTTGCACTGTTGGTGAAGGCGATCAGCTGTTCGGTTTCTCCTGAGCCGGAGATGATGATCAGTAGGTCACCTGTTTTTATGCTAGGAGTGACTACTTCTCCTACCACGCTGACATCATAGCCACTATGCACCAACCGCATTGCAAAGAAATTTCCCACCAGTTTTGAGCGTCCAGCGCCGGAGATGAATATCCGCTTTGCTTTGTCTAGCATGGCAGTCAGTTTTTCATCATAGCCGTCGTCGGTAGCTGTTAATATGCTGGTGATTTTATCCAGAATGTGTTGTTGATGCATGTGTTCTCCTTTTTAAACTGCTGCTTCTACAAGTTCTCTGATTTCACTGGCAGCTTCCGCAGGTGATGGCGCGCCGTAGATGGCCGCGCCAACTACGATGATGTTTGCACCTGCA
>QPIN01000047.1 GCA_003666385.1 Methylococcales symbiont of Hymedesmia sp. n. MRB-2018
ATAGGACTAGAAATGGAACTACGCGCCCACGGTTTACTGGTACATGAATCTTCTTACCAAGAATGGGGACTCAGTGGCTTAGTTAAATACCAAGCCAACAGCAGTGGTCAAGGCTTATGGTTAAGCCTACAACCAGCATTTGGCGACACCCCAGGCAATGTTGCCGATGGAGTATGGAAAAAACCCACCGTAGCTAACAATGTAAACGATGAGGATAACAGCAACAGTAGAAGGCTACAGTTAAACACCGAGCTAGGTTACGGACTACCTGGATTCTTTGGTCGCGGTCTACTCACCCCTTACGCTGGACTAGGTATAGCAAATGGAACACAAAGCTATAATATAGGCGGACGCTGGAAAATAGATTCTACAATGAATCTAAATCTAATAGGCGAGCATAAGAAAACAGACGACAGCATACAGTTGCGTGGTGACTTTAGGTTTTAGTGAGTAAATAACAAAGAGCCAAGGAAAAAGGAAAAATGAGGACAAAACGTCCTCATTTTTTTTGTCTGTCATTTCTTTATTTTCCCCTCACCCAACCCTCTCGGCAATAGCTCCTGCATTGCTCTACTTAGCTATGCACTCGCTTTGTTTGGCATTGTCCATAAGCCATGAAAACCTGTAGTTATAATGTTTACACTTTATTTGGCATAGATCCAATTATTCTCCAAGCATAAGACTTTGGATGGTGTGAATGATCTGTTCATGAGTTATGCTGAGTTCTCAATAGATAATTCAGGTGAATCAAAACTCACCAAAAAGCCAGTATTATATTTTCGAGTGTTGCACTTATGATACGAAGTGTTGTTACTTTACCCGATGGGTATAATTTAGGCTGATTTATGCAAAGGTTCCAAATAATATAGCTAGATGGATGTATTTACTCCTTGTCTTGTCTTGTGAAACAAAGTGAAAACAACCTGTAGTAAGTTAATAGTGATGTTATGATTTTATTGTTATTTCTGTTTTCAGTACTTTCTTTTCCAACTCAGGGTGAAATATTTTTATGGATAGATGAGGGCGGAAAAAAGCATTTTTCTGACAAACTACATCATAATGCAGAAGTATTACAAGTTAACGTGGGATATACCTATTATCAGGTAAAAAAAGTTTATGATGGCGATACCGTATTATTAACTAATGGTAATACGGTTCGTTTTTTAGGCATCAATACACCAGAAACTGAAAAAGGCAATAAATTGGCACAAGCGGGGGGTGAAGAAGCCAAGCGATGGTTAGCAAAAATGCTAAAAAATAAAAAGATACGGCTAGAAGCAGATGTTGAGAAAAAAGATAAATATGGTCGATTATTGGCCTATCTTTTTACTGAAGATAAACAACATATAAACCTTGAGCTGGTTAAAAGAGGTTTGGCTACAGTCAATATACACCCACCGAATTTAAAATATACAAAGCAATTGTTAAGTGCTCAACAAAGTGCAGAAAAAGCGGAAAAAGGTATTTGGAAGTATAAAGAATACACACCTAATACGGTTGATAACATTCAGAGTGGTCGTTTTAAGGGTTGGCAACGAGTCATAGGAAATATTAAAAAAATTCATAATACGGGTAAATATAGTTATTTGAATCTTACAGATAAGTTTTCTCTAAAAATTCCCAGAAAATCACAGGCTTTATTTCCTAAAATGAAAAGTTATATTGGTAAGAAGGTAGAAGTACGTGGCTGGATTAATAAACATAAAAATCGGTATTCAATGTTTATTCGTCATCCCAGTGCTATTATTTCATTAGATGAGTAAGTTTGTTTTATAGTTATTCACTATACTTAATTTTAATTGACATTATTAACTTTCAGTTTCTTTTTTAGGCAGCATTTTGAATGACAGAATCTATTCGTATTTTATATTTAGAAAAGGATAGATCACTGATTAATCAAGCGAGAAGAAAGCTTGAGATTAAAAATTACCATCTCGATGGAGTGGTTGACAGTGTTGAATGCATGGCAAAATTAGATGCAGCACATTTTGATATTCTGCTGGTCGATTATCTTTCTATCAGTTCAGATTTAGACATTCTGCAAAAAATATTTGATAGAGGAGGGGCTTTGTCAGTGTTTGTTACTATAGAGACAAAAGAACTACATTCCCTTTCTAAAATAATGGAACAGGGGTGTGCAGATTATATTTTAAAAGACAATGAGCACTATCTCGATTTATTAATACTGAGTATTGATAAAGAATTAGAAAAACAACAACTTATAACTGAAAAAAATTATTTAGAAAAAGAATTAAAGCGTTTTCATTTTTATACGCCTTCAATGCGAGTTGAAACTGAACATAGAATTGAACTAATCACTTATTTGCGTTCTGCCATAGTAAAAAATGAGCTGTCTCTGGTTTATCAGCCAGTTGTAGATATTGTTACTAACGAAGCGGTTAGTGCAGAAGCGTTACTTCGTTGGGAACACCCTAGGCTTGGTTTTATTTCTCCTGTGGAATTTATACCTTTGGCAGAAGAGTCAGGTTTGATAAAAGCAATTGGTAACTGGGTGGTGTTAAATGTAGCGAAAGATATACAACGATGGAAAGCAATGGGGTTAAAGCCTATTGCTATTTCAATTAATAAATCACCTGCACAATTTTCAAAACAGTTGTGTGATGAAAATTGGAATGATATTTTTGAAGCACATGATATTCCATTGTCGAATATTACCTTAGAAATCACCGAAACTATATTCATGGAAAAGGGCAGGAATTATATTGATCACCTGTCCAAGTTGAAGTCATTAGGGGTACAAATTGCATTAGATGACTTTGGTACTGGCTATTCTTCCTTAAGTTATCTTAAACATTTTCCCGTTGATATTTTAAAAATTGACCGAGAGTTTATTAAAGATATAACGACCAATGATAGTGATGCTTTATTAGTTGAAAGCATTATTATATTGGCTGAAAAAATGAATATTAAAGTGATCGCTGAAGGGGTGGAGACCGAAGAACAGTTAAACATATTAAAACACTATAACTGTCGTTATGTGCAGGGTTATTATTTTAGTAAGCCTTTGACTGTTAATAAATTTGAGCGTTATTTGGGACAATAGAAGGAATAATTGTTTGAGAAGTAACGGCTATTATTGATTAGCAATAGGAGAAGTGCATTATTCATTGACAATAATGCACTCTTGAAAAGGGTATTATTTTATCAAACCTGAAAAAATTTGAAGAGCATCATTATTATGTTGTTTGCACACCGTTAGATCATAGGTTTTTCTATTCACACTGACTGAAGCATCTTCCAGACTGCTTTTGCGTTTACAGCGAGTCCCCTTTGATGTGGCAGCTTGGCATTGTGTTCCACCATCTTTCAAATCAATATTGGCATTGCTGACGGCTACTGGTTTTTTAGCTGCTGGAGCAGCAGTACGGGTTTTTTTAACTGGAGTTTCATGGTGATCAGCATCTGCTTGTTCAGGCGTTGCTTGAATAATAAGTTGTTTTCTGAAAACAATTAATACAATAGATAGTACTATTAATGGCCAGGCAGTCACTAAAAAACCTGCGTCATTATTTTTAGCAGCGAAAGCGATTTCAGAACTAAAAGTAAAACCTAGTGCTGCTAATGGAGCGATTAAACATTGTTTAGTGATCATTATTATTCTCTTTATGGTGTTCTGTTTGAAAAGTTAAGCTTGGCTAAAAATAACATGTTCTTAGCAATAATAAAAATTTTTACTTTAATTGTTGATTAATTCTACTATCACGGTGTTTACTTTATTTATGTGTAGGCGTTATCAGTCAAGTTTTTAGCCTAATTCTAATGCACTAGGCATAAAAAACTCACTGACTAATAAGGGTTGTTGATGAATGGCATAGACCGTTCTTCTTCCCCAAATGGCTTGCTTTATATCAATTGTATGGTTTAGTCCATCAGTCCATTGGTAAGGCTTAATACAGCTGATATTTAGATCCAGTCTTTGCAGTTTAGGGTATGAAAAAATAACTTCTCCTAAAGGGCGTGTGCCAAGGTGAGATAAATTTCGTTTAGCTATTTTAACGGTTTTTTCAGGAAGAATGGTGCGGGCTAGTATTAAAGGTTTGCCATTGGCATGTAATAAAACCTCACGAATTAAATTATATTGATGATGAGGCAGTTTTAATAATCTACATTCACTTAAGAAAGCCACTTTTTTACGATGGAACAAAATTTCAACAGAAACGGATTGACCATAAGTCTTGCGTAATCGTTTTGTTAAAGAATGTGTTTCATAAACCCAAGATTGCACATTGGTAGGCAGCGTGTTTTTTAGCCCTGAATGATGTTTTTTCCAGTGAGGTTCCTGAGTAAATAGAAAGCTGTTTTTGTGCACGTTATGGAATAAAAATAGGGCTAAAAGTAAAAAGGTAAATTTGTTGTTATGTAGGTGAAGATAAAATAAGAGGGTTGGTTCTTTTAACTTTTTACCCTGAACCTTACCTTGTCACACTTCAGAATACTGACTACTGCGCCCTAACCAACGATCAATGAGTGGCTGGATAGCACTAGGGTATTTACTAATCATTAATTGGGCTGTTTCTTGTACCCTGTCTAGTAAGTCTGTATCTCGGTTAAGATCGGCAATTTTAAGCTGAACTTGACCTGTTTGTCGTGTCCCCATGACATCTCCTGGACCTCTTAGTTGTAGATCTTTTTCAGCAATGGCAAAGCCATCATTACTTTCTCTCAAGATACCTAATCGTTCCCTACCCGTGTCTGACAAAGGTGGCTGATAAACCAGCAAGCAGTAACTTTGCTGTTCTCCACGACCTACCCGACCGCGTAGTTGATGCAGTTGTGATAGTCCTAATCGTTCTGCGTTTTCTATAATTATTAAACTTGCATTTGGCACGTCAACACCGACTTCTATGACAGTGGTAGCAACTAATAGATCATGTTCGTGATTTTTAAAAGCTTGCATTATAGCTTCTTTTTCGGCTGTTTTCATTCTACCGTGAACCAAAGCAACTCGAACATTAGGTAAACTGTATTTTAGATGTTCAGTTGTTTTTTCTGCGGCTTCGCATTGTAAAACTTCAGATTCTTCAATGAGTGTGCATACCCAATAGGTTTGGTGCTTATTGGCAGTCCATTGATTGATTTTGGCTATGATTTGTTGCCGACGTTGATTTGGAATGACGCTGGTCGTTACTGGTTTTCTTCCTGGAGGCAGTTCATCAATAATAGAAATATCCAGATCAGAATAATTGAGCATAGCCAGTGTGCGAGGAATGGGGGTTGCTGTCATAATCAATTGATGAGGGCGCTGTGTTTTTGTTTGTCCTTTTTCTCTTAAAGCCAGTCGTTGATGAACACCAAAACGATGCTGTTCGTCTATAATAATTAATCCTAGGTTTTTAAAGTGGACACTATTTTGAAATAAAGCGTGAGTGCCAATAACAAGCTTTGCTGAGCCATCTTCTATCGCTTCTAGGCTGTCTTTTCTCTGTTGACCTCTGAGCCGTCCTGTTAAGTAGACAATGTGTGATTGAATATTTTTAAACCATTGTTTAAAGCTGTGATGATGTTGTTCTGCTAATAATTCTGTTGGTGCCATGAGTGCCACTTGATATCCAGCATTGATGGCCAGTAAAACGGCGTAAGCAGAGACGACTGTTTTACCCGAACCTACGTCGCCTTGAACCAGTCTTAACATGGGGTGATGGCTGTTACAATCGAGCGTAATTTCATCAACAATACGTTGCTGTGCTTTGGTGAGTTTGAACGGAAGTGAATCAGTGAATTCTTGTCGTTGTGTTTTATTAGCTGCAAATACTGGTGCTTGCCATTTTTTATAAGCCGTTTTGTTATTTATCAGCATTAGATGATGGGCTAATAATTCTTCAAAAGCCAGTCGTTTTAAAGCAGCTAAATCACCCTGCTGTAATTGTTCTGCGGTTATTTGTTGTTCTGGAGAATGCAGGGTTTGCAGTGCAGCACTTAAAGAGGGATATTGGTATTTGCTTAAAATGAATTCAGGCAAATAATCAGGCAGTGATTGCTGTTGCTCTAAACAAATTGAAAGTGACTGTTTAATGGCTTTGCGTAAACTGGCTTGGCGTAAACCTTCCGTTAACGGATAAATAGGGCTTAAACAGTCTTCGGTAATGTTGTCTGTGGATGAGATGATTTTATATTCAGGGTGAATAATCTCCAAACCCTGGTAGCCATGACGTATTTCACCAAAACAACTGATTAAAGTACCTGGACTCAGGTTGGAATGTTGTTTTGCATTGAAATGGAAAAAACGCAGAGTAATATAAGCGGTATTATCACTGATTCTACATATTAAGCTATTGCGTCCTCCCATCAATACATCGGTGAAATCAACCGTGCCGCAAATGAGTACAGTCATACCTGCTGTAATAGTGTTGATGGGGTAGATTCTGGTTCGATCCTCATAGCGGTGAGGTAAATGAAAAACAAGGTCTTGCAGGGTTTCAATGCCTAATTTTTGCAGACGTATAACAGATTGAGCGCCAATGCCTGATAATGACGCAACTGATTGAGTCAGTGGTTCATTAGTCGTCATTGGATTAGCTTGAGTACACTTCTCTAATAATCATTACTGCATCTATTTCTACACTAACGTCTTTAGGTAATGCAGCAACACCTACGGCTACTCTTGCTGGGTATGGTTGAGAAAAATACTCAGCCATAATTTCATTGACTAGCGGAAAGTGAGAAAGATCGGTTAAAAACACGTTGAGTTTAACCACATCAAAAAAATTGCCTCCTGCTGCTTCTGCGACTGCTTGAAGATTATCAAAAACCTGTCGGATTTGCTGGTAAATATCACCATCTACAATTTCCATAGTTTCTGGGACAAGAGGAATTTGTCCAGAAAGGTAAACGGTATCGTTAACTTTGACAGCTTGGGAGTAGGTGCCAATAGCTCGTGGTGCATTGCTGGTTTCTATTATTGTTTTTGTCATTTATTTTTGAAAATGGTATTAAACCCGCGTTATTTTTAAAATGATAGATAGTTTTTTTAGCTTACGAATTATGTTGGCTAGATGCACTCTGTCTTTTACTGTAATAGTAAGGGTGTTAATGGAGACTTTATCATCCTGGTCGTTAAAGGTTACATTTTCAATATTTGAGTCCATGCTGGAAATCGTAGAGGCAATATTCGCTAATGTACCACGTTGATTAAGCACTTCCATCTTAATGTTGGTTGAAAACTCACCGCTCACTTCCTTGCTCCATTCAACATCTAGCGCACTGCTTTCTTTTTTCTTGGTTTCATTGCTGTTGCGACATTCATGGTGATGAATAACAATGCCTTTCCCAGGATTAAAAAAACCGACAATATGATCTCCTGGGATAGGATGACAGCACTTGGCCAGCGTGATGACCATGCCTTCTGTTCCTCTGATGACTAACGGAGAATTTGTATTTTCAGTTTCTCCCAGTTTAACAGCGGCGTGAATATCATCCTGTGATAATTGTTTTGCAATCAGAATAGGCATTTTATTACCTAGACCAATCTCTTCAAGCAATGCATCCATTGAATGTAATTTCATAACATTCAGCATTTCAATTATGCGTGAGTCTTCTATGTCTTCAAGCTTAATATTGAGGATACTTAACTCTTTTTCCAATAGGCGATGACCTAGGTTAATAGCATCTTTTTGTTTGAAGTTTTTTAGATAGTTTCTAATACTGCTTCTTGCTTTTGCAGTCGATACAAAATTTAACCACAGAGGATTGGGTCTAGCCCAATTAGTGGTAATAACTTCTACTGTCATACCGTTTTCAAGCTTTGACTGTAACGGAATTAATTGGTTATCAATTCTGGCAGAAACACAGGAATTTCCAATGTCTGTGTGTACGGCATAGGCAAAATCAACAATAGAAGCGCCTCTTGGCAATTTGATAATAGTACCTTGGGGAGTAAAGACAAAGACTTCTTGAGGGAATAAATCGACTTTAAGATTGTCTATAAACTCAAGTGAGTCACCTGCTGTTTTTTGTATTTCCAGTAGTTCTCTTAACCACTCGTTAGCTCTGTCTTGTACACATTCACCGCCAGTATCTTTAGATTTGTACAGCCAGTGGGCGGCAATGCCTGATTCGGCGAGACGGTGCATTTCATGGGTTCTGATTTGAACTTCTATAGGAACACCAAAAGGGCCGATTAGAACCGTATGTAATGATTGATAGCCATTCGCTTTGGGGAGGGCGATATAATCCTTAAACTTTCCGGGGACAGGATTGAATAAATTATGTATGCATCCCAAAATTCTATAACAATCATCAACTTGATCGCAATATATTCGAAAAGCATAAACGTCAAAAACATTTGAAAATGAGATTTTCTGGCGTTTCATTTTGTAATAAATACTGGGGATATTTTTTTCTCTGCCCGCCACATCAAAGATAAGACCTGCCTGATTCAGTCTATTTTTAATAGAACTTTCAATGGTGCTTACGATTTCTCGTCTATGCCCGCGTGCTTTTTTTACGGCACTGTCAATGACCTGATAGCGTTTGGGGTGTATGGCTTCTAGGCAAAGTGCTTCTAGCTGGTGACGAATACTGTTCATGCTAAGACGATTAGCAAGCGGGACATAGATTTCTTGTGTTTCTTTGGCGATTCTGCGTTTTGCTTCTGTCGGCATGGCACCTAGTGTTTGCATATTATGCAAGCGATCAGCTAGTTTAACAATGATGACGCGTAAGTCATTGGCCATCGCCAAAAGCATCTTTCTAACATTCTCTGCTTGTGCTTGTGCATGAGAGATATGATCAAGTCTGGTGAGTTTGGTTACACCATCGACGAGTTCTGCAACTTCTGGACTAAATTCATTGGCGAGGTCTTCTTTACTAACAGGGGTGTCTTCTAAACAATCGTGGAGGATAGCGGCAATAATGCCACGGGTATCCATGCGCATCTCTGCCAGTGTGATAGATACGTTAAGAGGATGGCAAATATAGGCTTCACCACTTTTTCTAAACTGCCCTGAATGGGCATCCGCTCCACGGTGATAGGCACGGATTACATCAGCGACTTGATCGTCTTCTAAATAACCTTCAATAATTGAGCATAAACGCCGAAGTAGTTTCCCTTCTGGAGAATCTACTTCGGGAATGGAATCATTGCTGATTACCTCTGGCATACAAGTTAACTGATTTCAAAGGAATTGCTTTCTACTCGCTCGCCCACATTATGTAAAAGATCAATGTTTTCTTCTGTCACATGACCTTCAGCAATTTCACGTAAAGCAAGAACGGTGTCTTTATCTTTGTCTCTAGGTACAAGCTCTTCAGCACCTCTTGATAGTTGGCGAGCTCTCTTGCTGGCTAACAAAACCAATTTAAAACGATTTTCAACTTTATCTAAACAATCATCAACGGTAACTCTAGCCATTTTATAACCCTATTTTATTTATTTTGAATCTGCTAATTCTATATTTATCTATTGATTTGATAAATATAAAAAATAACTGCACATTATATGAAGAATATCCTTTTTTAGCAATTTCTGGACTATTTTTTTATAATTAAAGGCTGTGTTTTACTTTACAATTGCTATTGACAATAAAAATGGCACCAGTCACTTCTTGTTTGCCAAATGAGCCAGTGCCGCCCGTGATTAGTATATTTTTATTGTTAAACATAGTGCTTGTTGTTGGAATTTAATTTTATTATTTCTTGCTCCCAGTCTTTGACAACATCTTTCCAGTCAAATTTATCAGCGATTTTTACACAATTTTTAGCACAATCGAATAATAATTGTTCATCAGCCTGTATTCCACTAAGACTGTTTTTTAGACCTGTAAAATCATCCACAACAAAGCCATTCATATTATGCTTAATGTATTCATTCGCACCGTAATGACTATAAACCAAAGAAGGAATGCCAACTGCACTAGTTTCCAATATCACTTTTGGGAAGCCTTCACTTTTAGAAGGTAATATGTGTAAATCTATGGTTTGCAACAATTTATTTAATTCATCTGGGGTTAAGCCGCCATGTATTTTAACGTTATTATATTCATTTTTTATTTGAACAAAATTAACTTTTCTACACTTTCCAACAATATGAAAAGTTAAGCTTGGGAATAATTTAGCCAATTCTAAATATTCATTAATGCCCTTTCTGAGCATGTCACGACCAATAAAAACAATGTTCTCAAGTGGATTTTTGGTTAACGTTTTTTTGGAAAACCTACTTGTATCAACCCCAAATCGTAAGATTTTATCTTTAGTAGATAATGCCACTTTATTCGCATTATAGTTTTTACAAAATTCTGAAATTGAATAACGATTATCAACTAAATTTATTGTATTTAGACTTTTTTTTAAACCATTCTTGTCTTTTTGATTAATAACATTAAGAGCATAATCATCAAAAATCCCTTCAATAGTTATAAAAAGTTTTTTCCTGAAAAAGAGTTTGTTTAATAAAACGATTACTTTTAATTTTTCTTGTTTTGGCAAATATAAAATATCACATTTATAAAGTGCAAAAATATATTTCCATACCTTGGTAAATCTAAAGTTCTTGTTGTATTTGATAGTATTACAAGAATCACTCAAATGGGTTATGTCAATATTTCCATTTTTTCTTGCTAAGGTGTAAATTTCAAATTTGTCTTTATCCATAAATTCCGCTAATGCCAAACAGTTAATATTTTGGGCATTAGGTGAATTAATATAAGCACCTAAAAATGTTGGGATAGAGACAGGGCATGCCCTGTCTCTACTGTCCATTTCTTTCTTCTAAAATTGCCACGGCAGGTAATATTTTTCCTTCTAAAAACTCAAGAAAAGCACCGCCCCCCGTTGATGTATAAGAAACTTTGTCTTTAATATTGTATTTATCAATGGCGGCTAAAGTGTCACCACCACCTGCAATAGAAAAGGCCGAGCTATCAGCAATAGCTAAAGACATTGATTTAGTGCCTTCGGCAAATTGATCAATTTCAAAAACGCCAACAGGGCCATTCCAGACGATAGTTGCAGCAGATTTCAAAATTTTAGCGTATTGTTTAGATGTTTCTGGACCAATATCTAGGATTAAATCATCTTTCTCAACATCAGCAACATTTTTTACTGTTGCTTCTGCATCTTCAGAAAATTCTTTAGCACATACCACGTCAACTGGAATAGGAATATCAGAATCGGAGGCCTTGGCAGCGGACATTAAGCGTTTAGCCTCTGCAAGCAAGTCTTCTTCATATAATGATTTTCCGACTTCATAGCCAGCGGCGGCAATAAAGGTGTTAGCAATGCCACCACCTACAATCAGTTGATCCACTTTAGTGGATAAAGAATCTAAAACAGTCAGTTTAGTCGATACTTTAGAGCCACCGACAATAGCCACTAACGGACTGGCGGGTTGATTTAATGCTTTACCCAGAGCATCTAGCTCATTAACGAGTAATGGGCCTGCACAGGCAATCGCTGCAAATTTAGCGACACTATGAGTGGATGCTTGTGCTCTATGGGCTGTACCAAATGCATCCATGACAAAAATATCGCATAGAGCGGCCATTTTTTTGCCAAGCTCATCGCTGTTTTTGTTTTCACCGAGATTGAAACGTACGTTTTCACAAAGTACGATTTCACCCACTTTAATAGTAATACCCTCAAGCCAGTCTTTTTCTAGGCGAACGGGTTTTCCAAGTAAATTAGATAATTGTTCGCCAACGGCTTTCAAGCTTGAGGCTTCATCAAACTCACCCTCAGTAGGTCTACCTAGATGAGACATAACCATAACGGCTGCACCTGCACTTAGGGCTTTTTCAATAGTAGGGACACTGGCTTGAATACGAAGGTCACTGGTGACTTTACCATCCTTAACTGGTACATTTAAATCCTGACGAATTAAAACACGTTTACCCGATAAATCCAGATCACTCATTTTTTGTACTGACATATTTTCCTCACTATTAAATAGTTTGCTATTCGATAGCTTGTATTATATCAAGCTGAAAGGGAAAAGGGGATCTAGCTAAGTCGTACTTTTATGTATCCAATATGCAAAATAAACAGCAATAAAACAGGACAGGCCATTGCCAGAAAATATAACACCAAGACATACCTTTAGTGTGGCTCCCATGCTCAATTGGACAGATCGACATTGCCGTTATTTCCATCGTTTACTAACCCATAAATCCCTTTTATATACCGAAATGGTGACGACAGGTGCCTTATTACATGGATCTAGTCAGCGTTTTTTAGCCTTTAATCCAGCAGAAAATCCGCTCGCTTTTCAGCTAGGAGGGAGTCAGCCGAAAGAGTTGGCTTCTTGCGCTAAGATGATAGAAGATTTTAGTTATGATGCGATTAATTTGAATATAGGTTGTCCCAGCGATAGAGTGCAAAATGGTCGCTTTGGTGCCTGCTTAATGACTGATCCTGCATTGGTTGCAGACTGCATTGATGCTATGAGGCAAGTGGTTTCAATGCCTGTGACCGTTAAATCGAGAATAGGGATTGATGAGCAAGACTCTTATCAGCAGTTGTTAGATTTTATTGGCACGGTGGCCAATGCAGGATGTAAGACCTTTATTATTCATGCCAGAAAAGCCTGGTTGAAAGGCCTGTCGCCTAAGCAAAATAGAGAAATACCGCCGTTACGTTATGATCTGGTTTATCAAATAAAAAAAGATTTACCCGTATTGGAAATTATTTTAAATGGTGGTGTAACCAGCCTACAAAGTGCACAAGATATTTTGCAGCATGTTGATGGGGTTATGGTGGGAAGAGAGGCTTATCATAATCCTTATGTATTGGCTGAGGTCGATAATAATTTGTATCAAACCCCAACGAAAATAAAAACACGTGATGAAGTAGTAATGGCGTTAATACCTTATATTAACAAGCATATTGCAGATGGAGGACGTTTGCATAATGTGACGCGACATATTTTAGGGCTTTTTCATGGTGTTGCTGGTGCTCGAAAATGGCGCAGCTATTTGAGCGAAAATGCGGGCAAAAAAGATGCAGATGAGGGAGTCGTTTTAGAGGCGTTAAAGCATGTTCAATTATGATATAATTTTGCGCTTTATTTACAGATAGAAGCAAAAACTATGGCAGATATGGAAGATCTTTTTTCCAAAATAATTACTGAAGTTGGAGAAGATGTGAGCCGTGAAGGTTTGCTGGACACACCTAAACGCGCAGCAAAAGCCTTTAAGTTTTTAAATAATGGCTATGAAAAGACACTGGAAGAAATTTTAAATGGCGCAATTTTTGAAGCTGACACTGAGGATATGGTGATAGTAAAAGATATTGAACTGTATTCTTTATGTGAACATCATTTATTACCTTTTACTGGTAAATGTCATATTGCTTATATTCCTAACGGTAAAGTTTTAGGACTTTCTAAATTGGCGCGTATTGTTGATATGTATGCCAGACGTTTACAGATTCAAGAAAAACTGACCAAACAAATTGCTGATGCGGTTGAAAGATCTATAGCAGCCAAAGGCGTGGCAGTTGTTGTAGAAGCTAAGCACTTATGTATGATGATGCGGGGTGTTGAAAAACAAAACTCAGTAATGACCACTTCGGTGATGACGGGTATCTTTAGAGAAGACCGCAGTACGCGGATAGAGTTTTTGAATCTTATCAACCGATAAAACTATTGATATGTGTTAAAGAACCAAATGTTACCCTAAAAACTATGCTTTATTAACTTAAAATGGGTTGGTTATGTAGAAAATTATGGAAAGTCGTATTTTTTCAAGTTTGAGTGATAGTACTCAAACTAATATTAAAAAAATTTCTGAAAAATGCTCCACTCAAAAAGGTGTTTATACACCTAGGTACTTACAAAAATCACTGCTTAGTTATTTTAATACATCATACCTATGTTTAAAAAATTTTTACCACAATCAAACATCTCAATTAGAGATAATCTGGTATGGCTTTTTAGATTAAGAAATGTGACGATTTCGGCAGAATCACTGTTAATGCTTATTTCTATTTATGGCCTGGAAATAAATCTACCGCAAGAACAGCTCTGGTTAGTCATAACTGCAATATGCTCGGTTAACCTCTACACTTGGATGCGTTTAAAAACTAATGAACCCACTGGTGAACTAGAGATTTTCTTTCAAATCATCCTGGACGTGCTGGCACTAACCTCTTTACTTTATTTAACAGGTGGGGCTTCAAATCCTATTATATGGGTATTCCTGCTTCCTGTAATTCTTACAGCCATCATGTTGCCACAAGCCTATGTCTGGAACATGGTCATACTCACTTGTTGTATGTACACCGTTTTAATTGGCTATAACACTCCTTTACCATCCATAGAACCACATATCCCTGATCCTGATCTGGTCAGTATAGAAATGCAACATTATTTGCATGATATGCAAGATGAACAGTATTTCAACTTGCATATTTTTGGTATGTGGTTTGGTTTTATTATTAGCGCAGGTCTGGTTGCGTTTTTTGTTGTAGAACTATCTAAAACACTCAAAGAAAGAGAAAGAAACCTTGCCGAAGCCAGAGAAAATGCCCTGCGTGATGAGCGAGTCATCTCTTTAGGTACTCTTGCCGCCAGTGCAGCCCATGATATGGGGACTCCACTAGGTACTATGGCTATTCTTACCCACGAAATGGAAATAGAATATCCTGAACAACACCATTATGATTTAAATCAGAAAATTAAAATCCTAAACCAGCAAATTGTACGTTGTAAAGAAGCATTGTCCGTGCTTTCAGCATCAGCAGGTGAAATGAGAGCAGAATCTGGTAAATCCATGACTGTCATTGAATACTTTGATGAAGTTTTAAATTTATGGAGAGCACACAACACCACAACCAAACTTAATTTATACATCACTCCCACTGCTGTAGATTTTAACGCCTGTATTATTGCTGATAGAACATTAACCCATTCTATTATTAATATTCTCAATAACGCCGCCCAAGTTTCACCTAGCAATAGAGGAATCGACTTTAATGCAGACTGGGATGATCAGTTTTTAACTTTAAAAATCAGAGATTTTGGCCCTGGGTTTCCAGCAGAAATCATTGAGTTTGCTGGAAAACAACCCGTAGTTAGTAACAAACAAGGACTCGGCGTCGGCTTATTTTTAACTTACACCACAATTAACCGTTTAGGCGGTAAAATTAATTTTACTAATATTGCCTCAGAAGGAGGTGCTTGCGTTGAAATAATATTGCCTCTACTCATTAGCATCAGAAACGAAGAAACAGAAACAGCCAAAATTTGATATTTTTGCCCTATCATTGACACTAAAATTAACTAATAAAACGGCTCACATATTGCGGCATTTGATAAAACTAGAGTTATGCCACAATACTATCTGGTACTATTAAGCTCTCACTGCAAACAAAGACAAAAATGACAACCACTGAAATGGAGAAACCCAATCTACTTTTAGTCGATGACGATGAAACTTTTTGCTCGGTTCTTAAGCCAGCTTTAGAAAAAAGAAATTTTCAGGTTTCTGTCGCCTATAATGTCAAAGAAGGAATTTCTGTTGCTGAACAAACTGAGCCAGAATTCGCCATCATTGATCTGCGTATTGGTCATGATTCTGGTCTGGAATTAGTTAAAAAATTATTTTCTCTGGATGATAATACCCACATTGTCATGTTAACTGGGTATTCAAGTATTACCACAGCAGTCGAAGCTATGAAACTAGGAGCCATACATTACTTAACAAAACCTGCCAATACAGATGAGATTGTTAAAGCCCTATACAAAAGTGAAGGTGATCCTTCAGTTGAAATAAATCAAAACCCTTTGTCAGTTAGACGACTAGAATGGGAGCATCTACAAAAGGTATTAATGCAACATGAAGGCAATATTTCAGCAGCGGCCAGAGCATTAAATATGCATAGAAGAACGTTGCAGAGAAAACTAGACAAACGACCTGTTAAAGAATAATTGCAACTACTCAGCGTACTCCGCAACTGCTTATATTGCCCTCTGTTCTGTTCAAGATCAAGGCGTTCAAGAGCAAGACGAAAGCGCGGAGTTTACAGGTGTAAATGCGCACTTTCAACGCGGCTATTGGACAAAATAGAGGGTAAGCTGAGTAGTTACGAATAATTAAGCTGCACTTTAGTCTTTAGTCTTTAGTCTTTAGTCTTTAGTCTTTAGTCTTTAGTCTTTAGTCTTTAGTCTTTAGTCTTTAGTCTTTAAAACTATTTTTGCCTCATCCCAATAGGCATCTAATTCGACAAGTTCGCAATCTCTCAATTTCCGTGAAGATGCAGCGACTTGTTGCTCAATATAATTAAAACGTCGGGTAAACTTTTGTGTCGCTTGTTTAAGTGCCAATTCAGGGTTTATTTTTAGATGTCTGGCTAAATTGACTGTAACCAGTAACAGGTCACCAAGCTCCTCCTGCATCTGAATCTGGTCATTGTTTCCCCATGCTTCTTTAACTTCTTCCAGCTCTTCCAGAACCTTATCAAAAACTGGTGCTGTTTCGGGCCAATCAAAACCATGGTTAGCCGCTTTATCTTGCACTTTTTCACAATAAATTAGCGCAGGAAGATTAATAGCAACACCAGACAAAACACTTTCATCTTTACAGTATTTTTTACTTTCTACCCTTTCCTGCTCTTTTAATTGATCCCAGGCTTTTTTCTGTTCATCTGCATTCTTATACCTCGCCTCTGAAAAAATATGCGGATGGCGACTAATTAGCTTGTCAGTAATAACTTCTGCAACCTGTTCAAAATCGAAAAGACCTTGCTCATCAGCAATTTGAGAATGAAAAACCACCTGCAATAATAAATCCCCTAATTCTGAACGTAAATCATCCAGATCATTGCGCTCTATGGCATCAACGACTTCATAAGCCTCTTCAATGGTATAGGGAATTAAACTATTGAAATCTTGTTTTAAATCCCAGGAACAGCCTTTTTCTGGATCACGCAATTTTGCCATAATCCCTAATAATTTTTGTGTTTGAGTTAAGACTGTCATGTTGAATATTAAAACTTCAAATAGTCAGGCACCTTAAAAGGTACTGCCGAAACTTTCTTGATAGCGTTGTCTCAATGAATCTAAAGTAAAGCTATGATTTTGAGTTCCATGATGTTCTATTTTTATAGAACCTAACAAAGATGCAATACGTCCTGTTGTCTCCCAATCATCTTCATTCATAATGCCGTACAACAAACCTGCACGATAAGCATCACCACAGCCTGTAGGGTCGACCAATTCTTTGGCTTGTGCAGAAGGAATTTCAATACAGCGTCTTCCCGAATAAATTTTAGAACCTTCTCCACCCATCGTTACAATTAAGGCATCCACTTTTTGAGCCAGTTGTTCTAATGTTAACCCCGTACGCTCCTGCATTAGTTCTGACTCATAATCGTTAAAGGTTGCATAAGTTGCCAAATCCATAAGCTGAAGTAATTCATCTCCATTAAACATAGGCATACCTTGACCTGGATCAAAGATGAATGGAATGTTTTGTTCAGCAAATTCTTTAGCATGTAACTGCATCCCCTCTTTTCCATCAGGAGATACAATACCAATAGAAATATTTTCGGCAGGAAGAGAATTTTGATGTGAATCGTTCATTGCCCCAGGATGAAATGCAGTAATCTGGTTATCATCCTCATCCGTTGTAATATAGGCTTGACCCGTATAATGATTATCCAGTGTTTTAATATATTTAGTAGATATTTGATTGCAATTTAACCATTGTGAATAAGGTTCAAAATCATGCCCTACCGTTGCCATGATGAGTGGTGTTTCACCCAATAATTTCAAATTGTAGGCAATATTACCTGCACAGCCACCAAACTCCCGACGAATAACAGGAACCAAAAAAGACACGTTAAGCATGTGAACTTTGTCTGGCAAAATATGATTTTTAAATTTATCATGAAATACCATGATGGTATCGTAAGCCATAGAACCACAAATTAACGCACTCATTCTTGTTCTTTCCTCTTTAAATTAAAATAATTAGCCCAAGTAGCTAGCACCATAAAAATCAACAGCATCACGGCTGCCGAGCCTAAATCCTTTGCTCTGCCTGCTAACTCATGCTGTTCTGACTCTATCCTATCTAATCTAGGCATAATAGCTCACAAGAAATCCCTATTCATCGATCATCGCCTGATAAGCAGATGCATCCATTAAAGTATTAAGCTGTTCGGGTGACTCGGTTTTAATACAAAATAGCCAGCTATCAAAAGGTTTATCATTAACTTGTTCTGGTGCGTCTTCTAGCCCTTCATTAATAGCCGTAACAACCCCTGTTACTGGGCTAAATAAATCAGAAGCTGTTTTTACAGATTCGACCACCGCACATTGCTCACCAGCAGTCAATTGTCTGCCAATTTCAGGTAATTCTATATAGACTAAATCACCTAACTGCTCTTGTGCAAAATCAGTGATGCCGATACGAACGATATTCCCATATTCCAATTTTGACCATTCATGTGATTTGGCATATTTTAAGTTTTCCAGTATTTCGCTCATTTTCTTTCTCTCAATATCTTAACTAATGTGAAAAATCAAATTCAGAAATAAAACAAATAAGGACCTATGTTGAATAGAGTGGGTCATTAAATTTTAGTTTTCCACCAGGTAAGTAAATCATATTAATAAGCTAGCGCAATAAATAAACGCCCCAGCTTACGCAGGATTTTTATTCGTCTTTAAGGCACAACGGAGGGAGCATAGCAGACTATGTGACCAAAGTTGCAACGCCTAAGATGGATAAAAAGACCCAGCAGATAGGGGTTATTTGTTGCGAGTTGCCTAACCCTAAGACAAGGGTAAATATTTCGGCACTATTCATCTGCTTTGGAATGGGGGGATTGTCTAATTCTACAGAATTTACCCATTCAATTATTCATGGACTCACAAATAAAGTAACTTTTCACCTGACATGAGTACACGGATGTACCTTAGCAGGGATACAGCGAGTAATTACCAAATTAAAATAAACTGTTATCTTTTCTCATATTCTATTATTTTAAAATATCAGCGACGTCCAGATTTAGAGGATGGTTTTTCAAAGTTAACTCTTAAAGGTTTTCCTTTAAAATCTTTTCCATCAAGATTAGTTATAGCTTGACGCGCCTCATGTCCTTCCATTTCAATAAAGCCAAAACCTTTGCATTCGCCTGAAAAAATATCAGAGACCAGTTGCAGGGATCTAATTTTTCCATATTGTGAGAACAAATCTGTAATATCTTGTTCTGTGGTAGAAGAAGGAAGATTGCCAATAAATAGCTTTTTCATTAAAAAAGTCCTTTATATTTTATGCGAACTCAGCGCAAACAAGTGTAACCCATGTAGTCAAGGGCAAGGAACGATAAATACTGTTAGCCAATATGGTTACAGGTACTGGAACCAATAATTAAACAGTCTCCTATCGTTTATAACGTGGTCTTTAATGCAAGATAAAAGGTAAACAATTATTCCAACTGACTTTTTAATGACTATCATTGGAATTAATGAAGTGTGGGGTAATCAGAAAAAATACCGAATGCTACCGCTACAGGCATGTCCGATCAGCATAGGATTATAACCTACTTAATCAAAATAAACCTAAATTATAAAATTTTAAAAAATGATGTCTTATTAGTAAACACCTTTCAAATAAGCACTAAATTATCTCGGTGAATAAGCTCTGCATCGTCAGCATAACCTAGTATATTTTCAAATTCCACACTGGTTTTACCTGCAATTTTCATAGCATCTACAGAACTATAATTAACCAGTCCTCTGGCTATTTCTACTCCCTGCATTGATACGCAAGAGATTAGATCACCTCGCTTAAATTGACCTTTCACAGATTTAACCCCTACCGACAATAAGCTTTTCCCAGCATTAGTTAAGCTATTAACTGCACCGTCATCAAGCACCAACTGACCTTTGATTTTTAATTGTCCTGCTAACCATTGTTTTCTTGCTGCTAAGGGTGCCATATCAGGAATCAAGAAGGTACCTAAGTCTTGTCCAGAGACAATTTGAGCGATCACATTATCTATATTCCCTGAAACTATCACTGTGGCTGTGCCAGACCGAGCAGCAAGTCTAGCGGCTCGTACTTTGGTATACATTCCTCCGCAGCCTAAACCACTTTTACTTTCTTCAGCAACTTCGTCGAGTAGTGAGTTATTAACGCTGGCATTAGAAATAAGTTGAGCCGAAGGGTTTACACTGGGGTCAGCATCAAACAATCCTATTTGATCCGTTAATATGATAAGTAATTCAGCCTCAACCAAATTAGCCGCTAATGCGGCCAAAATATCATTATCACCAAAACGAATCCCCTCTGTAGCGACCGCATCATTTTCATTAATAACAGGAACCACACCATAATCCAACAATGTTAATAACGTACTTCTAGCATTTAAATAACGCTGTCTGTCTGAAAGATCATCCTGTGTTAACAAAACCTGTGCTGAATGAATATTGTGTTTTTGAAAGCTACCCTCAAAGGTCTGGATTAAGCCCATTTGTCCAACTGATGCCGCAGCTTGTAACTCATGCAGTGTATTAGGGCGTTGCTTTAAACCTAACCGCGTAATACCTTCCGCTACAGAACCTGACGAGACCAAGACAATATCTTTTCCTTGCAAACGTAAAGCCGACATTTGCCCGACCCAATCAGCAATTGCTACTTTATTAAGCCCTCGACCTCCTGCAGTCAAAAGAGAACTGCCTATTTTTATCACAATACGACTTACACTGGAAAAATCAGCTCTGTTCACTTTTTTCCAGCCTTTGTTGATCCAGAAATTCCATAATGGCATACATTAACGTTTGTACACCTTGCTTCTTGAGTGCAGATATTACAAAAACAGGGTCCTTCCATTCCAACTCATCTACAATATCTTTACAATGTTGCTCTGCTTCTTCAACATTCAAACGATCGACTTTATTTAACACCAGCCAACGTGGTTTATTTGCCAACTCATCACTCCATTTTTTTATTTCATTAATGATAATACTAGCAGACTCAACTGGTGTATCCTGGCTTTCATAGGGCTGAACATCAACTAAATGCAATAACAAACCAGTACGAGAAAGATGCTTTAAAAACTGCAACCCTAACCCCGCACCTTCTGCCGCACCTTCAATAACACCAGGAATATCAGCAATGACAAAGCTACGCAAGTCGTCTACCCGCACCACGCCAAGATTGGGATGTAATGTAGTGAAAGGATAGTCTGCAACTTTTGGTTTGGCTGAAGAAACAGAACGAATTAAACTGGATTTTCCAGCATTAGGTAAACCTAACAAACCTACATCAGCAATCACTATTAGCTCAAGCTTCAATGTTCTACATTCACCTTCTGAACCCTTTGAAAACTGCTGTGGCGTTCTGTTAACGCTACTTTTAAAGCGCCTATTGCCTAAACCATGAAAGCCACCCTTTGCCACCAGCAAAGTTTGTCCTTGCTCTAATAACTCCCCCATTTTTTCTTCGGTATTGTCATCATAAATAATACAGCCGGGTGGCACAGGAATATATAAATCTTCACCTTTTCTACCTGTACAATTTCGACCCATCCCATTTTGTCCGCGTTGCGCCTTATGTAAACTGTGATAACGAAAATCAACTAGGGTATTTACATTTTCTGTGGCAACTAAATAAACACTGCCACCATCCCCACCATCCCCGCCATCTGGACCGCCCATAGGAACATATTTTTCTCGGCGAAAAGTAGCAATACCGTTACCACCATTACCTGCTTCTATCCGAATTTCAGCTTCGTCAACAAATCTCATACTTTATTTTGACTAGATTTTTTTGCTACAAACAAAAAAGCCTCGTCAAATATTGACGAGGCTTTTTAAAGTTTAATCTTAGCATCTTAGCTATTAATGAATATCTATAAACACTTGATATATCCAAGTATTACATTTAATTCTTATGCCGCTACAATGCTAATAAACTTACGATTTTTAGAGCCTTTTTCCTGGAAAAGTACCTTGCCATCTGCTTTAGCAAACAAAGTATGGTCTTTACCAATACCTACATTTTCACCAGCATGAAATTTAGTACCACGTTGACGCACTAAAATATTACCTGCCAAAACTTCTTGTCCGCCAAAACGTTTAACACCTAATCTTTTGGCATTGGAGTCTCGTCCGTTTCTGGTACTACCGCCTGCTTTTTTATGAGCCATTACTTACTCCCGTTTTTATGCAGAAATACCAGTAATCTGGATTTCTGTGAAGTATTGACGATGCCCCATTTGTTTCATGTGGTGCTTACGTCTTTTAAATTTAATGATTTTTACTTTTTTGTGTCTCCCTTGAGAAACAACTTCCGCTGTAACTTTTCCTGACTTAACATAAGGTTGACCAATTTTAATTTCAGCATCAGACTGAACCATTAATACTTTATCGAACTCTACGCTTTCGCCAGTGCCAAGTTCTAATTTTTCTATTTTTAGTGTTGTACCTTCTTCTACTCGGTACTGTTTACCACCTGTTTGAATAACCGCGTACATCTGCGTAGCTCCGTCAAGCATTTAAGTCTGTTATAAAGTGAGCAAAGGATTGTATGGTATAAAACATTGCCACGTCAACTACAAAATGATTTGTTTTAAACAAAATGGACACTAAAACCCTACTTGAAGCACAATATTTAACGAAGAATGATATAAATCCATTGACACCACCTACCATCATTAAATACGATAGGAGAGTGATTAAACACTTGGGCATAATTAATTTAACTAAATTTTTTACCTAGAATTTTTTTCATATTCAAGGTGCATAAATTAGCACATAGCAAGCTAGGCAACAAATTATGCAACGTAGAATATGGGAAAAAAGACCCGTAAAAATGTTAAATTAATTATACCTAGACACTTGGCTGGCAAGTATCTACATTTTTAAACTATGGTAATACAACACTTGACAAAAGCTACGGAATTGATTGATTTTGATAAAATCAAAAACTTAACATCAGAAGAAGCTAAAGCAGTTGACCAGCTCATTATTAATCAATTAAGTTCTGATGTCATGCTCATTAATCAAATGAGTCACTATATTATTGGCAGTGGGGGCAAACGACTTAGACCGATGTTACTGTTATTAGCAGCCAAAGCATTAGGTAAATGTGAAGACCATCATTTAATATTAGCCGCTGTGATTGAATTTATTCATACCGCAACATTACTCCATGATGACGTGGTTGATGAGTCTGATTTAAGAAGAGGCAAAGACAGCGCTAATGCTGTGTGGGGCAATGCAGCCAGCGTATTAGTGGGCGATTATCTTTATTCCAGTGCCTTTGAAATGATGGTGTGTACTAATAATATGCAGGTTATGGAAATCCTTTCCACCACTACCACTGCCATTGCAGAAGGTGAAGTATTACAATTACTGAACTGTAATAATCCAGACACTACGGAAGAACAATATTTTGAGGTTATCGCCAGAAAAACAGCCATCTTATTCAGTGCAGCCACGCGACTAGCTGCAATTATATCCAATGCTGATAGCAAAACCGAAGAAGCACTAGCTCTTTATGGACAACAATTAGGTGTTGCTTTTCAGCTAATTGATGATGTACTGGATTATAAATCAACTACAGAAACCCTTGGTAAGAGCCTAGGCGATGATTTTGCAGAAGGCAAGCCTACGTTACCATTAATTTATGCTATGTCCCATGGCACTGACAGCGAATCGCAAATTATAGTAGATGCTATCAAGCAAGGTTCATGTGATTCTTTTAATGAAGTCTACGACATTGTTATTTCAACAAAGGCTCTGGAATACACTGAAAAATGTGCAGATGAAGCGGCTCAAAAAGCGATAGATGCACTCTCTATTCTGCCAGATTCAAGCTCTAAAGAAGCCCTTATTACTCTAGCTCAATTTTCTGTACAACGCGACCATTAGCACACCATCGCTGTAGCTAATCATTTAACAGTTAAGAACCTGTTCAGGTTCTAAGAGCTTTGACAGACACCTTGGTCTTGTTGGATTCGCTGATTTTACTCGGTATTCTCTGCAATTAATTTTTCACACAAACCGCTATTACGTGCTACTTTTTGCTGTACAGCTTGGCTAAAGATGGAATATTCACAGATCATTCTTAATTTCTGTTTCGCCCGAGTAATGGCAGTATAAAGTAACTCCTTGCTTAAAACAGGATTCATTTTATCGGCTAACACGCATAGGCATTCATTAAATTCAGAACCTTGACTTTTATGAATAGTCATCGCAAATACGGTTTCATTCGCTGGCATTCTGCCAATGCTTACTTTTTTTATACCCCCGTCAGCAGGTAAAAAAAAAGCAGCCAGTTTATTTGCTTCTTGATCCCACAAACAGATCCCCACATCACCGTTATACAAGGACACGCTAGGACTATTTTCCATCACAATAACAGGTCTTCCAATATACCATTGTCCTGAAAGCCAAACTTTATTCTCCTTCAGCAACTGCTTTTCAAACCTGTCGTTAATGGAGATCACGCCACGCTCGCCTTTCCGATTGGAACAAAGCACTTGAAAATCATTAAATGCATCAAATATTTCAGTTAATTCAGACTTGTTGTTTACACACTTTAAATAATTATCATAGCCATCAACCATACTATTGATTATGTCAGTTTTTAGTAAACCAATATTGTTACCCCCACGCTCAAGAAGCTGCCAAGCCTTATCAACTGATTGCATATTGACTGCATCTGCCAAGGCTTTAATTTCACCTTGAAAACGATAGGATTTTTTTAACGCATAGCTATGTTCAGGCAAGCTTGCGGTTAAATCAGCTAATATTGCCCCAGACTCCACAGAAGACAACTGATCTTTGTCGCCCAATAAAATCAATCTGGCTTCAGGTTTTAAGGCATCAACCAACTTACTCATTAAAGCCAGATCCACCATTGAAGCCTCATCAACCACGACCAGGTCATAAACCAAAGGCAGCTGTGAATTATGTTTAAAAAATGGCGAATTGCGTTGAGCACCCAGCAAATAATGCAAGGTACTCACAGTTTCTGGGATTTGTTTTTTAATGTATTCAGAACAGGGCAAGCTATTTTTATTTTGTATCAACGATTGCTGTAATCGCATAGCGGCCTTTCCTGTGGGTGCTGCTAATGCAATATGTAAAGGATACTCTGATAACTCCTGTAAAATCGCCAGCATTTTCACCACAGTACTTGTTTTACCAGTCCCTGGGCCTCCTGTAATCATGCAAAACGATTGAGCGACTGCTTTTTTTACAGCTTCTCGTTGCCAATCAATTTCATCGATCAAATCAATAAAATAACGACTTATTAACAAATCAAGCCCTTCAACAAAAACTGTTCGAGTAAGTAAATTTTTAATTTGTATGGCCAATCTATTCTCATAGTGCCAATATCTTTGCAAATAAAGCCTATTATTTTCCATGATCAATGCCGAATTATTTTTATCCAACAACAATCCTGAAGCTTGTAATAATAGCTGCTCACTCTCATTAACAAGTAAACAACTATGACCTTCAGATTGCTGGTTTGACAATCGAGCACACAACTTTTCAAATTCTATTTTTTGTTGCTGCTGAAAACATGTTCTTTCGCTCAGAAAGTGGGAAAAAGCAATGTCGAGCCGGCTAAATTGTACGTCAGAATCTATCTGCATTTTAAATAATCACCTTCACCCTATTTTTTTCTTCAAATATGCTCTTTGTTTGGATAATAAATTCGATTCTTCTGCATACTCATCATAAAATTTTTCACATCCATAATCATCAATAATGCTTTTTTCAAATGAATATTTGAGTAGATGCTTCCAGTTTCTTATTCACTTTTATATCTCTTACAACAGGAATGGGTTAACTAAGGTAATGTGCAACAAATAAACTCGCTATCAAACTTTTTTTCCACTGAGCCAGACATCGTGTTTATTACACATACTTAACAGATGCACATAACCCTTGTAATTTTTGAGTGTAAAATTTGAAACAGGTACTTTGTCTTTAGTCGGATCAAACATTTTCTCAGCAAGAAAATTATAGTTCTGATCTAACAAGACATGTTTAACAATATAATGTGCATATCCATCCATACCATGCGCTGTTGTCACTGTTACATTTATTTTATTGCCGTCCTTTTTTAATTCAATATTGGGTAAATGCCCCCTTGCTTTCTTGCTCCATCGACCTGGGTTTTCTTTGGTAAAATAAACACTACCTTCGGCATTGTCTTTACTTCCAGCAAATGCCACACTTGCAGGCACAACTAGACTTGATCCTGCACTCACTACAGTTAAATTTATAAAATCACGACGTTGCATAAACTATCCTCTTCATATAGTTAATTAGATAAAATCAATACTACTGCATCATAGCTTAGCAAGTAAACTAAAAGCTATAGTTCTTTATGAGAACAGAATATAATGGGCTGTTATTTTTCCTGGTATTTATTCAAAAAACTCAATGCATCAGATACATCCCAATCAAGATTATAGAGACCAAACACTAAGAAAAAACACTGCGTTATCCACTGATGAGCTTAAATCAGATGCAGCAAAACACTATGATGACTGTTATCACGATTATTTATTTGCCTGGTGTAATCGTGAAAATCTGGCTTTACATTATGGTTATTGGGATGATAAAACGACTTCACATCATCAAGCCTTAATCAATAAAAATCAATTATTGTATGATTTAGCTAAAATATCTGCCGATGATCATGTCCTAGATGCTGGCTGCGGCATTGGTGGCAGCTCTATCTGGATGGCTAAACATCATAACAACCGTGTCACCGCGATTACCATTAGCCAACAACAAGTCAAACATGCTCAACAACACGCCAAAAGACAAAAAGTTGCTGATAACATTAGCTTTGAAGTGACCGACTTCTGTGCCACTCATTTTGAAAATGAATCATTTGATATAGTTTGGGCCTTAGAAAGTGTTTGCCACGCCCTGAATAAAGGTGGTTTTTTAAAAGAAGCCCATCGTTTACTACGCCCTGGTGGAAAAATTATTATTTGCGATGGCTATTTACAGCGTAATGCGTTTAACGATGATGAATGGCAAGATATTGTCACCTGTTTAAATGGCTGGGCTGTGCCTAATTTATGTTTGCGCAAAACATTCACTGAATCATTAGAAAAAAACAATTTCCAAGAAATTATATACACCGATATAACCGCTGAAACTTTACCTTCAGCAGACTATATGCTTAAAGTAGCCAACCGCCTAAAGCCAGTACAAAAAATCAGCCAATGGCTAGGTCTAAGAAGTAAAGCACAGACAGCTAATTTCAAGGTAGGAATAGCACAACACCGCTTGTTCAGCGACAATATTATTGAATATGGTATTTTTACAGCCACTAAACCTCTTCTTTAACACTGCCCCTTAATCCCAGAAAAGCTAATCCTCTTGCCACCCCATTTAACACCGGAATAGCACAGCCTATTGCTATTGCATCAACTAGACAATACCAAGCGGCGACTCCACTAGGTGGGTTGCCTTGGGTTAATGTTGATGCCGGATCTATCGCAGCCCAGTTCCAAGTGCCTAATGATGTCCCCACTATTTCCACCCATGTCGTAATAAAAAAAGCACCTAAATAAACCATAGGGGATCGCCCTTTAAATAGAAACAACAAATAAATAACAAACAACAAGGTTCCAATTTGATCTTCTCTGCCAATAATACTACTCAATGCTAAAATAGAGCAGAGGCCTCCAGCCAAAACGACAAACAATGCTAATTTTCTAGCATATTGCATAAAAACCCCACAGCGTCCTATCACCACAGCTGTTAAATAAACAATACCATGCCCAGGCGGTACAAACGCAGGTACATTTTCTAAGCGATAGGTATATCCTGCCATATAAATAGAAGCAAAATTTTCACCTATGGTTGCAAATATCACTGCAACAAATATCTGCGCTCTTACATATTTACATTCTCCATATAACAGAGCAATTAAACAAAGCCAACCCGCAATCCCCAGTGCTAATTGCAATCTGGAATCAGCAACTGAATCAATTAAAAAGCACAGCGTAACCACAACAAAAGAAAAAGCAATAATTGCGTAATCTCTCTTGTTATGGACAATTTCAACATCTACTGCGGGAAAATATCTCAACATCAAAACACCTAATTAAATATATAAGCTACAAAAATATAACGCATCGCTTTACCGACAAAAATAATAACACTTGAAAAAACAAAGGGTAGTTTTAACCATCCCCCAGCAAAACACAAGCCATCCCCTACAACAGGAAGCCATGAAAAAAATAGTGACCATACCCCCCACTTTCTAACAAAATATAATGATTTCTGTTTTTTGCCTGAAAGCCATTCTTCTGCTGGAAATTTTTTTGCTGCCAACACACCTAAAAACCAAGTTGTGAATGCACCTAAAGTATTTCCTATTGTAGCAACCAACACCATCACTTCACTATTAAACATTTGCTCGCTGACCATATAAGCCAGCAGAATCTCTGATCCACCAGGTGCAATTGTTGATGCTATAAAGGCACTAAAAAAAAGCCCCCATAATCCCACTGCCTCGTCTATCATTTCTTTTCCCCATAAAAAAGCCCCTGAAACCTAGTGACTTCAGAGGCTTTAAATTAGTTTTTTAGGCATTACTTATCAGCTAGCTCTATTACTTTTTTTGCAGTAAATTTTTCTATTAATGCAGAAATTAATTTTATTAACATCGCTATACCTTGCGAGATCATTTCTATGATCGCACTGATAATTTCACCCGTTGACATCCCCTTAAACCGTCGAATTAATAGGGGAGCCAGTAATACTCCAGCGACTATACCAATAATCATTACCCCAGAAAGACCAGAATTACTCGCCTCTGATACTTTAGCAGCCTTAGTCGCTTTTTCTTTCTTTGTTGCAGGAATAACAACTTGCTCAGGAACACTATTACTGTAATCATCTTGAACAACGTAAGCTGTTAGACCTGGAATACTGGGTAAGTCACCACTGCCATCGCCAATTTTAAGCTGACCTTTCATACCTTTTTCCATGTGCTGAGAAATATCGCAATGCACTAGATAGGTTTTATCATTGGGTGGAAAAATTAAAGTACCTGATATTTTCCCTGGCCCTGTTACTTCTAAATGAAACATACCTTTAGGATATAGATACTTTGGCAAACCATGCATCATCCATTGATGCCGAATATTATCATCATTAACAAAATGTACGGTTAATTTAGTACAAGGCTCAAACTGATACTCTTGCGTGTCAAAGGCAAACATTGTGCCGGGGAACTTTTTAGCGTATTTATGTCCCGCATGTACAGTGATCTCTTTAGTCGCAGCAATTTTATCGCAGCCCCCTGGCAAAGTATCTTTATTTTGCCCCATGACCATGCCACCATCCATATCCATCAAATGTCCGTCACCATGATCCATTAAACGGTTATGAACCATGAATTCCTTTTTTGCAAAAACTGGGTTCGAAATAAACAATGACAAAAGTGCAATAAACAATAAGTGTCGCATTACTTATCTCCTTTTTTAAATTGTGCAATTCTAGCTTTTGCCGTGACTAATAGTTGCTCACGATTGAAATACAACAAATACAGCGCTATGCCAATTAACAACCCTAATATAAGATTAGTGAAAGCACCATCTCCGGTGTTCTGATTTTCCTCTGTTACCGCTTTAAATGGTTTAGGGCCTGCTTCCACTGCCATTGGAATTGCAGCAGCTGGAGGCTTATATCCTCTCGCATCAATTTCACCTAAATCCCATCCTTCAATATCTTGCCAAACAGGTAATTTCCGTTGTTGAAATTTTTTGGTAAACAAAGCTTCTGCACTTTCACCAATGGCTTTTGGCATACCCACTTTATTTAGATATTTTTTATATACTAATGCACTTACGTTACCACCTGGGTTCATACCATCTGTAGTAATCCCTTTTTCCATATGATCATGAAAAATCCAGATACCTTCTCCATAACTATGGAGACCATCATCAACGGTACTGATTTTCAAATCATTACGCTGAGCGGGTGAAATATCATACGTATCTCGCATAATTTGAGCAATTGGATTCTGCTCAATACCATCATAATGGGTAATCGTAGCCTTATGTCCATGTGTATGAATAGCCATCATTTCACTACTACTATTGAACATACGAATTTTAATAGTCTTATTAGGCTCAGCAACAATCATCGATTCTCGTAGCGTATAAGGGAAGGAACGTCCATTTAAAGTATGATAATCCTCTGTAGAATCAGTAATATCATATTCACGATTCATTGCTTTAGCAATTAACCGTGGATCATTATATTTCTGAATAATATTATTCAACTCCTTGTCCATCGCATGATATTGCATATCATATTCGCTATCATATTCTTCAAGAATCGCTTTTGATGGGTGTCTAACCTGACCATCACCCACATTCAATGTTTGCACCCAGTTATTAGGCCGGTTTTCCTCTACAATAAGCATACCAATCAAACCCATCGCTACATGAACATGCGTTTGTACATGACAATGATAAACAAAGGTTCCTGGAATTCTTGGTCTAATTTCGTAGGTTCGACTTTGACCTGGCAACACAAATTTGTCACTGGTCTGAGGCACTCCATCATTACCTTCTCCTTTATTATCAACAAAAGGGTGATCAACGCCATGAAGGTGTATGGTGTGTGGGAAGTAATGACTGTTTTCTAACTGAATCCAAAGAGTATCGCCTTGTTCTACACGTATTGCTGGAGATGGTGCTCTCAGTAATGGGTTAGCATCCGTGCCGACAAAACTATTGGTTGCCATACCTCTGGATTTAGGTGCAAAAACCCACATACCAGGCTGTATTCCAGGTGCCATATCAAAAGTAGGTACTAAACCAGGAAAATCTGGCGAATGCCCGTTCAATTCAGCCACTTCCAATTTAATAATAATCAGATCAGGATCTCCATCCCCATCCATATCATTTTTCTTAATAATGGCATCAGCCGCATAATAGGTATTCATCAATGTTTCCATTGATATATTGTTAGTCCCTTTTACTTCAGCTGCTATTTGTGCAGGGTTATCAGGGTCACATCGTAAAGACTCTTGTATCTTAACCCCATCAATAGTTTGTGCTTTTCGCCATTCCGCCTCCATTGATCGACAAATTATCTCTACTTCACCTTTATCAACTTTTGTTGATCCGGGTAATCCTACAGCCGCTGACACCGCCATTGATGCCATGAGTGAGGCTACACCCAAAATTACACTCAAAGGATGTTTTCGCATCATTTTTTACCTTTAATTAATTTACTACAGAATATATTTATCTGCCTAAATATATTCAAGATTAAATAACTTCCGAAACTGACTCAAGAACTTGCGACCAGTTCAAACCTAAATACCTGCATTTGCAACTATTTTCATCTTTGAATTAGAAATATTACAAGTCAGTTTTGGAAGTTATTTATTTATGAAACCTAAGAAACAAGAGCTTTAAACACTCTCGCCACTTAGGCAATTTTACCAATAACTTTAACAAATTATTGGGTATGAATTTTAAACCGCTTATTATTCTTTCATTGATGTATTACTTTTAATGAAAGAATCAACTTTCATTTTGAAACCTGCATTTGAAATATAGAAAACATAGAAAACAGCAAGTAATACTAATAAGTAAATAAGTAATGTTATTTTACTTGTTCCTTTACCTGAGCCAGCCTGAAAAGCCATGTGAGCATCCAGTCTTTCTCCGCTATCTTGAAGCAAAGTAATATGAATCAAATATTTACCCGCTTCAACAATATTTCCTATATTTAAGTTAACCGTACCTGATTTATGCTTTTTGGCATTTTTCTTAAAAATCACAGTGCCTTCAGGTTCTTTTGTTACTTCAAATTCAACAGCCATATTACGATATCTGATATCTTGATAATCAAATACTAATAAAGTAGTTGTACCTAAATCAGGTAAATTACCGCAAAACTCATCACCAGGGTAAGATGAAGGTTGATACGCTGTATAATGAATCCAGTGATCTGGCTCTAATTCAAATTTACACTGGTCAGTATCTGTACCTGCTGCCCCCCCATGTGCCCAAAGAGCTGATGAGAATAACAAGCCTAAAATGCTTAGGAAACTCTTTCTTAACCATTGTTTTTTATTCATAAATACCTTCCAGTTGTTTTATTTGTTATTAGTTTTGCAATCAGATTAAACCATGGCACACGCACCTGTTGCCTAGACTGAAAACAAGTGCTAACTTTAGCATATTGCCATAACCAAATAAAGACATCTCTTGCTATGCCCCTGTTATTACCAAGTAATGACTATTCTCACACAATTAAATTCCAGCCTTCTTGATTTAGATCGTTTTTAGATGGCATTTAAAGTCCGCTTGTTATCTTCATTGATAGCTCATAATCAATTTCTATCTGCGTAAAACATTTGCCATTACCCCTTAGTTTACGTAGACTTCTCTTACATCTAATGAACGGAAAAAAAATGTCCTCCTTACCTGACTCTTCAGAATGGCAAGCCCTGAAAACACATTATAATGAAATCAGCTCTCTTTCAATGAAAGAACAATTCAACGCTGATAGCCAACGTCATAAAAAATTTTCTTTGCATTTTAACGGTATACTTTTTGATTATTCAAAAAATAGGATTACTGAACAAACTCTCCCCTTACTCATCAATTTAGCCAAACAGACAAAGCTGACAGAAAAAACCCAAGCCATGTTCTCAGGGGAAATTATTAATGCCACTGAAAAAAGATCGGTTCTTCACATAGCACTTAGAAATAGAAGCAATACACCTATCTATTCTGAAGGCAATGATGTCATGCCTGATGTCAACCGAGTACTTGCTAAAATCCGCGTTTTTTCGGAGAAAGTTAGATCAGGAGAATGGAGAGGCTACACCAACAAGCCGATTACAGATGTTGTCAATATTGGCATAGGCGGCTCGGATCTTGGCCCAAAGATGGTCACAACAGCACTTGAACCTTATTCAACACCTAATTTAACAGCACATTTCGTCTCTAATGTCGATCAAACAGATATTATCACCACCTTAAAGCAACTCAATCCTGAAACCACCTTGTTTCTTATTGCTTCAAAAGTTTTTAATACCAAAGAAACCATGACAAACGCTCACACTGCGCGTAAATGGTTGCTTCAGTCTGCTTTTGACAAATCTGCTATTGAACGACATTTTGTCGCTATTTCCACCCATAAAGAAAACGTTTCTGCCTTTGGTATTAATACAGACAATATGTTTGAGTTCTGGGACTGGGTTGGTGGCCGCTACTCCCTCTGGTCTGCCATTGGATTATCCATTGCAATTTCTATAGGTATGGATAACTTTGAAGAATTATTAATGGGTGCTCACCTTGCTGATAACCACTTTCATGACACCCCATTAGAAAAAAACATTCCAGTAATCATGGCTTTGCTAGGTATTTGGTATAACAATTTTTTTCGGGTTGAATCGCATTGCCTACTGCCCTACGATCAATCTCTTTATTTCTTTGCCGATTATTTTCAACAAGGCGATATGGAGAGTAACGGAAAATCAACGACAGTTGACGGACAAGATGTTAATTACAATACAGGTCCTATTATATGGGGGCAAACGGGCACCAATGGCCAACATGCCTTTTACCAGTTAATTCACCAAGGTACCAAAGTCATTCCCTGCGATTTTCTTGCCGCTGCGCATGGACATTATGACTCCCCTGTACACCACGATATTTTAATCTCTAACTTTTTGGCTCAACCTGAAGCACTAATGCAAGGAAAAACTCAACAGGAAGTTGAAAATGATATAGGATCAACCGATCCTCTTTTAGTAAAGTCTAAAGTTTTTCCTGGTAACAAACCTTCAAACTCGTTTCTTTACAGAAAGCTCACACCTCGCACGCTAGGTACTTTAATTGCTTTTTATGAACATAAGATTTTTACTCAAGGCATTATCTGGAATATTAACTCCTTTGACCAAATGGGTGTTCAATTAGGAAAAGTCCTTGCCAAAGCCATTTTGCCAGAGCTTAAAAGTGGTGAACGCATTAACACACATGACTCCTCCACCAATGCACTCATCAATACCTATAAAAAATTTCGTGATGAACAAAATATCTATTAGAGAACTCAGCCATCCTTTACCCATACAATGTCAAAAAATAGTATTACCTCAAGAGGCTGTCCAAGAATAGAAAACCTACTATGGAAAAACCATTTTGCCCATTTTTCCCGATCATTTTCGTTAAATAGCGCAACTATTCGTCTCAAACAATCGAAAAAACCGACTCAAAACAGACCTCCCTCGCTACGGTTTCTATTCTTGGACAGCCCTCTAGTTATCAGCATTGTTTTTTTATCATTGCTGTCTGCTTGCGATAATTACTCAATATCTCACCTTGGCTTCACTCGACTTGAACAAATAAAACATCGAGGTGAAATCAATGTCATTACGCGCAAAGATCCAACCACTTATTATGAAGGTGCAGACGGCCTAACTGGGTTGGAATACGACCTGGTAATGCTTTTTGCCAAACGACTCAAGGTAAAAGTAAACTTTATTCTTCCTGGCACTTTCGACAAAATCTTAAACGACATTTCTAACAATAAAGCAGATATTGCAGCAGCTGGACTGACCATTACCAGTCAACGTAAAAAAAACATGCGTTTCGCACCATCCTACCAAAGCATTACAGAGCAAATTATTTATCGCTCTGGAAAAAAACGCCCTAAAACGATTGCCGATCTATCCACTGGCATCATAGAAATAGTCAAAGGTACTAGTCATCTTGACACTTTAATTCATTTAAAAACCGACCACCTAGAACTTAACTGGAACATTAATAGCAAATTAGATTCTGATGGCTTGCTCTATTTGGTCAATGAAGGTTTAATTGACTACACTATTGCTGACTCCCACCAGGCAGGCTTAATAAAACGCTTCTACCCAAAACTGCGTACTGCCTTTGATATCACAGAACCACGTCAGCTTGCCTGGGCACTACCTCATTCCAAAGACAACAGCTTCTACGATGAAGTCAGTTTGTTTTTCAAACAAATAAAACAAAATAAAACCTTACAACAATTACTTGAAAAACATTATGGCAATACCAGCAACCTGAATTATGTCGGCAATTGTACCTTTCGACTACACATGGAAAGTCGTCTTCCAAAATTCATCCACCTTTTTAAAACTGAAGCAAAAAAGCATATTATCGACTGGCGCTTATTGGCTGCCATTGGTTATCAGGAGTCTCACTGGCGAACAGACACCACATCACCCACAGGTGTTAAAGGCTTAATGATGCTAACATCAGCAACGGCAAAACAAGTTGGAGTCAAAGACAGGACAGATGCTACACAGAGCATTACAGGTGGCGCACTCTACTTCAAACAAAGACTTAAAAAAATACCCGCGCGTATTCAAGAACCTGATCGCACATGGTTTGCTCTTGCTTCATATAATGTAGGTTTCGGTCATTTAGAAGACGCACGAATTTTAACTCAAAAAAGACAAGGTAATTCTGATAAATGGCTGGATGTTAAACAAACACTACCATTATTGAGTCAGAAGAAGTGGTATGAGCAGACACGACATGGCTATGCCAGAGGAAAAGAACCCGTTCGTTATGTGGAAAATATTCGAAGTTACTATGATTTATTAGTTTGGCTGACAGAAGAAAACCAGACAGAAAAAGAAGTCATGTCATTAAAACCAGAACAACCTGAAAACAAAGCGCCGAGCTTTGAACCAGCCAGTCTTTAGAGCCTGAACAAGAGACTATTACTTTTTCCGTTTTGCCTTAAAAAAACCACTCAACAAGTCCACACAAACATCCTCAAGCACGCCTCCTTGCCAATCAACCTTATGATTCAGAAAAGAGGCATCTGTTAAATGTAAGGCATTACATACCGCACCCCGCTTAGGATCAAATGCACCAAATACCAAACGATCAATTCGAGCGTGAGAAATTGCCCCCATACACATAACACAGGGTTCTAAGGTTACATAAAGCGTGCAGTCCATTAATCTATAATTTCCAACAACATTACCTGCTTGGCGTATGGCTACAATTTCAGCGTGTGCGGTTGGGTCGTAACTACTTATCGGTCTATTCCAGCCTTCTGCCAAGCAACAATTATTCTTAATCAGCACTGCACCTACTGGCACCTCGCCATTATTTTTCGCCCTTTGCGCAAGCCGAATGGCATAACCCATCCATTGTTGGTCAGTCTCACTTATACGCATCTAACAACACAAATTTTGAAACTACTCCCACTCTATCGTTGCTGGTGGTTTTCCTGAAATATCATAGGTGACTCTTGAAATGCCAGCTACTTCATTAATGATCCTACGTGAAATTAAACCCAGAAATTCATAAGGCAAATGTGCCCAGCGTGCCGTCATAAAATCAATGGTTTCCACTGCACGTATGGCTATCACATAATCATATCGCCGACCATCGCCCATAACGCCCACTGATTTAACCGGCAAAAAGACAGCAAAAGCCTGGCTCACCTTGTCATAAAGATCATGTCGATAAAGTTCTTCAATAAATATAGCATCTGCCAGACGTAATAAATCAGCAAATTCTTTTTTAACTTCACCCAGGATTCTGACACCTAAACCTGGTCCTGGAAAAGGATGGCGAAAAACCATATCCTCTGGCAAGCCTAACTCTAATCCAAGTTTTCTCACTTCATCCTTAAATAATTCTCTTAATGGTTCAACCAACTTTAGCGTCATGTCTTCAGGCAGACCACCGACATTATGATGTGATTTAATTAAATGCGCTTTACCACTTTTGGAGGCAGCAGACTCAATCACGTCAGGATAAATAGTCCCTTGCGCCAACCATTTTGCATCGGTTAATTTATCGGCTTCTTGCTGGAATATTTCTACAAATAAATTCCCAATAATCTTACGCTTGGCTTCAGGATCAGCTTCGTCTTTTAAAGCATACAAATAACGCTGTTCAGCATCGACCCGTATGACTTTGACTCCCATGTTTTTCTCAAACATGCTCATCACTTGATCGCCTTCATTTAAACGTAGCAATCCTGTGTCTACAAATACACAAGTTAACTGTTGACCTATCGCTTTATGCAATAAAGCAGCAACCACTGATGAATCCACACCACCTGACAAGCCCAGAATAACTTGATCAGTTCCCACCGAGTCTCTAACAGACTGAATGCTATCTTCAATGATGTTATTGGCTGTCCACAGTGCATCACAGCCACATATATCCACTACAAAACGCTGTAGAATTCTGCCACCTTGTTTGGTATGAGTGACCTCTGGATGAAACTGCAAACCATAAAATGCTTTTTCCTCACAACCAATTCCAGCAATAGGAGCACCTTCTGAACTAGCTATTAATTTAAAACCTTCTGCCAAGCCAACGACCCTATCACCATGACTCATCCATACATCAAGTAAACCAAAACCTTGCTCAGTGACATGGTCTCCAATATCCGTTAATAACTTAGAATGACCTCTTGCTCTTATTTGTGCATAACCAAACTCACGATGATCTGATGATACAACAGTACCACCCATCTGCTCCGTCATCGTTTGCATACCGTAACAGATGCCTAAGACAGGAATACCTAATTCAAATACTATCTGTGGTGCTCTAGGCGTACTGCCACTGGTCACGCTTTCTGGTCCGCCCGACAGAATAATACCTTTCGCAGAAAACCGTTGAATCTCTTCTGCACTGCATTCACAAGAAAATATTTCACAATAAACGCCGATCTCACGAATTCTACGTGCGATTAACTGAGTATATTGGGAACCAAAATCCAAAATAAGGATTTTATGCGAATGGATATTCGCTGACTGTTGTTGACTCAAAAGAATGCTCTATAATCTGATAAAAACCACAAAATATCCCTCTCCAAAGGGGAGGGATATTAAACAAATAATACTTAAGACACTTGATAATTAGGTGCTTCTTTGGTAATGGTCACATCATGCACATGGCTTTCTCGCATGCCTGCACTCGTTACTCGCACAAACTGAGCATTATCATGCATGGTTTTGATAGAACGACTACCCGTATAACCCATGCTTGCTTTAATTCCGCCCAGTAGTTGGTGAATAATTGCCAACATACTGCCCTTATAAGGCACACGCCCTTCAATACCTTCTGGCACTAATTTTTCAACCGTATCTTCTTCCTGAAAATAGCGATCACTGGAACCTTGTTGTTGAGACATAGCGCCTAAAGACCCCATGCCTCGATAAGATTTATAAGAACGACCATGAAATAATTCGACCTCACCAGGTGCTTCTTCCGTACCAGCAAATAAACCACCTAACATCACAGCACAGGCTCCGGCCGCTAATGCTTTTGCCACATCGCCTGAATAACGAATACCCCCATCAGCAATTAAAGGAATACCGGTATCTTTTAAAGCCTCTGCCACATTACTCACTGCAGTGATTTGTGGCATACCCACACCAGCTACAATTCGCGTAGTACATATAGAGCCTGGACCAATTCCGACTTTAACCCCATCAGCACCAGCTTGCACGAGTGCTTTAGCTGCATCAGCAGTCGCAATATTGCCACCAACCACGTCTACATCGGGATAATTGCTTTTAACCCAACGCACTCTATCTAATACACCCTGAGAATGTCCATGTGCAGTATCGACAATAATCACATCAACTCCAGCATTCACCAACGCTTCAACCCGTTGCTCTGTGCCTTCGCTGGTGCCTACCGCTGCACCTACTCTTAACCTTTCCTGCTCATCCTTACAAGCATTAGGATAATCTTTGGCTTTTTGAATATCCTTAACCGTAATCATGCCGCATAAATGAAAGTCTTCATTAACGACTAATACTTTTTCAATACGATACTCATGCAATAAAGCAATCGCTTCTTTATGATCGGCAAATTCATTCACCGTAACCAATCGTTCTTTAGGTGTCATCACTGACGATACTTTTTCATCCAGACGTGTTTCAAAACGTAAATCACGGCTGGTGACAATGCCCACCAAGTCATCACCATCTACAACAGGTACACCTGATATATTCTTGGCACGGGTTAAATCCATTACCTCTCTAACCGTTGCATCTGATGAAACCGTTATTGGCTCTTTGATTACACCGCTTTCATATTTCTTAACATGAACAACCTCACGCGCCTGCTCTTCTACCGTCATATTCTTATGAATAATGCCGATGCCGCCTTCCTGAGCAATAGCAATAGCCAGCCTTGCCTCTGTCACGGTATCCATCGCTGCAGAGACCAATGGAATATTAAGATGAATATTCCGCGTTAACTTGGTTTTTAATTCTACATTGCGAGGCAATACTGTCGAGTGTGCAGGTACTAATAAAACATCATCAAATGTCAGAGCTTCCTGAATAATTTGCATGATCACACCTAATTCTTTTTTTAAATTAACTGACTATTGTAACCTTTAATAGGGATGAGTAATAAAATTTAATGCCCCACTCTATTCAACATAGACCCAGAAAATCTAGTTTAACTTATCATCGACTTCTTCATTTGAAGGGCTGCCCACACCAAAACTTTCCAATAGCATTAAGAATACGCCTAAAGATATTGCCATATCAGCTACATTAAAGGTAGGCCAGTGCCATGTTTGATAATAGACATCTAAAAAGTCGATAACATAGCCATAGACCAAGCGGTCAATCAAGTTACCTATAGCACCACCTAGTACCAGTGATAAAGCAATAGCTAACAAGGTTTCATTGTTTTTTAGACGATAGAGCCAAACAGCCAAGACAGCACTAATAGATAATGCCATAACGGCAAAGAACCAGCGCTGCCAGCCCCCTGCCCCACTTAAAAAACTAAATGCAGCACCACTGTTATGCACATAAGTCAGATTAAAATAAGGCACAATAGCGATAGATTGATAGAGCTGCATTGCACTATCAATAGTTATCTTACTCCATTGATCAAGAACCAGAACTATCAGAGATAAGCACATCCATTTAAGCATATTGACGATTTTCTCCTTCACCATCAATATTTTTAATGCAACGACCACAGAGTTCAGGATGTTTTTTATGTTCGCCTACATCATAGCGATGATGCCAGCACCGAACACACTTTTTATGTTTTGAAGCAATGACTCTTAATTTAATGCCTTCAACATCCGTTTGTATTGCATCATCTGGACAAAATTTTTCTTCCGCTAATAATGCACCTGAGGTAATAAAAATAAAATGTAATTCACTGGATAATTTGCTTAATGCCTTAAAATAATCCTCATTACAATATAATTCAACTTCTGCATTTAAAGATGAGCCGATTTCACCTTTTGAGCGTAATTGTTCAATTTCTTTACTGACAGCAGGTCGGACTAACATGATTTTTTCCCAGAAAGCCCTATCCATCTTGGCATTTTCATCCAATTCAAACAAACCTTCATGCCAAGTTTCAAGAAAAATGGAGTCGCTACGCTGACCAGGAATATATTGCCAGATTTCATCTGCGGTATAACTGATGATAGGTGCTAACCAACGTGTTAAAGCTTCAACTACATGGTACATAGCAGTTTGAGCTGAACGACGTGCCAAGCCATCTGCTTTTGCTGTGTATTGTCTATCTTTAATAATGTCCAGATAAAATCCACCTAAATCCGTGGCACAAAAATGATGTACTTTTTGATAGATTTGCTGAAATTGATAATCATTATAAGCGGCAATAACTTCCTCTTGCAATTGATAGGCTCTGTCAACAACCCAGCGATCTAATGCCAGCATGTCTTTAGCTTCAATTTTGTCTGTGGCAGGGTCAAAACCTTCTAAATTAGATAACAGGAAACGTGCCGTATTTCTTAAGCGACGATAACCATCAGAGGTACGTTTCAAAATTTCATCCGAAACATTCATTTCACCGCGATAGTCTGTCGCAGCGACCCATAAGCGCAGAACATCAGCGCCTAGTGATTTCATTATTGTCTGCGGCGCGACCACATTACCCTTGGATTTGGACATTTTTTTGCCCTCAGCATCCACGGCAAAACCATGTGTTAATACGGTCTTATAGGGTGCCACATCATTCATCGCAATCGAAGCCAATAGCGATGATTGAAACCATCCCCTATGTTGATCAGAACCCTCTAAATACAAATCAGCAGGGAAATTCAAATATTCACGACGATCTAGCACGGTAGCATGAGTAACACCTGAGTCAAACCAGACATCCAGTGTGTCTTGCATTTTTTCATAGTGTTCTGCATCATCGCCAATCAATTCTTTTGCATCGAGTTCAAACCAGGCATCAATGCCTTTTTCCTCAATACGCAGTGCAATTTCTTCAATTAATTCTTGTGTGCGAGGATGTAGATCACCTGTTTCTTTATGTACAAATAAGGCGATAGGTACTCCCCAAGTACGCTGCCTTGAAATACACCAGTCTGGCCGACTTTCAATCATGCCTTCAATCCGTGCTTGTCCCCAATCGGGTATCCATTTCACACGTTTTACTTCGGTTAATGCCTGTTTCCGCAAGTTATTTTTATCCATAGAGATAAACCATTGCGGTGTGGCCCTAAAAATAATCGGGGTTTTATGCCGCCAGCAATGTGGGTAACTATGCAGAATGGCTTTATGATGTAGCAATTGACCTTTTTCTCTTAGCACTTCCAGTACATGTTCGTTAGCACTGAACACATGCTCACCTGCAAAAAACTCTGTATTGGGTAAAAACACACCATTAGCACCAACGGGGTTATCTATAGGCAAACCATTATTCATACCAACCACATAGTCATCCTGACCATGTCCAGGTGCAGTATGTACAGCACCAGTACCTGCTTCAGTGGTCACATGCTCCCCTAATATGATAGGTACTTGTCGATCATAAAAAGGGTGCTGTAGCTTTTGTTGGTTTAATACATTGCCTTTGCAATAGGCAATCACATGATGCTCCCCTGCGCCATAACGATGCATTGCATCTTTTAACAAAGACTCGGCAATCACTAAGCGTTCCTGCTGCCCATCAATTTCACATTGAACAACCACATATTCAAGTTCAGGATGAATAGCAACCCCCTGGTTTGCAGGCAATGTCCAGGGTGTAGTTGTCCAAATAACGATTGATAAGGCACCGCTACCTTGATGTTCTGGTACATGGCTACAAGCAGCAAAAAAAGCATCTTCATCAATGACTTTAAAGCGAACATCAATGGCAGGAGAATGTTTATCTTCGTACTCCACCTCGGCTTCAGCCAGTGCAGAGCCACAATCGGTACACCAATGCACTGGTTTAGCACCTTTACTCAAATGACTTTTATTGGCGATTTTTCCTAATGAACGAACAATATCTGCTTCAAAGGTAAAATCCATTGTTAAATAAGGTTTATCCCACTCAGCTAATATGCCCAGACGAATGAATTCTTCTTTCTGAAGTTTTACCTGCTTGGCTGCATAAGTGCGACATTCTTTACGAAAAATAGCAGGGGAGACTTTAACACCAGCTTTACCTATTTTCTTTTCAACCATCAGCTCAATAGGCAACCCATGGCAATCCCAGCCAGGAACATAAGGGGCATCAAACCCATTAAGCGACTTGGATTTAATAATAATATCTTTCAAAACTTTGTTCACAGCGTGACCAATATGAATAGCACCATTGGCATAAGGAGGCCCGTCATGCAAAATAAATTTAGTTCTGCCTGCAAATTTTTCTCTAATTTTTTGATATAACCCAGCTACATTCCATTTTTTTAAACGCTCAGGCTCGCGCTGAGCCAAATTACCTTTCATGGGGAAGGCGGTTTTAGGTAAATTAAGTGTTTTTTTGTAATCCATGGTTTCTTAGTCGTCTAAAATTTGTTTTGCGATGATTATATCTTTTTCTATCTGTGCTTTGAGTTGATCGATTGAATCAAAACGCACTTCATCCCTGATTTTTTGTTTAAAATGAACTTCAACGTAGCGCCCATATATTTCTTCATTGAAATCAAAAAGGTAAGTTTCTAAGATCACTTTTTTATCGCCATCAACGGTCGGCCGTGTACCTACATTGGCAATCCCAGTAATTTTCTGATTATCAATCCCTGTCATAGTAACCGCATAAACACCTGTTATTGGCGTATTTTTCCTAAACATCTGAATATTCGCCGTAGGAAAGTCAATGGTTCTTCCTCGTTTATTACCATGCACCACTCTGCCACAAACTGAATAGTCTCTGCCTAACAATTGCTTGGCAGCTGCTATATCTCCAGCCCCTAATGCATCTCTGATTAAAGTGCTGCTGACACGAAGACCCTCAACAAAGTAAGAGCGAGTATCCTCAACATTAAATCCGTATTGCAAACCTTTTTCTTTTAGCATGGCAAAATTTCCACAACGTGCTTTGCCAAAATGAAAATCATCACCCACAACCAAATGTTTTACATTTAATTTATTGACTAAAAAATCGACTATAAAATCTTCTGCTTTATAATTTGCAATATGCTGATTAAATTTAACCACCAAAAGCTTATCAATGGGTAACGCTTTAAATTGAATAACTTTTTCACGTAAGCGCATAAGCCTTGACGGCGCATTTTCTCCCAGAAAAAACTCTAAAGGCTGAGGTTCAAACATCATAAGAACAACGGGTAAATTCATTAATTGACCTTGTGCAGCCAATTTGTTGATCACCGTCTGATGACCTGTATGCACACCGTCAAAATTCCCTATGCCCAGAACACATCCATCTTTCAACGGTTCCAGGTAGGTTAACCCCCTAATTAAGTGCATAGAGCAGATGCCATATAGAAACTTGTCATTCTATCACTTTCTTAATTGTAAATTCACTTTAAACAAGCATTAATGAATAGGACTTAAAAGCAGTGTATAAACTAAAAATGTAGCTAAAATAAAGCAAGTTTTTATTCATTTAAAAAATAGTCCTTGCCCGTTAACCTTGCAAAAACCTCAAATGGGGTTTTATTGACGGAGAGCAAGGGATTCAAACCCTTGATACGTTGCCGTATACACACTTTCCAGGCGTGCGCCTTCGACCGCTCGACCATCTCTCCTTATTTGTTTTCAACGAATTTGGAATGAAATACTAAATGAGGATGGTTTTGTTAGAAGTTTGTGCAGTAGAGAGTGGAGTTGTTTGCTTTAGTTATTTTTTGAATAGGGTATAAGACCAGAGTAACTGAAACCTCTGTTACCACACGTCATTCCCGAAGTCTCTTATCGGGAATCTAGTTTTAAACACCTGGATTCCTGCTTAGAACATGCAGGAATGACGGAGAGAGTGAATTAGAAGTTTGTGCAGTGAGCTATTGCGCGTTATTTTAGCTGAAATATGGAAAAGCAATTATTGGCTTAATTAAAGGGCAACCACAGGGGGTTGCCCCTACGATTAATAAACCATGAATAGATACAACCCAAATAAAATATAATATTAAAACCCGTACGGGCGCCCCACCGTGGTCGCCCTAGAAATATAAGGGTAGCGCCCCTATATTGTAACTGCTTAGATTGCCCTCTATTTTGTTCAAGTCACCGTCCTAGTAAGTATACGGCTGGTTACTTTATCATGCTGTGGCTTCTATGGATTCCCGCCTTCGCGGGAATGAGGGTAAAGGCATGGTTTACAGGTGTAAATGCGCACTTTCAACGCGGCTATTGGACAAAATGGAGGGCAATCTAAGCAGTTACAAATATTTAACTAAAGCGACCACAATACCCGCCGCAATGAAAGTATTAGAAAAAGACCAAATCATAAATTTATCCATTCTGGCAATCATTGTATCAAACCGCTTATCGACTTGTTCAAACCGCTTATTAATTTGCTCAAAACGCTTGTCCATATCTTCACGCAAGGCAATCATCTCACCTCGTAAGTCTTGCTCCATCTGTGTAATGTGGTTGGTTTGTGCTTTTAACACCAAAACCATCATTTCTTGTTGATCAATCGACTCATGGTTGGTGATTTTTTCCATCGCCTTACTGGCTTCAGAATCTAACCACCTTTCAAAATAATCGTTATCAAACATAGCTTATGTGTAGTTTAAATGTAAATGAATACGATTATACATAAAAAATGGTTCGTGAGTATTGCTCGATAACGCTAGAATTCAGCCGATGCGTTAGCGGTCGGCTGGAATGAATTGTTATGAAATATTTACCACAACTTCTCTGAATTCACAGTGTGGTCTAGGGGTAGGAAAGCCATCTTCTAATAAACCTTCCAAATGAAATTCGATCCCCTCTTTAATTAACTTAAGTACTTCTTCTTGACTTTCACCAACTGCGATACAGCCTGGTATATCTGGCACAAAAGCACCATAACTTGAATCGCCTTTTTCTAAAACTACTGTATATTGCATAATTATTACCTTTATTTAATATTTGCTTGCTTTAAAGCACTATTTAAAGTCCCTAGAGGAATATCAATATTTGGCTTAGCAGAGACGGTAACAGTTCCTGTTTTTGTTAAATGCTTAAACTGTCTATGACTTCCTTTTTGTCTTACTTGAAACCATCCATCATTTTTTATAAGTTTAATTAACTCTTTGATTTTTATCTATAAATTATAACTGAAATACACATTGTTTTCAGTTTTCATAACAAGTCATTTATTTAGAATCTCCTCACCCAAAAACAGCGAGTGCTTTAAAAATAAAGAAATGACAGACAAAAAAAATGAGGACGTTTTGTCCTCATTTTTCCTTTTTCCTTGGCTCTTTGTTATTTACTCACTAAAACCTAAAGTTACCACGCAACTGTATGCTGTCGTCTGTTTTCTTATGCTCGCCTATTAGATTTAGATTCATTGTAGAATCTATTTTCCAACGTCCGCCTATATTATAGCTTTGTGTTCCATTTGCTATACCTAAGCCAGCGTAAGGGGTGAGTAGACCGCGACCAAAGAATCCAGGTAGTCCGTAACCTAGCTCGGTGTTTAACTGTAGCCTTCTACTGTTGCTGTTATCCTCATCGTTTACATTGTTAGCTACGGTGGGTTTTTTCCATACTCCATCGGCAACATTGCCTGGGGTGTCGCCAAATGCTGGTTGTAGACTTAACCA
>QPIN01000046.1 GCA_003666385.1 Methylococcales symbiont of Hymedesmia sp. n. MRB-2018
ATGAAGCGATGATTTTGCAGCTGGCTAAAAGCCATGATGTGCTGGTGACGATTGAAGAAAATGTCTTGTCTGGTGGTGCAGGTAGTTTAGTTAATGGCTTTTTACAGGCACAGCAAATTTTAATGCCGGTACTGAATATTGCTTTGCCTGATGCCTTTATTGAGCAGGGGACTAGAGAAGAATTACTGGCACAATGTGGCTTGGATGCTAAAGGGGTTTTGAAGAGTATTGAAGGCTTTTGTGCATAAACCGTAACTACATCTGGGGACTAAATATACTGTAGATAAAAAAATGGATAGATTAAAAAATAAAATTCGTGATATTCCTAATTTCCCAAAACCAGGAATTATTTTTAAAGATATTACACCGTTAGTTAAAGACCCTGCTGCACTACGACTCTCGGTTCATCAGCTGATTCATCCTTTTCTAGGAACAGATATTACGGCTGTTGCAGGTATGGAAGCCCGAGGATTTATTTTTGCTTCATTGGTCGCTTGGGAATTAGGGATTCCATTTATTCCACTGAGAAAACCAGGAAAATTACCTTATGATACTGAAAGCGTTTCCTATGATCTTGAATATGGCTCAGCCACCTTAGAAGCACATATAGATTCATTTGAAAAAGACGACCGTGTTTTGCTGATTGACGACCTGCTAGCTACAGGCGGCACAGCAAAAGCCAGTTGTGAATTAGTAGAAAAACTAGGTGCTAAAGTTGCAGCCCTTGCCTTTGTAATTGAACTAGATTTTTTACAAGGCCGTGAAAAACTTAAAGACTATGAAATACATTCCTTATTGCATTATTAAAATATTATCACTACCTTAAAACTCATCGCTTTATAGCATTCTCAAGAATAAATGGTATTAGTATCGAATACTCAAAACAAGTGCTGCAAGAAAACAACCACTGTGTAGCACTTGTTTTAATTCTCAAAAACATCAACACCTTCATCTGCGGTAAATTCAAAAATTTCTTTTTCTATTTTGCTATTAGTTTTTACATTAGAAAAATAGATACGTGTTAATTGACCAAAATTATCACTTAATTCCATACCGCCTATAGCCCCATCATTAAGCCCAATAAGAATATAGTTAAACCCACTTTCTTCATTTTTTGGCGATAATTTGACCCATTGTAAGTCTTCATCTACCCCTTGATCTTGCAGAGTAAAATTTTCGTCTAAATCTATCTCACCACTTAATAATAAAGCGGGTGTTGCTCCCAGCGAGTCATCCATTTTTTTTATAGTCACTTGCTCAAGGTCTGCATCATAAAAGTAGATTTTACCTTTAGCTGAAACAATTTCTTGAACATAAGGTGTTTTATAGCTCCAACGGAATTGACCAGGGCGACTTAAATAAAACAGTCCTTCACTGCTTTCTACTGGCTGGTTATTTTCATTCAACGTCACTTGTTTAAAATCAGCCGTTAATGACTTGGTAGTTGCTAAAAATGATTTTAATTGTTCAACAGGCAATGGCTCTGCATGAATCTGACTGGGAAAAAATACAGCTAGAAAAACGGATACCTTAATACTATTGCTTATCATCATTTTTTTCATAATCTTTCTTTTATGTAACTACTCAGCGTACTCCGCAACTGCTTAGATTGCCCTCTATTTTGTTCAAGAGCAAGACGAAAGCGCGGAGTTTACTAGGTGTAAATGTGCGCTTTCAACACGGCTATTGAACAAAATAGAGGGTATTTAGCCTGTCTAAAAATTATCTTGTAGAAAATCATTAAACCAAGTTTTTGCTCTATTTACAGTACTAGAAGCACATGGAGAATACTGCTCAGGGGCTGAACCTTTTATGAATGGATAAGAAACTGCATCTGCACAGTCTTCATTGGCAAGCAATCCATCATAGGGATCAATCCAATGCCTTTCTATATTATCTGGTGCTATTAAATCAACAGGCTGTTTTGAAATTTGCTTCATTAAACTCGTCCATATTTGTAATGCGCCTGAGCCACCTGTTAATCCTGTGGGTTTGTTATCATCACGCCCAACCCAGAAAACAGAAAGATAATCTCCGCTAAAACCTGCAAACCAACTGTCTCTTAACTTATTAGTTGTTCCTGTTTTACCTGCTAAAGCAAATTCTCTTGGAATAGATAGATAAGCTGAACGCCCTGTGCCAATGCTCATCACTTGTTGAAGTATCTTATTGGTTATATAGGTAGCTGCCGGATCTAGCACTTGTCGCAACGTGTAAGGATAACTTTGTATGCGTTCTCCATCAGCCGCGATGACCGCTTGAATAGAACGTAAAGGCGTTAAAAAACCATCACCTGCAAGCGTTTGGTACATCTGAGTCACCTCTAGCGGTGTTAAAGGGGTTGCACCTAATAATAATGAGGGAAATAAATCAACCGATCTACTAACCCCCATATTTCGCAAAGTTTTGGCAATTCTGGCAATACCTATATCCATACCCAGATGCACTGTTGCCAAATTGTATGACTTGGCTAAAGCAATATGTAGAGGCACTTCACCATGTTCCTTATTATCATAATTTTTGGGTTTCCAGTCTTCTCCATTTTTACCTTTGACAGTGATTGCAGTATCACTGATATAGGTGTTTATATTATATCTGTCAGGGTATTCCAAAGCGGTTAAATAAACCACTGGCTTAATCAAAGAACCTATCGGTCTGAGTGCCTTCAATGCTCTGTTAAAACCAACACCTCTTGGGTTTCTGCCACCTGCTAACGCAACAATTTCTCCACTCTCTCGTCGGGTAACAATAGAGGCTGTTTGCAATTTACGGGTATTAGGTTTTTTTTCTAAATATGCTAATTTTTGAGTGATTGTTTTTTCCAACACTTTCTGTATCTGTGTATCCAGTGTGGTAAAAATTCTTAACCCTTCCGAAGTTAAATCATCCTCTCTGTATTCCTTCCTTAACTCTTTTTTTACCAAATCCAAAAAACTGGGGTAGCGATTAACTGAGCGATGGCTACGTGAAATAACATTAAGTTTTTTCTTTTTGGCTGAAATTTCCTGTTTTTTAGTGATATAGCCTTGCTGATGCATTTTTTCTAACACTAGGTTACGGCGTTTAATAGAACGATCTTTATAGCGTCGAGGATCATAATAAGACGGGCCACGTACCAGAGCAACTAAAGCAGCAACATTATGTAAAGCTAAGCTTTTTAGTGGTTGACCAAAATAAAACTCACTGGCCAGACCAAATCCATGTACCGAACTAGCACCATCCTGACCTAAATATATTTCATTAAGATAGGCTTCCAGGATTTCATCTTTCTGGTAATGGTATTCTAAAATCAAAGCCATAAAGGCTTCATTGATCTTACGCCACAAGCGTTTTTCTGAACTCAGATAAAAGTTCTTTACCAATTGCTGGGTAATGGTACTCCCGCCCTGAACTACGGTTCCAGCACTGATATTAGCCCACAAAGCTCTGACTATGGCCTTGGGTGATACACCAAAATGATGATAAAAGTTACGGTCTTCGGTGGCCATCAGTCCTTGAATCAAACTATTTGGTGTATTCTCCAGTTTTATCAGAATACGATCTTCTTTACGCGTTGGATAGAAACTACCTACATGAACAGGATCCATCCTTAGAATGGGCATTTCTGTAAATGTTTTCAGGTTGATTATTTTCTGAACGGATTTGTTGGAAAAAATGATCCTTAATTGCTGACTACTCTGCTTTTTATCCCAAAAATTAAAACTCCGCGTTTTTAAGCTAATTTGTTGACCCTTTTTATAGTAAGTGGCTACTGAACTTAAACTATAGTCACGTCTATAACGCAGTTGTAGTAATAAATCTTCAAACTCCTCTATGGTCATTTGATAACTTTGGTAAACCTCAACAGGACTAGCATAAACTCTGGCAGGAATCGACCAGCGTTTGCCTTCAAATTGTTTTCTAACCGTGTAATCCAGATAACCAATATAAGAACAAAACAAAAATACAAAGCCAAGAAAACAATAAAGTAATAACTTCTTAAACCAGTGCAACGGTTGTTTAATCACCTTCTTTTTTCTAGCTTTACTTTTTGTTATTTTTTTAGCCATGGGTTATCAAAAATAATATGCATTTAAGACAATAAATATCTAATGGACAGATCTAAGTAGTTACGGCGTACGCTGAGTAGTTACTTATTTTTTAGCTTTTTTCACAGCATTTAGAATAATCAGGATTCAAGTGAGCTATCCTTTTTATCATCAACTGGATACATGCGTAGACTACAACGAAAATCATTAGAATATTTAAAACCAATATCAGACACCAGACTCCTATCAATAGTAGTCAAGTTTAATGCCGTCATCATCGCTGCTTTTTGAAAACGAGAACACTTTCTAACCAGCACTGACAATAAATAAAGCCCATCATCTTCACTGACCTCATCTTTATCAACCATAATTTGAAGCATATTACTGATTTTTAAAAAAGCAGCAATTCTCTTTTTACGATTTATAAAACCAATGGGAGGAATACTGCTATAGAGTTTGTCGTATGCTACTAAGGTCTTATCCATTTGTTTTTCTTTATCTGTTAGGTTTTAAATAATTAGGGTCAAAATAGAATTATTCTACTCTAGCCCTAATTAGTCCGCTACTCTTGTGCCCTGATTAATTGATTCTCTCTTCTAGCTAGTGAATCAATTTCAGTCACAAGTTTGTTGCAGTCAAATTGATCATATTTTAGACCAGAGGTATACGACCCTGTAATTTGTGATAGAGGTGTAGGTATATTCATACGGCCTGATATACTTAAATCCTTGAATCACTTGCCATTTAAAAGGTGCGTTTTTTCGCATCACAAAAAATGTGACATTTTAAATGCCCAAGTGGATTTTTTTGTTATGTTTTGTATTAGCCAATTCATGAGCTTCTGCTAATAAACTTTCATAAGGTATATGTAAGTTTTTATGTAAGCACTTAATCATTTTTAAGCTTAAAGGACGTTTACGATTGAGAATTTCTGACACTCTTCCACTACTCCCTATATATTCTTCTATATCTCGTGCTTTTAAGTCTTGCTGCTCCATTCTAAATTTAATGGCAGCAACAGGATCAGGCGGTGTAATTGGGTAATGTTTATTTTCATAGGCTTCAATTAAAGTAACTAAAACCTCCATATCATCAGCTTCTTTAGTTCCTGCCTTTGCTTGAAATACTTTCTCAAGTTGGCAAAAACTTTCCTGTAGATCTTTTTCACTACGGATTGGTTTAATATTCATTTACGTCCTCAACATTAATTTTATCGTATTGGGCATCTGTTCCAACAAACTTAACCCAAACGATACTTGCTTGATATTGAATTTCAACTATTACCCTGTATTTATTGCCACCAATATTAAATACAACCCTATTATTTTTGCAGATACTTGCATTTGCATATTGGCTTTTTATAGTTTGAGGGGCCACCCAATTTGCTTTTATAGTTTCTTCATACCAACTTTCAATTGGATCTTGAGCATCACTATAAGCAGGAATTTTCCAAAATTTCTTTAATGTGCTTTTAGCAATTACACGCATAACTCAATATTCTCCCTAATAGGGAGCAAGTGTAAGTTAAAAATACTTTCTTCGTCAAATTTTAATTTTCAGCCGCGTTTAGGTAGCAAGTGCATCACCTACTAACTTTATACCAGATTTTTGAGCAAAACATCGCCTCCTCTCTATTTACTATAGAATTTTAAGAATCAAAGAGGTCACAAAATCAAAAGGGTTAGTATCTGAAGCATCCCCATGAGAAAAATAAATTTTAACTAAAAATCAGTAATTTACAACTAAAATAAAAACCCACAAAAAAAGAGGTTTTTCTACAGCCTTGTTAGGTTTCAATAAAATCTACTACCGAAGTTGCAACAGATGAAAATTCTCGTAAAACTTTTTTATCATTTGTAACGAGTGAAATATTTAAGTACTGAGCTAAAGCAACAAATTCACAGTCATAAGATGAGCAGTTGCTTTTATTAACTAGCGTTAGAATTTGTGCTGATGGAATATCAAATTCATTATGAGCCATAATAGATTCTACTGTCTCTTGAAGTTGGAGTGCTTTTTCAAAGGTAATAATTTCTTTTCTGAGGTACAGAGTTAAAACATTTCGGAATTCACTTTTCCAGAGTGTTGGAGCGACCCATTCAGAATCAAGTTTATAAAGCTTATCAACTGTATCTGAGTATGGGGTTGGTAATAAAAGGTAAGAAATAATATTTGTATCAGCAACTATCATGGTCTTCCTTCATTAATAGCTTTTTCAATATCTTGGGCAGTAATAATGTTTGGCTTAATTTGGGAGCGAAGAGCTTGAATATTTGCGAGTCTATCTTCTGATGAGACTTTTTTAGGAAATAAATTATTTTTAAGACAAACTATAACCTCACTATTAATACTTCTATGATGTTGTTCTGCAACGTGTTTTAATTCATTATATAGATCAGCAGGAATATTTTTTATGGTTAATGCAGGCATAGTAAAATTGAAACAAGTAAAAGGAGTTGCATTATGGTTGCATAATGCAAGTTAAGCAACTAAAAAACCTAACAAATACTTGCAAAGCAGATAAAGCTTAAAACAATCTACCTTCTCTGTTTAAAAACCTCATACATCATAATGCCAGCAGCAACTGATACATTAAGGCTTTCAACCTGACCTATCATAGGAATTTTAACAAGAAAATCACATTGTTGTTCTGTTAGTCGGCGAATGCCGGCCCCTTCTGTCCCCATGATCAACGCCAATGGGATAGTCAAATCGGCTGAGAAAACAGATTGTTCTGTATCACCTGTTGCCCCCATCAGCCAAATATTTTGTTGTTTCAACCAGCGACATGTTCTGGCCAAATTAGTCACCTGATAAACAGGCACAGTTTCAGCAGCACCACTAGCCACTTTACAGACCGTTGGGGTTATACCCGATGAATTATCTTTAGTGATAATAATGCCATGCACCCCGGCAGCATCAGCGGTACGCAAGCAAGCACCTAGATTATGCGGGTCTTGAACTTGGTCTAAAATCAAAAAAAAAGGCACATCCGTCATGCTGGTGACAATATGCTTTAACGTATCTTCAGAATGCACACTAGGGAGTTCAACTTCAGCGACTATGCCTTGATGGTTTTTACCATCGGTCATTTTATCCAGTCGCTTCCTGTCAGATGGCTCATAACTGATGGATAACTTTTGTAACTGACTCATTAACGCACTTTGTTTTTTATCTTTGCGTTGCCTATCAATCCAAACTTTGTTAATTTTATCGGCAGAATAATCTAATGCCGCTTGTACCGCATGAATACCAAATATCTTACTGCTATTCATAACTATCGAGCTTTGCTATTAACTTTTTTCTTCGACTTTAATGGCTTTCTTTTCACTGTTTTTTTATTAGTAACCGTCTTATTTGCACGGCTTTTTTTCGCCGTGTCTATTAAATCAAAATCAATTTTCTTTTCATCTAAATCGACTCTAGCTACTTTAATTTTAACTTTATCACCTAAACGATAGCGAATATGGGTACGTTCTCCCATTAACTGATGTGTTTTAGCATCAAAATGAAAATAATCCTGTGGCAAATTAGAAATATGCACCAGACCTTCGGCATAAATATCTTCTAATTCAACAAAAAAGCCAAAACCAGTAACAGCAGTGATAATACCTTTAAATTGTCCACCAATTTTATCCATCATATATTCGCATTTCAGCCAGCTCACAACATCCCGAGTCGCTTCATCTGCTCTGCGTTCATTGGCAGAGCAATGCTCCCCAAGCTTCACCATATCAGGAAAACCATAGACAAAAGATTCTGCTTTTTTATTGTCCAAGCAATGCTTAATAGCTCTATGGACTAACAGGTCAGGATAACGTCTAATGGGTGAGGTAAAATGTGCATAGGCATCTAATGCTAAGCCAAAATGTCCTTTTTTCTCAGGGCTGTACACAGCTTGTGACATTGAACGCAACAATACAGTTTGGATTAAATGTACATCTGCCCTGCCCTCAACTGACCTCAGTAAATGCATATAGTCCAAAGGTGTGGGCTTGTCACCTCCAGCTAATACCAGACCTAATTCATTAAGAAAACTTTTAAGCGTTAACAGTTTCTCTGTACTTGAGCCTTCATGTACACGCAATAAATGTGGCATTTTTTTTCTAATTAAAAATTTTGCCGCCGCATTATTGGCAATAATCATAAATTCTTCGATGAGTTTATGCGCATCATTACGTTGCGTAGGTACAATTTTTTTTATTTTTCTATCTGCACCAAAAATGATCTGGGTTTCCTGAGTATCAAAATCCATTGCTCCACGGACTTCGCGTTGCTCTCTCATCACCTTATAAAGCTTATAAAGCTCTTGTAAATGTGGAAGCAATGCTGCATATTTCTTACTTAATATTTTATCTCCATTAACTAAAATTTTGCTCACATCAGTGTAAGTCATTCGTGCATGAGAAGACATCACTGCTTTAAAAAAACCCGAACGAAACACTTTACCGTCATGATCGATATGCAATTCACAAACCATACATAAGCGATCCATTTTAGGGTTTAATGAGCACAGGCCATTCGATAGTATTTCTGGCAACATGGGAATGACTTGTTCAGGAAAATAAACCGAAGTGCTTCGGTTTTTGGCCTCTATATCTAATGCTGTATTTACTTGCACATAATGAGATACATCAGCAATCGCTACTAATAACTTCCAACCCTTATCTGTTTTTTTGCAATAAACCGCATCATCAAAATCTCGGGCATCTTCACCATCAATGGTGACTAGGGGTAAGTCCCTAATATCAACTCGATTTTCTTTAGCACTTTCTGCCACATCTTTACTTAAAGACTTGATCTCTTTGCAAACCTCTTTTGGCCATTGAAAAGGCAAATCATGTGATCGAAGGGCAATTTCAATTTCCATACCTGGTTCCATGTGCTTACCCAGCACTTCTTTAATTCGACCAATTGCCTGACCATGGTTACTGGGATGTTGAATAATTTCTGCAACAACAATCTGGCCTTTCTTGGCTTTGCCTATTTCCTCTTTAGGAATGTGTATATCCTGAGCAATCTTCTTATTGTCAGGCACCACAAAAAACAAACTCCGCTCCTTTAACAATCGCCCCACTACATGATGTGTATTACGCTCCAGCACCTCAACCAAAGCACCTTCTCTACGCCCTTTTCTATCAAGGCCTGCAATGCGTACAACTGCTCTGTCATTATGCATCAGCGATTTCATTTCCCGAGGCGATAAAAACAGATCCGTAGAACCATCATCTGGCTTAATAAAACCAAAGCCATCAGCATGACCTAATACCCGACCAGCAATTAAATCTTTGCTATTAATCAAGCAATACTTCTGTCTACGGTTAAATAATAATTGACCATCTCTTTCCATCGCTCTCAAGCGACGACGTAAAGCCTCTAGGTCTTCATCGGTCTGCAACGCAAATTGTTGCGCTATTTGTTGCCGTCTAAGTGGTTTACCCACTTCTTCTATTAATTGAAGAATAAGCTCACGACTAGGAATAGGACGCACATATTTCTCAGCTTCGCGCTGAGCAAAAGGATCTTGTGTTTGGGAAAAATCAATGGTTGAATCAGATTCCTGAGACATAAATTTATAAATACTTAGGGTTGAAAATGAGCTATGAGCATAGATTTAATAACATCTAAAACTATTTATACCATTTTCAAGAATAAATGGTGTATAGCAATGGGTATGAACAGACTGCCTTTAAACCAGAAAAATCAGTTAATTACAGATTATAACGCAATAAATTATTTTTAAGTGCTTTAAACCCATAAAGCTGAAATCATATATCAGCAATATCGCTTAGATGATTTAATTCAGCGGGTAACACTTTAATTACATTGTTAGAGAGATTAAGATCCGTTAAATTTGTGAGTTTAGCGAGTGATACAGGCAACTTGGCTAGTTGATTATCAACCACACTCAAAACAGTTAGTTGGGTTAGATTCCCAATTGACTCTGGCAATTCTGTGAGTTGATTATTCCATAAAGACAATTTCTTGAGCTGGTTTAAATTTCCAACATAGCTTGGCAGTTCTGTTAGCTGGTTACTGCCTAGAGATAACTCTTTCAGATAAGATAATTTAGCGATAAAAGCAGGAAGTTCGGTCAATTGATTCCATCCTAAAAACAACTCTTTTAACTGACTTAATTGACCAATGCATATTGGAATTTCTTTAAATTGGTTATGCCATAAAGATAATTCTGATAACTTTTGTAATTGGCTTAGTGTTTCTGGAAGTTTTGATAGTTTATTGCGTCCTAGGGATAATTCCGTTAACTGGGTTAAACAGCCTATTGATTCTGGTAGATGGCTTAGTTGATTACCCATTAGATATAACTTTTCCAAAGCCGTTAATTGCCCTATAGCCTCTGGCAAGCAGATAAGTTTATTTTTATCACAATTTAATAATGTCAATTGCGTTAGCCTGCCTATTGACTCTGGAATTTCAGTCAACTGACAATTTACTAAACTTAATTCAGTTAATGACAGCAGCTTATCTTTTTTACGTGGCAATAAGCTATCACTGATATTATTTTTATCCGCCCAAGCAATTAATTGTTCTATTTCAGAATTACTCTCACCCCCACTGTTAGGCTTCATTATTTATCATCACTATTAACTTACTACGGGTTGTTTCCATTTTGCTTCACAAGACAAGGGGTAAATACATCCATCAAGGTAAGTATATGACTGGTTACTTTATCATGCTATGGCTTCTATGGATTCCCGCGTTCGCGGGAATGACGGTAAAGGCATGGTTTACAGGTGTAAATACGCACTTTCAACGCGGCTATTGGACAAAATAGAGGGTTGGGTGAGGGGAAAATAAAGAAATGACAGACAAAAAAAATGAGGACGTTTTGTCCTCATTTTTCCTTTTTCCTTGGCTCTTTGTTATTTACTCACTAAAACCTAAAGTTACCACGCAACTGTATGCTGTCGTCTGTTTTCTTATGCTCGCCTATTAGATTTAGATTCATTGTAGAATCTATTTTCCAACGTCCGCCTATATTATAGCTTTGTGTTCCATTTGCTATACCTAGTCCAGCGTAAGGGGTGAGTAGACCGCGACCAAAGAATCCAGGCAGTCCGTAGCCTAGCTCGGTGTTTAACTGTAGCCTTCTACTGTTGCTGTTATCCTCATCGTTTACATTGTTAGCTACGGTGGGTTGTTGCCATACTCCATCGGCAACATTGCCTGGGGTGTCGCCAAATGCTGGTTGTAGGCTTAACCACAAGCCTTGACCACTGCTGTTGGCTTGGTATTTAACTAAGCCACTGAGTCCCCATTCTTGGTAAGAAGATTCATGTACCAGTAAACCGTGGGCGCGTAGTTCCATTTCTAGTCCTATGGGGCTGCTGTAGCGATAGCTACCTGCTAACTCTATGCCGCCGCCAGTCTCACCACTGCCATCGTCATAGCGTATACCTAGTTCTATGGATGGGCTGATGCTGGCACCGCTGGCTAGGATGTGCCTATGGCTACTTTCTAATGCCATACGATAACGATGGGCATCTATGGACAATGCTTTGGCATTAGTTAAATTGCTTTTGTCCAACTTAATATTAGACAGCGAGACTTCGCCTTTAAGGCGTAGGGTGGTGGTGCCAGGTATATTTAGCCAGTTATCGCTGGATAATAGATCACCACTACCCCCAAAGGCTAGACTGTATAACTCGGTGTCGCGGTTGCTTTTGGTTTTGGTGCCATCGGTTTTTTTATCGTTAATTTCTACCTCGCCTTGACCATAGCCTAGTGCGCCCCATACACGCCCTTGTGATAAATCATAAGCAATATAAGGGTGGATGCTGTATAGAGTATTGGTCAGGGTGTCTTCGCTGTTATTTTCGCTACCATCGCGTTTATAGTCAGCATCGCCTTCGCTGTAAGAGAGGGCGGCACCTGCGATTAGGTTTTGGTTTAGACGGGCATCAATACCCACACTACCACCGATGACCTCACCCTCCCAGTCAACACCAGAGGAATCTTCTTCAAGACTAAGGTAATCACCACTGCCCCATAGGGTTATATTATTAATACCGTAGTTATTATCCCCTGCTACATTCAGCGGTATGAGAAAAGAAGAATTATTAAACATTTGCTTAATATTCAATCCGTCTTGTAACGTGGTGCGAGCATTGTTATTGATTAGCTCTTGCAAGCTTGAGCTACCGCCTAGATTAAGGTTGGCATCGGTGTCTGCTGGGGAGCTAGCAAATGCTTGGTCAATGCGGTTGCTGATATTGTCTCTTGTTATTTTTGTTGTTGCTCTTAGCATTTGTGGTAAGACCGCGTTTAGTACTTGCTCTTCGGCCTGTGTGATTGGTGCCTCGGCCTGTGTGATTGGTGCCAAGGCACTCTGCTCCAGTGTATAGACCTCATTGGTGTCTGGCGGTGTGGTGACATCTAAAATATTACCTGCCGTGTCCACAATGCCCTGATCATCAGCAAAGCCTAAGGTGACAACACCATTAAGATCCGCGAGGTCGCCGCCTGTAACGGTTACCGTATACTCAGCCTCTGAGCCTGTTACAGGATCAACAACTGTGGCAGTGGAGCCAATGACCATAAAGTCGTCACTATCTACGTTTTCTACATTTTCACTAAAAGTAACTGTCCAAGTGAGGCTATCGGCATTGGTGGTTGCATCTGTCGGCGTGGTACGCACGATACTGGTTACGGTTGGGCGAGCCGTCTCGGGAGCGATCTCGATGGCAAAAGTGACAGTGGAGAAGCTATTCGTGGAATCGGTACGGCGAATAGTTACAGAGGGGTGGCTGCCCACCTCTTCTGGTGTACCCGAGAGGGTGTCTGTTGGTGTACCCGAGAGGGTGTCTGTGCTAGAAGGAAACATCAGCCCAGGTATGGGTAAACTGCTCTCGCCAGAACCCCAGCTAATAGTGTAGATATAAGGGCCTCGGCCATTAGCAAAGATATCCTCCCCGACAATGTTGGTGATGGGTTCACCGACTGTGAACCTTTGAGGGGACTCTGGCCTCTGCTCTTCTATTACCGAAGATGGTAGTACGACATCGATAACTATGGTGGCACTGGCACTGGCACCAGCTCCATCGGTCACCCTGTAGCTGAAGTCATACCTACCCGGAGCGGTGATGATACTATTAAAGAGAGTGAGCCGAAGGGTACCAAAGAAGCTACGAGAGCCCGAGCTAGTATTAAATTCCATGAGCCCCATTCTATTAGACACCTCTATCTCGTCCAGATCCTGCGTCCCATAGAACATACTGTAGCGATAAGGCGGAGTGCCACCTGTAGCCTCGGGCAATGCCCTCCCAGCGGCATCGTTGGCTGCTATACCTGAGGTGAAAAGGCGATCCACAGGCGTCGGCAGCTCTAAGTGCGAGCTTGCCTGTGCGCTAGCGCTGAATAAAAAAACCGATAACAGTAATAGAGTAGCGGCAATGAGGCGGCTAATTGTTGGGATAGTTGTTGTTGGCATTTTTTTAACTCCGTAATTTGATAATGAGTTTGTATTATTCTTCTTGGATTCAACCTAGACAGCTATGGTGTTTATCAATGTTGCCATAGCGCTTGCGATACTTTTTGTGTTGGTGACGGAGGTATTTATAAATCTCGCCGCCTACCCGCAGCTCATAAGTGCCAGATGGTTGGTAAAAACCGGTTGGGATTAGTGTAGAGTCGCTTATCTGAAATAAGCCATTATTGGTATCTCCGTCTCCAGAGACCAATGCATAGCTCGGGCTGTGTGCGGTTAATACGGCGTTTTGTGTAGCCAGCATAGTGGTGACCGAGGTGGTGGTATCTACAATATACCAGCGACCGAGGTTTTGGCTAAAGGCATTGGCAGCATCAAACATGCGGAACATACTCATTACCTTGGAAACATCATAAAAACCCCGATAACAGTCAATAAGAGTAGCGGCAATTAGGCGTGCGGCACGCAGGGGGGGGGGGGGGGGGGTGAATAATTGTTGCGTGGGCATTTTCTTAAGCTCCGTAATTTGATAATGAGTGGGAATTCAACCCATTAAGTGCAACTTTCATTTAAAAAACAGTCCTCACCAGTTAACCCCGCAAAAACCCTAAAGGGGGGAGATTATACCCTAAACATTTCCTAGGTGTCTATTATTTATTAATTTGTGGCTATGATATGAGGGCAACCACAAGGGATCGCCCCTACGATTAATAAACCCTGAATAGATACCCAAATAAAAATATAACATGCGTATTAACAAACCACAGGTTTCAAGCTATTCTGCTCAAGATTATTTTGTTCGCTTATTCCAAAGGCATTACCTCCAGCAGGGAAATCCAATAAACCCAAAAATATTAATTATGTAAAGGTCTCTATTTATTAAACAAACATATTTCCATCAGCAACCATCACCGCTTCTCCAGCCACACGAATAGTTAACGTATCTTCGCCTTTATGATCCAGCTCTAAATTAAGCACACTTCTTCTTATATTTTTATCCCCTCTTTCTACTGCATAGGTATAAGTTCCTTCTCTCATAGCGTCAAATGAACATAAATAAGATGCTAATGCACCCATTGTTGAACCAACAGGCGGATCTTGATGAATATCTATATTGGGGCCAAAAAGGCGAACGGCAAAGTCTGAATCTTTATTCGGGGTTTTGGGTGATACTAATAAAATTTCTTGAGCAGCAGTTTGTGGCGCACTAGACTGGCTCCAGACTGCAAGATTAAATTGCGCTTTTCTAACACTTTCATACTTAAAAACAGGAACGATTAGATAAGGAAAGCCACAAGAGACTAATCTCGTATTAAATTTTTTACTGTCTATATCATGCTCTGATAATGATAATATTTCCGCTACTTCATGATCTGTAGGTGCATAAAAATCAACAACAGATGTAACTTGTCTAGTGTATTGAATAAGCGTTGGACAGCTATTTTCACTGCTAATATTTGCGTTGACCGTACCGATATTTTGCTCAAAAAATAATGATGTGTTTGTTTCCGTTAAATTTAATGCACCCGATTTTGCTAAAATATACGCGGCTGCAATAACGGGATGTCCGGTATAATCTATTTCCGCATACGGTGAGAATACTCTCATCGTCCAGGTGTTTTCTGCCGCCTCTTGTCTGAACAAAAACACCGTCTCAGACAGGCTCATTTCTCTGCCAATATTTGCCATAGTTTGTTCGCTTAGACCATCAGCAGTTGGAAATACGGCTACTTGAGCACCATTAAAAACCTGATTAGTAAATACATCGGCAATATAATATTTATAACCCATAGCATTCTTCATAGACTCACTTCCACACGACCCTTTTCTATACGAATAGAATAGGATTCAATACGCACATTTTCGTCTTCAAAACATTGCCCTGTTTTAAGACTAAAATGTTGTTTATGCAATGGAGATGCAACCATGGGTTCTCCTTTAATATCTCCAATTAATCCTCGTGACAGCACATTAGCTTTGCCAAAGGGATCAAAATTATTTATTGCATACACTTTATTTTCCAGATTCATATAAAAAATGGCTATTTGCTTGTCTTCTACTAGCGCACAAATACCAGAGTCAGCTTGAAGATCATTCTGACTACAGACATCTATCCATTGTTTAGCAGACATTACACTTCCTCCGCTATTTTTAGATGCTTTTGTTCTGCAGAATTTGCTGGGCGAATTTGTCCACGCTGTTCTACAAAGACAACATTTTGATCTTGTTTATCGCTGTTCACAAAATGACGGAAGCGTTTTAAGTTAGATTCGTCTTCAATAGTGGTTTTCCATTCACACTGATAAGTATCAATAACATGCTGCATTTGAGCTTCTAGTTTGTCACAAATATTCAGTTTATCCTCTATCACGATTGATTTAAGATAATCTAAGCCACCTTCCATGTTTTCCATCCATACTGATGTTCTTTGCATTCGATCTGCTGATCGCACATAAAAAACTAGGATTCTATCAATATATTTAATTAAGGTTTCTTTATCCAGATTGGTTGCAAACAAATCTCCATGCCTTGGTTTCATACCGCCATTACCACAAACATATAAATTCCAACCGTTTTCTGTAGCGATAATACCAATATCTTTACTTTGCGCTTCAGCACATTCTCGTGTGCATCCTGACACAGCGAATTTAATCTTATGTGGCGCTCTCAATCCTTTGTATCTATTTTCCAAGGCAACAGCCAGACTGATACTGTCATCAATACCGTATCGACACCATGTACTTCCTACACAGGATTTTACGGTTCTTAATGATTTACCATAAGCGTGCCCAGATTCAAACCCTGCATCAATTAACTCTTTCCATATTAAAGGCAATTGATCCACTCTAGCACCAAACATATCAATACGTTGTCCACCTGTCACCTTGGTGTATAACTTATATTTTTTAGCCACTTGCCCTAAAGCAATTAACATATCTGGAGAGACTTCGCCTCCTGTCATCCTAGGTACGATTGAATAGGTACCGTCTTTTTGCATATTGGCTAAGAAGGTATCATTGGTATCTTGTAAACTAATATGATTTTTTTCAAGCACATATTCATTCCAATAGGATGCTAGAATCGACCCTACGGCCTGTCTGCATATTTCACATCCACGACCACTACCATGATGTTCTATTAAATCGTCAAAGGTTTTAATATCCTCGACCATAACAATATTGTATAAATCACGCCGAGTATGAGGAAAATGCTCACAAAGATCGGTATTAACGGCGATTCCTGCACTTTTAAGTTCACTATCCAGTACTGATTTTAATAATGGCAAACAGCCTCCACATCCAGTTGCCGCTTTAGTTTCATTTTTTAAAGCAGCTATAGTCATGCAACCCGACTCAATGGCAGAACAAATCTGTCCTTTATTGACATCAAAGCAAGAACAAATTTGTGCGGTAGCAGGTAAAGCATCAGAACCCAATCCCACAGACTCATCTGAGCGATGAGGTAGTATCAAGGCATCAGGGTTTTCAGGTAAATCTATCTCATTCAAACAATATTGCAGTAAGGTTCCATAACCTGATGCTTCTCCCACCAATACCGCACCTAATAGTTTTTTTCCATTTTTACTCACGACCAGGCGCTTATAAATACCTTCAACCTCATTTTGATAGCTATAAACTAATGCTCCCTCTGTGATGGCATGTGCATCACCAATACTGGCAACATCAACACCATTTAATTTTAATTTAGTACTCATATCGGCGCCAGTAAAACTAACCGTTCCACCCAACAAGTCTGAAACAACCGTTCTACCCATGGCATAGCCAGGAGCAACTAAACCAAAAATTTGTTCATTCCAAACGGCACATTCACCTATCGCGTAGACATCAGGGTCAGAGGTTTTACATTGATTGTTAATCGCTATTCCTCCTCTGGCACCTAATTTTAGGCCACAGGCTCGGGCTATTTCATCGCGAGGTCGAATACCTGTTGAAAAAACGATTAGATCAGTTTCTAGCTCTTCACCATCTGCAAAAATCATTTTATTTTTGCATCTCTCACCCTCTACAATTTCTAGGGTATTTTTATTGGGTAAAACAGAAATCCCTAGTGCTTCAATTTTATTAGCTAACATCTTTGCTCCGCCATCATCAAGCTGAGCCGACATTAACCGAGGAGAAAACTGGATCACATTTGTTTTAAGACCTAAGTCTTGCAGTGCTTTTGCAGCTTCCAAACCTAATAAACCACCACCGACTACTGAACCTATCTTTGCTGTTTTGGCTGCCAATGTAATAGCTTCCAAATCCTCAATTGTTCTATATACCATACAGTTTTCACGATCATATCCAGGAATCGGAGGTACAAAGGGAAATGACCCTGTTGCCAATACTAATTTGTCATAGCTAATAGAAATTCCTTTCTTAGATAAAACTGTCTTCCCTTTTAGATCAATCGTTTCTGCTTTATCACCTAAATGAAGGGTAATATTATTGGTTTCAAAAAAACCCTCTTCAACCATCGAAAGATCTTCTGCACTTTTACCTGAAAAATACTCAGTTAAATGCACACGATCATAAGCAACGCGGGGTTCCTCGCAAAAAGTAATCACAGCATATTGATCTTTGATTTTACTAGCCATCAAGTCAGATAAAAATGTCTGTCCAACCATGCCATTACCAATAACAACTAGCGTTTGTTTTTTACTCATTTCTAATTAATAATCCTTAATTTACAAATTCTTAAAACCTTAATAAAGCATAAATTATGCCAATAAAAATTATGTGCTTAAATCAAGTATCAGTCAGACCCATTTTAAAGCAGGTGATTAATTTAGTCATTAATCACAACGCTTCCTCCACAATTCCTAGCACTCGTTGCTACAAATTTAAGATGCTTGAAATGAGAAAACCTTTGCTCCATTTCAGCAAGTAGCTGATTTGCTTTTTGCTTATTATCAACTGCACAAAAACCCGTTGGCCCCCATGAGGTTTGACCAATTGCAACACAGCCTTGTAGTTTTAACCATTGCATGACTTCTGCTACTTCAGCACTGCTAAAAATACCGCCTTGTACTGAGGCAAAATGTTCACCCGCTGAACACTGTATTTGGGTAATAACATCGCCAAATAAGTTGATATTCTGCTCTGCAACTGCTGGCAACCCTTGTAGTAATAACAGATAGCATAACCTTGCTGCTTCTTCAGCAGGGAAAACCGCTAATTCCTTGAATGCGTTAATTTCCTGTACACCGTGCAGACCTTGATCGTTTTCATCAAAAACCAGAATAAAACGCCAGTCCTGAGGAATATCCAGATGCGAAATCACCGGTGGCGTTTTGGTCAAAGCCCCCCTACCACCATCAACCACCAAGCCACCTTGCTCAAAAACACCAATACCGATACCCGAACGCATACCTCGATCAGTTAGCCCTGCTATTTCACGGATACTCAAATCCAGTTGATAAAATGTATTTAAGGCAGAACCAATCGCCAAAGCCATTTGTGTCCCCGAGCCTAAACCCACATGTTCTGGAATTGCCGTTTCAATATCAAGGTGTAATTGATTAGATACATTTAATTTTTGAGCTAAAAACTGGATACATTTTTCAGCTCTTTTAGCAGATGCCCCTGTCACCTGTAATTGATTTGAATGACTGACAGAAAGTCGTGTCGCTATTTCCTTTAAGGCAACACCTATACTGCCAAAATTACGACCTAATGAGCCACTTAAATCAATGAAACCCATGTGTAATCTTGCTGGTGCAATAACAGTAACTTTTTTATTCACAGAGAATTTAATGCAATTTAGAATTTAACCGAGAATGGTACCGTAATTGCTGGAGTGATAGCAAAGGCTCATTTCACTATGAAAGGGAACAAAACTTCATTTTTTTGCCAAAATTTTTATTCCTCTTTTAATGTACAACGAAAGGAGCATAGCAGACTATGTGACCGAATATGGATAAAAAGAGCAACAAGACGGGTGGGTTATTTGTTGCCAGTTGCCTAAGAGCTATAAAAAACTATCCTTAATAATACTGTCATACCAATGACGGGCGTACTTCGATTCAAGATATAACGCTCTTTGATCTGATTTTATTGTTATCCCTCCTGCCCCTTTAACTTTAGTGATCACTCTGTCCTTATTTAATTTGTATACCATTGCCACTGAAATACCATGTTCAGGAGTTATCAAGCTATAACAGGTATTGATCCATACTGGCTCAAGCAAAGCTTGATTAGTTAACCTGCTAACCACCGCAAAAGCACACACTTTAGCTTCTGAGCTTGCGGCAAAAGCTGACTTTGGTAATGGACTCTGAATAGATGCATCACCAATCACATGAATATCGGGATACAAAGTTGATTCACAAGTTTGGTGATCAACGGGACACCAACCACTTTCATCACTAAGACCTGATTTTTCAGCTATTTTTCCCGCTTTTTGCGGAGGAATTATATTTAATACATCGGCTTTATATTGATCACCAAAATCTGTCTCGACCATTTTATTTTTAGCATCAAGGCGTATCACTGGGTTATCGGGTATAGATACCCAATCAATCATACTGTTATCAGTACCATAGCCATAATGTTTTTTCCAGCCCGCGATAAATAAACTTTGCTTGGAAAATTGGGTTTTCGGGTCAAGAATTAATATTTTTGAATTAGGCTTATGCTTTTTTAGATAATAAGCCATCATACTGGCTCGTTCATAAGGACCGGGGGGGCATCTAAAAGGATTAGGAGGTGCGCAAATAACCACTGTGCCTCCATTAGGCATGGCATGTAATTGTTTATTTAAAATAGCGGTTTGTTCACCCGCTTTCCAAGCATGGGGAATACTGTTTGCTATATTTTTATTATAGCCATCAATCGTTTCCCAGCGAAAATCTATTCCTGGAGAAACAATTAAACGATCGTACTGCAAACGATGACCGTCTGATAAAAGAACACTATGTTTTACTGGGTCAATAGCGCTCACGCTATCATTAACAAAAGTGATTTCATATTTTTTGCTTAATGTAGCATAAGCTATTGTCAATGCCTCTATTGTCTGAATGCCAGCAAACACCCAATTACTTCCAGGACAACTCAGATAATGCTTGGATGGTTCTATTAAAGTAATTTTAATATTGGCATCAAGCTTGCGTAAATATTTTGCTGCTGTGGCACCTCCAAAGCCACCACCAATGATAACAACATGTGGAGATGAACGAGTAATGATATTAATTGGTTTACAAGCGTTTATAAGTAACCCAGCAGATGATGCCAGACTCGTTTTACAAAAACTTCTTCTGGAGATCATTCTAATCATCACCTTTCAACTGACTAAAATACAAGGCCAGTTTTTTTAATTCAGTATCGGTAAAACCTTTACTGATACGCCCCATAATTGAAGAAAATTTTTTGTCATATTTAAAGTCAAGTAATGATTTTTCTAATTTATTAGCGTCTTGTCCTCTAAGTATCATCCTATCAGGTCTGGTTAATAGCCCATCGCCACCATGACAAGTATTACAGGAATAACTAATAACTTTGGCAGAAACATCTTTAGCAAAAACAGGAAACGATAAAGAAATAGTGACGGCAAACAAAATACAGTTTGCTATTGATTTTTTAATCATAATCTAATCTGTCGCAGAAAATAATCTATCCTAGCTGGGATAAAAAACTTTAAAAATTTCGTAACTACTCAGCTTACCCTCTATTTTATCCAATAGCCGCGTTGAAAGTACGCATTTACACCTGTAAACTCCGCGCTTTCGCCTTATGGGTAACAGGCAATAAAAAAGGCCTCTAGCAAAAACGCTACAGGCCTTTAGAATATGGAGCTGATGATGGGAATCGAACCCGCGACCGGTTGATTACAAATCAACTGCTCTACCAACTGAGCTACATCAGCAATGTTAAGCCGATTATTATACAATTATTTTTATGGCTGTCTAGTGCTATCTTGTCTTTCTTTGCTTGGGTTTTGACTTTCTTTTATTGCTTTTAATAACTGTTGTATATTTTGTTTTAAATTTTTGGGATTTAGCCGTTTTCACTGTTTCTGTACCTTTTGGTTGAAACCAGGGAATTAAGTGTTTTTTGCCATTCCCGATTAAATCTGTCCGACCCATTTTTGCTAATGCTGCTCTCAACAATGGCCAGTTTTTTGGGTCGTGATAACGTAAAAAAGCTTTATGCAGACGGCGCTGTTTTATACTTTTAGGGATTGGCATAGTATCGGCTTTTCTATTGACTTTTTGCAAAGTATTTTTACCTGAGTGATACATCGCAGTGGCTATAGACATAGGCGATGGTAAAAAGGCTTGTACTTGGTCTGCTCTAAAACCCTGACTTTTTAGCCATAGTGCTAAATTCAGCATATCAGTGTCTTTAGTCCCTGGATGGGCAGCAATAAAGTAAGGGATTAAATACTGCTCTTTACCAACTTCTTTGGAATATTTTTCAAACATTTGTTTGAAACGGTCATAGCTATCCATACCTGGCTTCATCATTTTAGATAAAGGTCCGTTTTCTGTATGTTCGGGGGCTATTTTTAAATAACCACCGACATGATGTTGCACCAATTCTTTGACATATTCTGGCGATTCTACTGCTAAGTCATAGCGCAAACCTGAGGCAATAAATATTTTTTTAATGCCCTGTAGTTTTCTGGCTCTGCGATAGAGTTTTATGAGTGATGAATGATTGGTATCTAAGTTAGGACAAATACTTGGAAATACACAGGAAGGCAATCTGCAAGAAGATTCTATTTTTTTATCTTTACAGGCTAGGCGATACATATTAGCTGTAGGCCCGCCCAGATCAGAAATATATCCAGTGAAATTGGGTGAAGTATCACGAATAGCTTCAATTTCTTTGATAATAGAATCTTCTGATCGGCTCTGAATAATACGCCCTTCATGTTCCGTTATCGAACAAAAAGTACAGCCGCCAAAACAGCCACGCATGATGTTGACTGAATGCTGGATCATTGCAAACGCTGGAATATTAGCATCACCGTATTGTGTATGGGGTAAACGCGAATAAGGGCGATCAAACACAGCGTCCATTTCTTTCGTCGTTAATGGAATCGGCGGTGGATTAATCCAGATTTGTCGTGAGCCATGTTTTTGTATTAAAGGCCGTGCATTCCCTGGGTTAGTTTCCCCATGCATGACTCTTGAGGCGTGAGCGTATAAAACAGGGTCGTCTTTAACGTCTTCAAAATCGGGCAAGCGAATAACAGTTTGTGAACGCTGTTTATTGGGTATGCTCCGGCTAAATTGCACCACTTTTTCAGTGTCTGACTGCGTTGGTTTTTTATCGCAAGCAGGTTCTTCCTGATAAGGGTTTAGCGGTGGATTAATGGTGCCTGGCTGGTCAATAGAAGTCGATACTTTTTCTGTCCAGTCTGCTGGTATTTGTTTGACATAATGAACGGTACCGCGAATACCTTTTAGTTCTGAAACCGCTTCACCTTGCGCTAGGCGATGGGCAATTTCTACAATTTGTCTTTCTGCATTGCCATAAACAAGCAAATCAGCCTTAGCATCCATTAACACCGATTTTCGTACTTTATCTGACCAGTAATCATAATGTGCTATACGTCTTAAACTAGCCTCAATACCACCAATTATCAGTGCTACATTTTTATAAGCTTCACGGCAACGGTGAGAATACACATTAACTGCACGGTCTGGACGTTTTCCCCCTGCCCCATTTGCGGTATAGGCATCATTAGATCGTATTTTTTTATCCGAAGTGTAACGATTGACCATAGAATCCATATTGCCACTGGTCACACCAAAAAACAGATTAGGTTTGCCTAGTGCTTTAAAGTCTTCTGCACTTTGCCAGTCGGGCTGAGAAATAATGCCGACCCTAAAACCCTGGGCTTCCAATGTTCTACCAATCACTGCCATACCAAAACTGGGATGATCAACATAAGCATCTCCTGTAACCAAAATAATATCGCAAGAATCCCAGCCCAATTGATCCATTTCAGATCGGCTCATAGGCAATTCTGGAGCTATGCCAAATCGTTGAGCCCAATATTTTTTATAGCCGAAAAGTTCGGTTGCAGTTTGCATCATTTCTTAAATACTTTATCTAATACTGAAGTGTTGTTAGCTTTAAAAGCTTTTGCCAAGGTGCTAAATTTAAGTTGCTATTGAGTTTCTAATAAAACAGCTTTCTGTCTTAACTGTTTAAGTGTTTTTTTTGTAACTACCCACTCTCCATAGAAAATAGCTAAAAATCTTTGACGGTTTTTCGACCCTGTAAATTATTTCCATCCGATGATTCAGCTAGAAAAGTCATTTATCTAGCGGAGCAAGAAGCATCCAAAAAATGGACAATGGTAATTAGAAATTGGAAAATGGCTTTGAATCGATTTATGATTGAATTTGAAGAATGCCTCATAAACTATATTTAAAACCTCGGCAGTTATGCTGAGGTCTCACAGAATTATTTATAGCGTCAATTATTAAAACAGTATTCGTTTAAATAGTTTAAATTCTGCATAATTTTCACAACCAATTGACTTTCCAAATCACAGGCTTCACCAAAATACTCTAATGCCTTTTGAGTGCTTTGCCTAACACCTTCGCCTTTGCTATACATAAACCTGAGATTATAACAATCTCTACCATAATCTAAAGCACAAACTTTTTCATATAATCTCTCAATCATTTAAAAAACCAACCACAGTAGCCAATCTTTTTACCACCATTATAACGATACGCTAACCCCAGATTCCCACATAGAACAAATAAAAACGGAGTAAGCCTTGACTGTATAATGGATTGAAACCCATCAAGCCTATCACCCAACGGGTGTAGCCAAGACTTATGAATATATTACCTTACAAACTCAAAACTACAAACGAACAATTAACCTCAAGATATGGATTATTGATTGTTGCACAGATAATGAAGGGTATAAAGCTATCAGAAAATAGCCTGCCCCCCCTTACTTTCCATTACTTTTTTGTCAGTTTGAAGGGGGTTTAACAAAAAATATCAATCATTGTTTTTTGATGGTGTATTATTCAAATTTAAAAATTAAGGCTGGAAGCGAAAACAAGGGGGTGTTTTTGAGTTTTTCTACAGCCTCGTTAAGCTTATGGAGTAATGAATGAGCATCATTGTTTCAATTGCCCTGGTCGGAATAATACTGGCACTAGCCTTGGTGCCAAGCGCTGGCGTTGCCCTAGTTGTCACTCGAACCGCAACGCTCGGTACCGCAAATGGCATTGCCGTATCTCTAGGGATCGTTCTAGGAGATCTGGTGTTCATACTGTTAGCAATACTTGGCCTGTCTGTAGTAGCAGAAACTATGGGCAGCCTATTCATGGTCGTCAAATATTTTGGTGGTGCTTATCTTGTATGGCTAGGGATTAGTTTGCTAAGACACAAAGGGCGTGCCGCCCTAAAGTATCCCATAAGAAAAATAAATTTTAACTAAAAATCAGTAATTTACAACTAGAAAATGTAGGAAAGTCTTAATAAAAAACCTACTGGAATCGAAGACTAAAGATAATTCAAGCTTGCTTCCATAAAAAAGCTGGGTAGGTTGGTTACGAAAAGCATGTAACCCAACCTACCCGGCTTTTATCATGTTAGGTATGGCGGCACTTATTAGAAAAATATTGATTTATTCCTTATCTTCTGAAAAAGCCGAAGAGTTGTTAATTATTGGTGCTGTATTGGTAGGTTTGGCTATAGCAAATTGGCTTGTATGTTCAAAAAGAGAACCTCTATAGTCATTAAGCGAGAACTCAGCATAACAAAAAATTCCAGTCGATCGCTGGCAGCACTGTTTTTTCAGAGATTATTTTATATCAAAATTTAGTGTGTCAGTAGAGTTCATCGTATATCTGCCAGCGGTCACTGAATTTGGCGTTATGTGTAAAAATTCGTATTGCTCGTGTATGGCAGTGAAAAAGGTAAAATAGATAAAATGATAATGAATTTAAAATAGCTCACAGGGGCTTTGATTAGATATAATGTTATAAAAACACTGAAAGACAGATATCCATAAGCGTCTAAAGACAAAGAATATGGATAATCTAATTTGTAACTACTCACCGTATCTTTGCTAAGCTACAACTTAGTACGCATTCCCTAGGAGTCTTTACCTTAAATTTACCTGATTCTACACAATAATAAAATAAGACAATGTATGAAATAGAATACGAATTCCGTGAAGAAGATTTAGTGCATTTTAATGAATTGCAACTAAAAAATAATACTGAAATACAAAAAAACATCCGTAAAAATCGCTTATTTGTCCCTGCTATTATGGTACTCATTGGCGTTTTTTATTACGTTTATTATGGAGATATGAAAACCACTGCTTATATCGCTATATTATCTGTCGGTTGGGCTATCGTATCGCCCTACACCATGAAAATGGATATGCGCAGGCAGTTTCTGGATCAATATACAGAACAAGATAAAAAAGATATGTTTGGCAGACATACGCTGACTATTGAACATGACCACCTTGCTGAAAAATCCCCAGGAGGCAAGCATAGAACTTTTTGGAAGGATATGTTACGAGTCGATTATCTTGATAAATATGTACATATTTTTATTGATTTAAATTCAGCGATTGTAATACCTGTTGATACCTTGAAAAGGGGTGATTTGAACAAATTCGCCGATCAAGCAGAAGAGATGATTGATCGTTTAAGTTAAATCCCCCCCTAACAGGATGTACTGACTAAAGCACACCCTCTCTTTTCTGAATGAAATAACGACAAGCATCTACGCACATGCTTTTATTCGGAAAAGGTCCTCCAATCCGGTCAACAGTATAAAACCACCATTGCCCTTGCTCATTCACATAATACCTATCCTGAGTTTTGAACAAAGGGTGCTTTGGTTTTGTTAATTTTTTTCTCATCTGGCTATTTTAGCTTATCTTTTTATGCTGAATTTTAAAAACATATCATTACGTCGCGGTACTCGCGTACTCTTTAGCAACACTTCATTTACCATACATAAAGGTCAAAAAACGGGATTAACTGGTGCTAACGGCACAGGTAAATCAAGTCTTTTTTCCGTGTTACTCAATCAATTACAAATTGATGAAGGTGAGTTTTCTATGCCACCAAGTTTAGAAATTGCCCATGTTGCACAAGAAACACCTGCATTAGATACTTCGGCTATTGAATATGTCATAGATGGTGATAATGAATTACGCCAAACTCAGAAAAAGTTGTTAAATGCAGAACAACTAAATGATGGCTTAAAATTAGCAGAATTACACAATGTTTTAGAACATATTGGAGGCTATACAGCTCAGGCACGTGCTTCCCGTTTAATGAATGGTTTAGGCTTTGCCACCAGTCAAGAACAGAATACTGTCACTACTTTTTCTGGCGGATGGCGCATGCGGCTTAATCTGGCACAAGCACTCATGTGTCGTTCCGATGTTTTATTACTTGATGAGCCCACCAACCATTTAGATTTAGATGCGGTTATCTGGTTACAAGACTGGCTTTGTAAGTATACAGGTACACTTTTATTAATATCACATGATAGGGATTTTCTGGATTCCATTACCGATCACATTGTCCATATAGAACAAAATAAAGCTGAAATTTATACCGGCAATTATTCTGCTTTCGAAAAAATGCGTGCAGAAAAAATAGCACAACGACAATCTGATTTTATCAAACAACAACGCGAAATAGAACATATTCAAAGTTTTATTACCCGCTTTAAAGCCAAAGCAACCAAAGCTAAGCAAGCACAAAGTCGGGTAAAAGCATTAGAACGCATGGAAGTCATTTCACAAGCCCATGTTGACTCACCTTTTAATTTTTCATTTCCTACACCAAAAAAAATGCCCAACCCTTTGCTTCAGGTTGAAGAAGCGGATATAGGTTATGCTGAAAATATAATACTTAATCAAGTCAGTTTATCTATTACACCTGGCGATAGAATCGGACTTCTTGGTCCCAATGGTGCGGGAAAATCTAGTTTGATAAAAATATTAGCCGCTGAAATGCAGCCACTGAGTGGTAAAACTCAATCAGCAGATGCTTTAAATATCGGTTATTTTGCCCAGCATCAATTGGAACAACTTAGATTGGATGAAAGTCCTTTATGGCATTTACAACAATTAGATAAACAAGCGACAGAAAGAGACATAAGAAATTTTCTGGGAGGATTTGATTTTAGGGGGGATAAAATAGCAGAAAAAGTCAAACCTTTTTCTGGTGGGGAAAAAGCTCGCTTGGTGCTCGCTTTATTAGTTTATCAAAACCCTAATCTACTTTTATTAGATGAACCCACCAATCATTTAGATCTAGAAATGCGTCATGCATTGAGTATGGCACTACAAGAGTATGAAGGCGCACTTGTAGTGGTATCCCATGACCGTCATTTATTAAGATCAGTTACCGATCAATTATTATTAGTTGCGGATGGAACGGTACAAACCTTTAATGGCGATTTAGACGATTATCGAGTATGGATGTCCGAACATAAAAAATCCTTAAACGAATCAGCGGTAGACATTAGCCATAATGACTCTGGTCTATCGCGTAAAGAACAACGTCAAAGTGATGCAGAACGTAGAAAACATTTGAAACCTTTATTAAATAAATTAAAAAAAGTAGAACAAACTGTAGAAAAGTGCCACACAGAACAAAAAGCATTAGAACAACAACTAGCTGACCCTGAAATTTATTCCGACTTTAACAAAGACAGTTTAAAACAATTATTAGCTAAAAAAGTGTCTATAGATAAAATATTAGAAAAGTCTGAAAAAAAATGGATGGAATTAGAGGAATTACTAGAACAAGAAAGATCGTGTTCAGAAAGCAAGTGCATCGTTTAAAATTCTATAGTAAATATAGAGGAGACGATGTTTTGCAAAGAAATTACAAATCAATTAAAGGCCTCAGCAGAAATCACGTATATCCCTTCATTTATTGCGCAAACACCTAGTCATTTAGTGTAGAATAACGTCAAACACGTTTGACATGCCTCGTGTTATTATAACCTTTTGTTTTATATTATTTTTTTGGAGAATATAATGAGTGTTTTAGTCGGAAAACAAGCTCCTGATTTTACAGTTCCTGCAGTACTGGGTAACGGTGATATTGTTGATTCTTTCAGTTTTTCAGAAGCAACAAGGGGAAAATATGCGCTTGTATTTTTCTATCCATTAGACTTTACTTTTGTTTGTCCTAGTGAGTTAATTGCTTTAGATCATCGTATAGAAGAGTTTACTAATCGTGGTGTTGAAGTTGTAGCGGTGTCAATTGACTCTCATTTCACCCATAACGCATGGCGTAACACCGCTATTAATGATGGGGGAATTGGCTCAGTTCGTTATACCATGGCTGCTGATATGGATCACCAAATTTGTAAAGCTTATGATGTAGAAGCAGTAGCCCCTGCTGTTGCATATCGTGGTAGTTTTTTAATTGATAAAAATGGTTTAGTTCGTCATCAAGTTGTTAATGACTTACCTTTGGGACGTAATATTGATGAAATGATTCGTATGGTAGATGCTTTACAGTTCCATGAAGAGCATGGTGAAGTTTGTCCAGCTGGCTGGAATAAAGGTGATGCAGGAATGGATGCAAGTCCAACGGGTGTAGCTGACTACTTAAGCAGTAATGCTGAATCGCTTTAACAAATAAGCTGCAAGAAAGCAATAAAAAAGGCGGGTGCATTAATTATGCCCTCGCCTTTTTTTTACTCTGCATTTTTGTTTTTGCAGAATCTTTTATCAATGGTGAATTCAAGAATCCTGAATTCAGCAGAAAAGAAAAGAACTAGGAGGTTGCCCGAGAGTAGAAACCGTAGCAAGAGGGAAAAACCCATTTTGAGTCAATTTTTTTGATCGTTTGAGGCGAAATAGTTGCGCTATTTAACGAAAATGATCGGGAAAAATGATCAAAATGGTTTTTCCCATAGTAGGTTTTCTCTTCTCGGACAGCCTCCTAAATAAATCTAATTTTTCTAAATGGTGATTGTATGGCATACAAAGCTACAGACATAAAAAAACCCAGTTATTAAAATAACCAGGTTTTTTTAATAAAGCGTGAGCTTTTAGACAGCGCTTACATCATGCCGCCCATGCCACCCATACCGCCCATATCAGGCATTGCAGGAGTAGCAGAATTATCCGCAGGCTCATCAGCAACCATCACTTCTGTGGTAATCATTAAGCTAGCAACAGATGCTGCATTTTGTAATGCAGAACGGGTTACTTTTGCAGGGTCTAAAATACCCATAGCAATCATGTCGCCATATTCGCCTGTTGCAGCATTATAGCCAAAATTACCTTTGCCTTTTGCTACTTCGTTAAGCACAACAGATGACTCATCACCCGCATTAGCAACAATTTGACGTAAAGGTTCTTCCATGGCACGACGTAAGATATTGACACCAACCGTCTGGTCATGATTAATACCTTCCAAACCTTCAAGAGTATCAATCGCACGAACCAGAGCAGTACCACCACCTGCAACAACACCTTCTTCAACCGCTGCACGAGTCGAATGCAATGCATCTTCTACACGGGCTTTCTTCTCTTTCATTTCAACTTCAGTGGCTGCACCTACTTTAATAACTGCAACACCACCTGCTAGTTTAGCAAGACGCTCTTGTAATTTTTCTTTATCGTAGTCAGACGTAGCCTCATCCGCTTGTGTCCGAATTTGTGCAACACGACCTTTGATGTTTTTTTCAGAACCTGTACCATCAATGATAGTTGTGTTTTCTTTGCTAATTTGAACTTTCTTAGCAACTCCTAATTGATCCATTTCAACTTTTTCTAAGGATAAACCAATTTCTTCAGAAATAACGGTACCACCAGTTAAAATAGCGATATCTTCCAACATGGCTTTACGACGATCACCAAAACCAGGTGCTTTAACTGCTGCCACTTTAACAATGCCACGCATATTGTTAACAACCAATGTCGCTAGTGCTTCACCATCAACATCTTCAGCAACAATCAATAAAGGACGACCTGCTTTGGCAGCGCCTTCCAGTGTTGGTAGTAAATCACGGATATTTGATATTTTTTTGTCGAATAGTAAGATGAATGGTTCATCTAATTCAACACTCATTCTATCCTGATTGTTAATGAAATAAGGCGACAAATATCCACGGTCAAACTGCATGCCTTCTACAACGTCTAATTCGTTGTCTAAACCAGAACCTTCTTCAACCGTAATAACACCTTCTTTACCGACTTTTACCATCGCTTCTGCAATGATTTTACCCACAGATGTATCAGAGTTTGCAGAAATAGTACCTACTTGAGCAATGGCACTGTTATCAGTACAAGGTGTTGCTGATGCAATAATTGCATCTACTGCTTTAACCACTGCTAAATCAATACCACGCTTTAAGTCCATTGGGTTCATGCCCGCTGCCACTGACTTCATGCCTTCATTAACAATAGATTGTGCTAAAACAGTGGCTGTTGTTGTTCCGTCACCAGCAACATCAGAAGTATGTGAAGCCACTTCTTTAACCATCTGTGCACCCATGTTTTCGAATTTGTCTTTTAATTCGATTTCTTTAGCAACCGATACCCCATCTTTGGTGATAGTCGGTGCGCCAAAGCTTTTATCTAACACTGCATTACGACCTTTAGGACCTAATGTTACCTTTACTGCGTTGGCTAAAATATTAACACCCGCAACCATTAAGCCACGTGCATCCGTACCAAATTTTACGTCTTTTGCTGCCATTTTTCTGAATCCTATTAATAAATAGTTAGTAAATTTTTTTAGGCTTAACCTAAAATACCCATAACATCTTCTTCGCGCATAACGATCAGTTCTTCACCGTCAATTTTGACTTCGTTACCCGAGTATTTGCCGAAAAGTACTTTATCGCCAACTTTTACTTCCAATGTCCGAATATCACCATTGTCCAGTTGCTTGCCATTACCTACTGCTAAAACTTTACCTTCACTAGGTTTTTCAGTGGCTGAATCTGGTAATACGATACCTCCTGCAGATGTTGTTTCTTCTTCAACACGTTTAACGATAATTCTATCGTGTAACGGACGTATATTCATCAATATTCCCCTTAAAATAATAAAAATTAAACTACAATGTCACATATTAGCACTCGCTTTATACGAGTGCTAATAATAATTTGGTTTTCCTCTCTGTCAAGCCTGTGGCATTATTCCTTCTAACATCATCATTAAATCAATCCAATGAATGACCAACAACTACTGCGTTATAGTCGTCAAATCATGCTCCCTCAAATTGATATCGAGGGACAGCAAAAACTATTAACAGCTAAAGTTCTTATTATTGGTGCGGGAGGGCTAGGCTCCCCTGCTTCCATTTACCTTGCCGCAGCGGGGGTAGGACACATTACGATCTATGATGATGATGAAGTTGATTTATCCAATTTACCAAGACAGATCGCTCATCACACAAACGATATAGGGACAGACAAAGTTATTTCAACCCGAAAGACCTTAAAAAAAATAAACCCTGAAGTCAAGGTAACTGCAGTTAAGCAGCGACTGGAAGGAAAGCAACTGGAAAAAGAAGTAAAAAATGTAGACGTAGTACTGGATTGCTGTGATAACTTTAGTACACGATTTGCTGTTAATGTGGCTTGTGTTAAGCAAAAAACACCATTGGTTTCCGGTGCAGCTATTCGATTTGAGGGACAGATTTCAGTGTTTACCCACGGCAACAATAACAGTCCCTGCTATAACTGTCTTTATACTGATAATGGTGAAGAAATGCAAAATTGTGCCACTAACGGTGTAATCGCGCCTGTTACTGGCATTGTCGGCAGCATTCAAGCGATGGAGGCATTAAAGCTAATCATCGGGTTCGGAAAAACATTAACAGGACGGCTATTACTTCTGGATGGACTATCCATGCAATGGAATGAAATGAAATTAACTAAAAACAGCCAATGTCCAACCTGTAGTAAATGAGACAGGTGGGCAATACACACTCCTTGTCTCATTGAGTTGTTATTTCTTTATAATATAACTTTTCACTTTGTCAATGGCTTGTTCCGCTAAATCAAGTACCAGAGAGTCACTGTCGCCATGCGGCTCAATATCACCAAATGGCTCGCCTTGCTTCATGGTGTACATATAAATAAAGTAGCCTAGAGGTACAAATACTAATCCAGCAATAATTAGCATACAAATAAAAAGTACAATCAAGTCAAAAACCATAATATCTCCTAACTATTTTTAGAAAACTTAGGTTCAATATAGCCCCCTCCTTAATTATGCACAAGAAAAACAAATCAAGTTTAAAGAGCTTTGTCCTTTTTCAAACTTTACTCGGGAACTTAAGGGCACCTTTATTAAGTTTGGTTGAGCAGATATGCGTTTAAAATATTTGAAAATAAGGCGAAGATCGCAGTTATACTTCGCGCGGTCACGGATGCGGTTTTCTATCGGTTGATTTTTGCCTATATGGATGTAGGTAAGGGGTGTAAGCAGGAGCGGAAGCTTTGTCTATAGACTGCGTTACTGAAATAGTTGCGTAGCTTGCTATGCACCTGTTTCAGTGCCTTGCTATCAACAAAAATCTCTGTTTATGGATGCGAACCCGTTAGAATATTGGCTGATAATTATCTACTTTTTTTCCTTAATCGATCTAAAGTTCTTAATTGCATCATGGCTTGAGATAGTTCAGCCTGAGCTTTAGCGTAATCAATTTTGCCCGATTTATCAGATAACATTTCCTCTGCTTTTGCTTTTGCTTCAAGAGCTGCAGCCTCATCAATGTCTTTTGCTCTAATGGCTGTATCTGCCAAAATAGTGACTAAATGTGGTTGTACTTCTAAAATACCGCCAGAAACATAATAATCATTTGTTTCTGTATCATTGACTTTAACGCGTACTTCACCAGGAACTAAGTTGGTAATTAAAGGGGCATGACGTGGTGCAATACCCACTTCACCCAGCTCAGCTGGAGCAAAAACCATTTCTGCCAGTCCAGAAAAAATCTCCTTTTCTGCACTCACAATATCAACATGTATGGTCATTGTCATAAATATCCCCTCAATGGATTACATTCCTTTGGCTTTTTCAACCGCTTCATCTATGGTGCCTACCATGTAGAAAGCTTGCTCAGGAAGGTCATCATAATCACCGTTAATAATACCTTTAAATCCAGCGATGGTATCTTTTAAGGAGACATATTTACCTGGAGCGCCAGTAAATACTTCAGCAACAAAGAAAGGCTGAGATAGATAGCGTTGTACTTTACGCGCACGAGTTACGGTTAATTTATCTTCTTCAGATAGCTCATCCATCCCTAAAATCGCGATAATATCACGTAATTCTTTGTAACGTTGCAAGATACCTTGTACGCCACGAGCCACTGCATAATGCTCATCACCAATCACTAAAGGATCTAACTGACGACTACTTGAATCCAATGGATCAATCGCAGGATAAATACCTAACTCGGCAATTTGACGAGACAATACAACCGTTGCATCCAAATGCGCGAAAGTCGTTGCAGGTGATGGATCGGTTAAATCATCCGCAGGTACATATACCGCTTGAATAGAAGTAATAGAACCTGTTTTAGTCGAAGTAATACGCTCTTGTAAAACACCCATTTCTTCAGCCAGTGTAGGCTGATAGCCTACCGCTGATGGCATACGACCTAATAACGCGGATACTTCAGTACCTGCTAATGTGTAACGATAAATATTATCAACAAAAAATAAAACATCACGACCTTCTTCACGAAAGAATTCAGCCATTGTTAAACCAGTTAAAGCAACGCGCAACCTGTTTCCAGGTGGCTCGTTCATTTGTCCGTAAACTAATGATACTTTGTCGATTACGTTTGAATCTGTCATTTCATGGTAGAAATCGTTACCCTCACGAGTACGCTCACCTACACCAGCAAATACAGAGAAACCACTGTGCTCAATCGCAATGTTACGAATAAGCTCCATCATGTTCACTGTTTTACCGACACCCGCACCACCGAATAAACCGACCTTACCCCCTTTAGCAAAAGGGCAAACCAAGTCAATTACTTTAATACCTGTTTCTAAAAGTTCATTAGCAGGGGCTTGATCTTCGTAAGCAGGTGCTTCACGATGAATAACCCATTTGTGTTCTTCGCCAATGGGACCTTTTTCATCAATTGGATTACCTAAAACGTCCATGATACGTCCTAAGGTTTTTTGACCTACAGGCACTTTAATGGCTTCGCCTGAATTGCTGACATCCAGCCCACGGCTTAACCCATCAGTGGTTCCCATAGCAATGGTGCGAACGATACCGTCACCAATTTGCTGTTGAACTTCTAAGGTTAATTCTTTGTTTTCAACATTTAATGCGTCATAGACCTTCGGTAAAGCCTCGCGTGGAAATTCCACGTCAACGACCGCACCAATAATCTGAACGATTTTACCCATACTCATTCTGTCGTCCCCTTTAATTTTTCAATTCTTTGGTATGCTGTTTAGTCTGAGAACTCAGCATAAATTAAACAGCAGCAGCCCCAGCAACAATTTCTGAAATTTCTTGCGTAATGGCTGCTTGTCTTGCCTTGTTATAGACAAGTTGCAATTCATCAATAATATTACCGGCATTATCAGATGCACTTTTCATCGCGACCATTCTGGCAGACTGTTCACAGGCATTGTTTTCAACTAAACCTTGATAAACAATAGACTCTATATAACGTGCCAATAATGAGTCTAATACTTCTTTGGCATCAGGTTCATATAAATAATCCCAGTGTTTATTACCAAAGTGATCTTTGCCATCATCTTCTAATTCAGTGGCAACAACAGGGATTAGTTTTTCAACTTGTGGTTGTTGGGTCATGGTATTAACAAATTCATTGCTAACTACATATAACTCATCAATGGTACCGTTAGTATAGGAGTCCAGCATTACTTTAATAATACCAACGATATCATTAAGATGTGGTGTATCTCCAAGCTTGCCAATTTGTGCCACAAGGTTTGCATTAATGCCTGCAAAAAAGCTACTGCCCTTGGTACCAATAGTACAAATATCAACTTCAACCTTATCTTTGTCCCATGCGGCCAGATATTTCAGGATGGTTCTGAATAAATTTGAATTTAAACCACCACATAGACCACGGTCAGATGTTATAACGATAATACCTATACGTTTTATTTCACGGTCGATGAGAAAAGAATGTTTGTATTCAGGATTAGCATGTGCCAAGTGACGAATAATCTGACTAATCTTTTTTGAATACGGACGTGTTGCCTGCATTCTTTCTTTAGTTTTACGCATTTTACTGGCGGCCACCATTTCCATGGCGCGGGTGATTTTTTGAGTATTTTTAATACTCGCAATCTGGGTGCGTATCTCTTTACCAACAGCCATAAGAACCCCTTACCAGCTACTCGTTTTGATGAAAGATTCTATAGCAGACTGAATGTCTTTCTTGATTTTATCGCTGTAATCGCCTGTGTCATTAATCTGTTTCATTAATTTTGGTTTTTCAGACTTCATATAGGAGATTAAAGCGCTTTCAAAATCTTGGACTTTTGCCACTTCCAGATCATCAAGGAAGCCTTCATTAGCTGCGTGTAATGAAACACCCATTTCAGCCACTGACATCGGAGAATATTGATCTTGTTTCATCAATTCTGTGACACGTTGTCCACGTTCAATCTGCTTGCGTGTACTTTCATCTAAATCAGAAGCAAATTGTGCAAATGCCGCTAATTCACGATATTGTGCTAAATCAAGACGAATACCACCGCCCAGCTTTTTAATGATCTTAGTTTGCGCTGCACCACCTACACGGGATACCGATAAACCCGCATTAACCGCAGGACGAATCCCTGAGTTAAACAGGTCTGATTCTAAGAAAATTTGTCCGTCAGTAATCGAAATAACATTAGTCGGTACAAAAGCGGATACGTCACCACCTTGTGTTTCAATAATTGGCAAGGCTGTTAAAGAACCTGTTTGTCCTTTGACTTTACCGTTGGTTAATTTTTCTACTTCTGCTGCATTAATACGTGAAGCTCTTTCTAATAAGCGAGAATGGATGTAGAAAACATCACCAGGATAAGCTTCGCGGCCTGGTGGACGACGAAGCAATAGTGACATTTGACGATATGCCCAGGCTTGCTTGGTTAAATCATCATAAATAATCAGTGCATCTTCGCCCTTATCTCTAAAGTATTCACCCATTGAACAACCAGCATAAGGTGCAATGAATTGAACAGCAGCAGATTCAGAAGCAGAGGCGACAACAATAATAGTGTGTGCTAAAGCATTATGTTCTTCTAGTTTGCGAACCAGATTAGCAATCGAAGATCTTTTTTGACCGATAGCCACGTAAATACATTTAACACCTGTGCCTTTCTGGTTGATAATGGCATCGACTGCAATCGCAGTCTTCCCCGTTTGTCTATCACCAATGATTAGTTCCCGTTGACCACGACCAACAGGAATCATTGAATCAATGGATTTCAAACCTAATTGCACTGGTTGATCAACCGATTGCCTGGCGATTACACCTGGTGCAATTTTTTCGACCGGTGAGCTTTGTGATGTTTCAATAGCACCTTTACCGTCAACAGGGTTGCCTAGTGCATCAACAACACGACCTAATAGCTCTTCACCGACAGGTACTTCTAGAATTTTCCCAGTACATTTTACTGTATCGCCTTCAGAAATATGTTGGTATGCACCTAGCATAACAACACCGACTGAGTCTCTTTCTAAGTTAAGTGCCATGCCATAAGTGTTTTCTGGAAATTCCAGCATCTCACCTTGCATGGCTTCAGAAAGGCCATGAACGGTAATAATACCATCAGTCACACTGACTACAGTACCTTCAGTATGGGCTTCGACAGTGACGTCGAAATTCTCTATCTTCTTTTTAATCAGATCGCTGATTTCAGATGGATTTAATTGCATATTAATTTTCACCCTGCTTTAGAGTTTTTTAGCTAATTGTTGAAGCTGACCTTTGGTTGAACCGTCAATTACTTTGTCTCCAGCTTTAGCAAGAAAGCCACCAATTAAACTTTTATCAATTGATGTAGTAATGTGAACCTTTTTGTTCAATTTTTTTTTCAGCGTAGTCGCAAATTTCTTTTGCTCTTCTTTGGTTAATGTATAAGCACTAATGACTTCAACATCGATATAACCTTCATGATCTGCTTTATAAGACTCATAAAGTTCCGAAATTTGAGGCGTTAGCAATAATCTGTCATTCTCAAGTAATAATTTGAGTAGGTTGCTACCTTCTCCACTCAATTGATCCTGACAAATATTCAAAAGCAATATCGTGCGTTGTTCTTGACTGACTTTTGGGTTAGCAATAACAGCGATTAATTCTTTGTCTTGCATGACCACAGACAAAAAACCCAGCATATCCGACCATTCAGAGACAGATTTACTTTCTACGGCTGTTTTAAAAACAGCTTGTGCATAAGGCCTGGCTAATGTTGATAATTCACTCATTAGTTTTATGCCTTATAATTGCTCAGAAACTTTGTTGATAAGCTCTTTATGTTTTGCTTTATCAACTTCTTCTTGCAAAATTTGTTCAGCGGCTTTTAACGCTAATGAAGACACTTCTTTACGTAAACTTTCTTTTGCTTGCTGAATCTCTTGGCTTATTTGTGCTTTGGCTGCTTCAATCAATTTTTCACCTTCCACTTTGGCAGTTTGTTTTGATTCTGCAACCACATCATTCGCACGTTTTTGGGCAAGTGCAATAATATTTGCAGATTCTGCTTTGGCTTCTTTAAGATATTTTATCGCCCTTTTCTCAGCCAACTTAACATCTTCCTGACCTTTTTCTGCAGCAGCAAGACCCTCAGAAATTTTCTGTTTGCGTTCTTCCAGAGCTTCAATTAGTGGTGGCCACACATACTTCATGGTAAACCATACCAGTAGTGTAAAGGTGATCATTTGACCGATCAGAGTAGCATTGATACTCACAGTTGGCTCCCTTGGTTATTATTAAAGTTGTTATTAATAATGATAAAGCTTATACCCTAGGGCATAAGTTTGGTACAAGCGGACTATTATCCACTTAACTCAGCTTTAACCAGCTGCTGAAGTGACTGCTGAAAGGAATGGGTTAGCGAATGTAAAGAATAACGCCATACCAACACCGATCATAGTTACCGCATCTAAAAGACCCGCTACGATGAACATTTTAACTTGTAACATAGGTACTAATTCTGGTTGACGTGCGGCACCTTCAAGGAATTTACCACCTAATAAACCAAAACCAATCGCTGTACCAACAGCCCCCATACCTAAAATAAGACCGACTGCAATGGCTGTTAAACCTTGCACATCTGCAATTAACGCTGCGAGTTCCATAATACCTCCAAAAGTATCGTTATATTTAAATTAAGAATTTAGTGATCTTCGTGGGCCATGCTTAAATAAACAATGGTCAGTACCATGAAGATAAAAGCTTGTAATACGATGATTAACAGATGAAATATAGCCCAGGGGAAGCTCAGCAAGGGCTGAATAAAGGCGGGCAATAATGCAATAAGAATAAAGATGAGCTCACCGGCATAAAGATTGCCGAAAAGTCGAAGTGCCAATGAAATGGGTTTGGCAACTTCTTCTACGATTTTTAATAATAGGTTGAACGGCATCATCCATGGGCCAAAAGGAGTGCAGGTTAATTCCTTGGCAAAACCAAACACACCTTTAATTTTAATACTGTAAAAAATGATTAAAATGAATACGCTGATAGATAATGCGAAAGTGGCATTTAAATCGGTACTAGGAACTACTCTTAAGTATTCAATGCCCATAACAGAGCCAATAAGACCTAGTAAGTCAACAGGGATCACATCCATAGCATTCCATAATAGAACCCAGCAAAAAATGGTTAAACCTAAAGGGGCAATTAATTTACTTTTACCATGAAACGTGTCTTTGACTTGTTGATCAACAAATTCAATCAGCATTTCGGCAATATTCTGAGTTAAGCCTGGTACGCCAGTCGTTGCTTTTTCTGCCGCGTTTTTAAAGAATAAGATAAAAGCAGTGCCTAATACCGCAGAAAAAAATAAGGTGTCTAAATGCAGAGCCCAAAATCCTTCACCGACTGATAGAGGTGTTAAATGATGAACGATATAACCTGTTGCCCCGCCTTCACTAGACATTTTTTCTCACAATTAAATTTTAAAATCCTGCGCAAATAAGATTAGCGCAAGCCAGAAAACAGATAATACGGCTACAAAGCAGACCATTAATGGAAAAAACTGCACATTAGGCAGTTGAAAGGCAACAGCAAAGAGCACGCAAGTCATCAATATTTTTTTTGATTCGCCACTGTAAAAAGACCGTACAATTTTCTTTGCACTTTGACCTTTGCTCAGTGAAATACGATATGCAAAATACAGATTAGGTATAAAAGCAATCAATCCTCCGAGTAATGAAGAAATGATCCAGTGAGTTTTCCCAAAAATCAGCAATCCTAGACTTGCGATGACTATCACTAACGCTTGCATCAACAAGATTTTATTAACAGTCGAAAAGCTTGTTTCTTCTGTCATTACCTATTCCATATTATTTAGCTGGGAGAGTATAGCTTTGATGCGGTAATAAATCAAGTGTTAGCCTTCTCCAATACGAAATGCGTCTGAAACAAGTGTCGTATTCCAATATGGAATGAGTCTTTTATCTAATCGAGATTAAAACAGTTTCACTACAGAGCGTTAAATAAACGACAAAAGGGCATAGTAGAGATAACGCATGCGTTATCTCTACCAATCATTCCGTGATTTTGCGTAATAAACACTGCAAGAGATAAACCCATAGCCTATTCCTACAATGGTAATTTTCATAATTCTGGTGGCTGGTAGTTAAATTTCTCAATCAATAGTTTATCTCTATTGGCAATCAAATCAATGGAATATTGGTCATAATGATCGTATAAGGTGAGTGTCCTAGATGATATGTTGGTTTTTTGGCTATTTTGTATTAGCAATTCTTCCTGGTTTGACAAGGGCCTCACCTTGTTAAGTGCCTCAATCAAGCTGTTTGCTAGATTTTCTTGACGCACAAAGTCATTAATATAGCAATATTGTCTGTCTAATTGTTTGAGTGTATTAAGTTCAGCCAAACTGGCGTTTGACATTTTTGGCCAGCGGTCAATTTGACAACACAAATTAAAATAACGATAGCTCATAAAACCAATACTCTTATTCATGCCGCGTGCAGAGTAACCTTCTCCAAGATTATTGCTAGGTTGGTGTATTTGTTTTAACCATTGACGAAAGGCACCAACATCAGTGTTACTGCGATAAACTTTCTGCCATTTTTGCGTATCTTCTTGCAAAAAATCAAGGCAATATCGGAGAGTATTTTTTGGATTTTTTCTAATATTACTGATTAAATATTGCCACTGCTTTTGGGTTAAACGCTGTCGTAAACCACCGCGTTTAGAGACACCAAAAGTCCAAAGAGATACATACCAATCCCATGGATTGCGTATTGAGGCAATAAAATAAAGATTAGAATTAATTTCATCAAAACTTGCACGACTATGCTTGTTGATGATTTGCCCATCAAACAACTGGGTTAATAAAGTAGCAATATGAGTACAAGCTGTTTTTTGTACTTGTATGTAGATAAGTTCTTTGCTTTTAAACATAATGACCATTTAAAAAATGGAAGACCTAACAATAGTGTTGGATTTTATTACCTTATTATAAGAGACCTCAGCGTACTCCGTAACTACTTATATTGCCCTCTATTTTGTTCAAGAGTAAGGCGAAAATGCGGAGTTTACAGGTGTAAATGCGCACTTTCAACGCGGCTATTGGACAAAATAGAGGGTAAGCTGAGTAGTTAATAAAATTTAGCAAAACATTTAAGCCAATACTAATCGTTGATGTGTGAACCGCTTTTTTCATTACCAGTCATTTTGGGGTCATCTACAACGCGAATTTAAGGTACAATTTCTATCAGTGAAAGAACTTGACGATTATACATAAGACTACTACGTAACAAAATATGCACTGCAAAAAACCTAATTTTTTCATTTTAGGCGCACCAAAATGCGGTACAACCTCAATGGATATGTGGCTAGCATCCCACAGCGCTATTTTTATGGCAGAAAAAGAACCGCATTATTTTAATACCGACCACAGCAACCGCAATGTTGTTCAATTAGAAAAATATCAGGCATTATTTGCTGATGCCTCTGATGCCCATACAATCATTGGTGAAACCTCTGTGCGTTATCTGTATTCACAAGATGCTGTTGCGAATATTTTGGCTTATGCACCTGAGGCAAAATTTATGGTTATGTTAAGAAATCCAATTGATATGACGCATTCATGGCACAATCAATTGTGTTTTAATCGTATGGAAAGTGTTCAGGATTTTGTAACTGCTTGGTCGCTACAATCGCAACGTAAATTAGGCAAACCTATGCCAAAATATTGCAGAGAAATAAAAATGCTGCAATATGGCGATGTCTGTTGTTTGGGTGCTCAATTACAAAGACTTTATCAACTCGTGCCTCCTGAGCGTGTGCATCTAGTTTTATTTGATGATTTGCTAGAAAATCCCAAACTCACTTATCAATCAGTGCTTAATTTTTTAGGGGTAGCGGATGATGGCAAACAAGATTTCCCCCATTTAAACGCAGCAAAAACTCAGCATATTTTCTGGCTAAGAGATGTTATTGATTTGTTAACTCGTTTAAAAAATAAACTAACTGGAAAAAAAATAGGGCTTGAACGGATTGTAGGTTTGGTAATGGAAAAAAATAAAAAAATAAAACAACGCTCACCGCTATCGCCCAAAATGCGACAAACGCTGATTGAATATTTTGCTGATGATGTGCAGCTACTTGAAACGCTGATAAAACGAGATTTAAGCCATTGGTTAAAATAATGCATCAAATATTGCAGAATTATTTGAGGAGATTTAAGTCATTGGTTAAAATGGTGTATCAAATATTGCGCAATTATTTTTATATCTTAAAATACAAACTATCTCACAATTTTAGGACAAAATTAGAGCTTAATATTGAGCAACGCCCCTTTAAATTACTGGTTAGTTTGACCACCTACCCGCCTAGATTATCAAGCGTTTATTTAACCATTGAGTCGCTATTAAACCAAACGCTAAAGCCTGATAAGATTGTTTTATGGCTATCAGCCTTAGAAATTAGCCCAGATGACCTGCCAAATAATTTATTAAAACTAAAAAATAGAGGCTTAGAAATTAGATTTGTTGACGAAAATATTGGTGCTTATAAAAAACTGATTTATGCCCTTGAAACTATGCCTGAGTATCATATTGTTACTTGTGATGATGATTTGATCTATCACCGCTGGTTTTTAGCCGAATTACACCAGTCTTATTTACGCCATCCAGATTGTATATCCGCCTACCGATGTCGGACAATGCTCAAACTTAGTGAGCGCCAATTTTTGTCTTATAACAAATGGCAATTTTCTCGCTCTCAAATGCCATCTTATCAAATATTTTCGACCAATGGCGGTGGCACATGGTATCCACCCGGCAGCTTAAACGCAAAAATTACGGACAGACTATTTATGCAATTAGCCCCTACTGGCGATGATATATGGTTTAAAGCCATGGGGCTGCTTAACCACACCAAGACTGTGATGGCAAAAGCCAGCAGCATTGACTTTCCAGCAATTAATATACAAAACTCACAAGCAGAAACCCTGTGGCAGCAAAATATCTATAAAAATGATGCACAATTAAAAGCAGTTTTTGATTATTTTGATTTATATGAAATCACCTTTAAGAGGTAACTGAAGTTCCCTCATTGATCCTCAACATCCAGTTTGGGCAATGATGCGATTTTTTAAAAATATCAACTACTTTTCTATCAACAGGGATTATAAGCGACAACAATATAGGAAAATAGTCGATTAGCCAAACCAGCACTAGAGTCTATGACAATGCAAGGGCTAACTTTTTAGCATCCATATAAGCTGCAAACTTAGTATATTTATACCTTGTAATTACACCCTCATCAGAGGTTCCTTAAACTTATAGAGACCTCAGCACAACCAACAACTTTATCCATATTCATTAGGCTTCCCCTATTTTTTCGTCAATTACACTGTTCTTTAGGTCATTTAATACATTAAATCAATTTTATTCCTGTTTTTCAGTGGTT
>QPIN01000045.1 GCA_003666385.1 Methylococcales symbiont of Hymedesmia sp. n. MRB-2018
CTACTCACCCCTTACGCTGGCTTAGGTATAGCAAATGGAACACAAAGCTATAATATAGGCGGACGTTGGAAAATAGATTCTACAATGAATCTAAATCTAATAGGCGAGCATAAGAAAACAGACGACAGCATACAGTTGCGTGGTAACTTTAGGTTTTAGTGAGTAAATAACAAAGAGCCAAGGAAAAAGGAAAAATGAGGACAAAACGTCCTCATTTTTTTTGTCTGTCATTTCTTTAGCTCGTTCCCACGCTTTGCGTGGGAATGCATATTTTGTTTCAGTTGCTGGTTTATTAGCCTATGCTCTGCTAGGCATTCCCACGCGTAGCATGGGAACGAGGAAAAACAGACGACAGTATACAGTTACGTGGTGACTTTAGGTTTTAGCTAACTGCATTTAACCCAGTGCGACTTAGGGAATAAAGAAAATAGTGCATTTTTCAGGCTATTCCGTATATTTGAAGGGGCAATCCCTTGTGGTTACCCTTTACCGTCATTCCCGCGTTCGCGGGAATGACGGTGACTTGAAGAAAGTAGAATGACGGTGACTTGAACAAAATAGAGGGTAATCTGAGCAGTTACGGAGTCCGCTGAGTAGTTACAAATTATTTAGCCGCTCTGTTCCGCCTTGCTTGCATAGGGTTTTGAAATAAAGGTCGATAAATTTCTATTCTATCGCCATCTTCAACTTGCTTTGCTAATGAACAGCTTTTACCAAAAACCCCCACTGTCATTTTCTTCAAATCAATTTCTGGAAATCGTTGCAAAATAGCTGAGTGTTTAATCACCTCTTCTACCGACTCTGCTTTTGACAAAGCAACAGAAATAACCCGTTGCTCATCAGCTTTAGCAAAAGCAACTTCAACCATTATTTCTTTTTCAGCCATAAATCTGTTTAGCTCGTTCGGTAAAAGAACTTACCATGGTGTTACATATCTGATTAAACACACTACCAAAAGCTAAATTTGCCAACTTTCCCTGTATTTCAAAATCCAAGTCTAAACAAATTTTACTAGCATCCTCACGTAATGGAATAAAATGCCAAACCCCGTCTAAAGAAGAAAAAGGCCCATTCAGTAAGGTCATAAACAACTTGCCCTCACCATCATGCCTATTTCGCGTAGCAAAAGACTTATTAAACCCTGCCTTGGCAATCTGCAATTCAGCTTCGACAATGTTACCTTCCTTCTTCAAAATAGTGCTTCCACTACACCAGGGTAAAAACTCTGGATAAGACTCTATATCTTCCACTAAAGCCTTCATTTGCTGAGAAGAAAACTTTATTAATGCACTTTTTTTTATCGTGGGCATTAAAATAAGCCCAGTACATGTAAAAACACAATAAAGACAGAAGTTGGAGCCACATAACGAATCAAAAACTTCCATATCCTATATTGTTGCTCAGGCAGTGCTAATTCATCCCGCACATGACGCTGTTGCATAACCCAACCAGCAAACACAGCAATACAAAAACCACCTATCGGTAGCATTAAATTAGCAGTCAAATAATCCAGAAGTTCAAAAATAGTTTTGTCGAAAATTTTGAAATCCGACCAGACATTAAATGACAGCACCACACTAACACCCAAAGCCCAAATTGCACCACCACTAATCACACTAGCATTAACACGGGTAAAACCTCTATTCTCAATTAACCATGCGACCATTGGCTCTACCAGTGATATAGATGAAGTTAAAGCGGCAAAGACAAGTAACACAAAAAACAAAATACCAAATAACCAGCCTCCCGTCATATTGCCAAATGCGATAGGTAAGGTTTGAAAAATAAGACCAGGACCCGAACCAGGTTCTAATCCATTAGCAAAAACAAGAGGAAAGATAGCAATTCCCGCTAATAAGGCCACAATAGTATCCGCACCAGCAACATACAAAGTGGTTTTGGCAATTGAAACACCGCCTTGTAAATAAGAGCCATAAACCATAATCGCCCCCATCCCTAATCCCAGAGTAAAGAAAGCATGCCCCATTGCGGTTAAAACAGCATCAGAGCTAATTTTGCTAAAATCAGGATGGAATAAAAAGGATAAGCCTTCAAAAAAATATTCTCCAGTACTCATTGCATAGGCCACTAAGAGCAATAACAATACCAGTAAAGTAGGCATTAATAATTGTACGGCCTTTTCCAACCCCCCTTTAACCCCTTGCATCACCACGGTCATTGTGGCAACCATAAAAATGCTATGCCAAGCAATCAATTGAACTGGACTAGCAATTAAGTCATCAAAACTGGCGTTAACAATAGCCGCATCAGAAGAAAAACCACTAAAAATAGCCTTAAATACATAAGCGATAGCCCAGCCCGCAATCACACTGTAATAAGATAAAATCAAAATACCAGCAATCACTCCCGTCCAGCCAAGATAACGCCAGTACTTACTGGCATTCGCTTCTGTAGATAAAGTACTCAAGGTATTAATCGGACTTTGCCGCCCTCTTCTACCCATCATGGTTTCAGCTATCATAATAGGGATACCAATCGCCAACACGCAGCCTAAATAGACTAAAACAAATGCTCCTCCACCATTTTCACCAGTAATATAGGGAAACTTCCAGATATTCCCCAAGCCTACCGCAGAACCCGTTGTTGCTAGGATATATGCGAACCTTGACGACCATTCTCCATGTATTGATTTTGTATTTGCCATTATTTTGCCTGATGATTTTGAAGCTGCTTTAGATCACTCATATTAATAAATACTGAGACAACAAAACTAAAACAGATTCGTTTAAAACTAAATAGTAAGTGCATTATCTATGAATTGAGTAAAATAGCACAATTATTTCTTTAACTGTACCTCTATTGAATTCGACTTAGCTAACGCACAATGGATAAACACCCTAGGTTACGGAGGATTTTTATTTATCTTTAAGGCGTAACGAAGGGAGCATAGTAGGCTATGTAACCTAAGTTGCAACGCCTAAGATGAATAAAAAGACCCACCAGACGGGTCGGTTATTTGTTGCCAGTTGCCTCAGTAGATATATATTTATAAAACATCCCTTTAGTCACTCTAAATCATTAATCCTCATCGCTATGGCTGGTAAAAAATCTAAAAAAAAGAACAAACAGACAGACAACACCATTGCTGTTAATCGACAGGCTACCCATGCGTTCTTTATAGAGGATCAATTTGAAGCAGGTTTAGTCCTTGAGGGTTGGGAAGTTAAGAGCCTGAGAGACGGTAGGATTCAATTAAAAGAAAGCCATATTGTGATTCATAAAGGCGAAGCCTGGTTATTAGGTGCCCATATTTCACCTTTACTCTCAGCGTCTACTCATATTGTTCCCGATAGAGTTCGACGTAAAAAATTACTTTTACATAAACAGGAATTGAGTAAATTAATTGCTAGTGTTGAACGTAAAGGTTATACCATTGTTCCTCTTTCAATGTATTGGATAAAAGGACGTGCCAAGCTAAAAATAGGATTGGCAAAGGGTAAGAAATTACATGATAAACGCGCCGTTTCTAAAGAGCGAGATTGGCAACGAGATAAAGCCAGGATTATGAAACATGCCTAACAGCGAGAACGCTATCTTGCTTAACCAGACCTTAGATAATAAACATTGATATCATGCACTGGGTCACGGCAGGGTATTCCTAGTACAGTTGAAAGTCGATATCGCCGCCCTAGTGAGCGTTGAGGGTGCAGGGAAATTGGGCTTAAAAGTAGTTGAATTCACATCATAAGTGCAACATGCGTTAGTCGGTCAAATGAGCTATTGGACACCACGGTCATCAATTATTCATATAACTTCAAGTCCACCCATATAAGATTTTAACACTTCGGGAATATGGATATTACCTTGTTCATCTTGGTAATTTTCCATAATCGCTATTAATGTTCTACCTGCTGCTAACCCCGACCCGTTTATGGTATGCACAAGTTCTGGTTTGCCTGTTTCTGGGTTACGCCAGCGTGCTTGCATTCTACGTGCTTGAAAGTCTTTAAAGTTACTGCATGAAGAAATTTCTCTGTATTTTTCCTGTCCTGGTAACCAGACTTCGAGATCATAGGTTTTTGAGGATGAAAAACCAGTATCTCCTGCACATAGCAATACTTTTCTATAGGGTAATTTTAATTTTTTTAAAATATTTTCTGCATGCTGTGTTAATTCTTCATGCGCTTTAACGGATTCTTCTGCTGAAACAATTTGTACTAATTCTACTTTTTCAAATTGATGCTGACGAATCATGCCTCTTACATCACGCCCATAGGCACCTGCTTCACTACGGAAACAGGGGGTATGACAAACAAATTTTAAAGGCATGTCTTTTGCTTCGACAATCACATCTCGCACTATATTAGTGACAGGCACTTCTGCAGTGGGTATCAGATAAAAATCAGGGTCATTATCGACTTTAAACAAGTCATCAGCAAATTTTGGCAACTGCCCAGTGCCGTATAAGCTATCAGCATTCACCAAAAAAGGCACATAGATTTCACTATAGCCATGTTCATCTGTATGTGTGTCCAGCATTAATTGAATAATTGCTCTTTGTAATCTTGCCAAAGTACCTTTTAGTACTGCAAATCGTGCACTGGTAATCTTTGCAGCCACTTCAAAATCCAGACCTTTACTTTCGCCCAAGTCTACATGATCTTTCGCTTGAAAAGAAAATACGGGGATTTTACCCCAAAGGTCAATTTCAACATTATCGGCTTCATCTTTACCTTCTGGTACGATCTCATCTAAAAAATTAGGCATGGCTGATATTAAAGCCGTCATCTCTTGTTGAATGTCTGTTAATTCATTTTCTGATTGTTTTAATTGATCCACATAGTTCTGAACTTGATCCAGTAAGGGTTGAATATCTTCCCCTTTGGCTTTTGCCTGCCCTATATTTTTTGAACTCTTATTCCTTTCATTTTGTAATTCTTGTGTTCTAATCTGAACAGTTTTTCGCTTGTTTTCTAATGCTTCAAAAGCGACCGAATCAAAGTTAAAAGAACGGAGTTCTAATTGTTTTTTAACATTTTCAAGATCTGTTCTAAATAAACGGGGGTCTAACATATTAAATTTTTACCAAAAAAAGTATAAAAAGAAAAACAGGTTCAAAAGAGCTGGATGATCATACAGGATGGGTATTACTTACTCATTTCATTTTGAACTTTTAAGGAAAACCCACATTCCTAAGCTGTATTTTAAATCTGTTTGCTTATGAGTCTACCCATCCATAAGGCAATACTACAAAATATAATATTACTGATTAGCGAAATAGTCATGGCTTTGAAATGCGATTCAAAAGTATGTCCTTGTTCAACAAAATAGAGTACTAAATAAAGACTGGATAGGGTGATAAAGATGGCGATTAAAATAACACTAATGCTTGTACTACATGCTAACGCCAGATTAGTTTTAGTTAATAATATTGCACTCACACAAGCAATAAGAAATGCACCTAAAAAATTGATGACAAGCAAGGCATACGGATAATGCCCTCCCATGAGAGGCAAGCTACCATCAGCATATAGGAACAAAGTTTTTGTTATTGCTAAACCTATCCAGACAGCCAGAATACAGACAAAAACATTTAACACTATATTTAGCGATGCTTTACTAATCTGACCTTGTTCAATTAAATATAAAGTATCTAAAGAAAATGTCGAAAACGTCGTTAAAGAACCAAATAAACCAATTAAAATTGCTGAACGATATTCCATTGATAACGCAACACGCTGTAACAATAAAGCTTCTGTCATTAAACCTAATAAAAACGAACCTATAATATTAACGGTTAATGTGCCATAGGGAAAACCACGTCCCAGCCACTGATAAATCCCAGTGGCAATAAGAAAACGAAATACGGCACCAAAAGCTCCACCCAAAGCAACTGCAATAATTTGATTCATATATAAATTAAAATACAAAAGAAACAGGCTTGAGCTGTTAAGCTCTTTTTAACCTTAACCCTTGCACCTGCTCTCCTAATACTTAATAAAGTGTTCGCGATAATATTTCAATTCTGCTATAGACTCAATAATATCGGCTAAAGCTTTATGAGCACTTTTCTTTTTAAAACCATCTAATAATTCGGGTGCCCACTGTCCAGCCAATATTTTTAAGGTCGAAACATCCAGATTACGATAGTGAAAATAGGCTTCCAGTTTTGGCATATAGCGATAAAGAAACCGTCTATCCTGACAAATACTATTGCCACAAATAGGTGACTTATTGGCAGGCACCCATTGCTGTAAAAATTCAAGAGTTTGTCTTTCGACTTCTGCTTCATCAAGACGCGATGCTTTGATACGCTCAATCAGTCCAGATTGTCCATGATGTGTCTGGTTCCATTCATCCATGGCTGCTATGGTAACATCAGGTTGATGAACCGCTAACACAGGACCTTCTGCAAGCATGTTCAGATTTTCATCAGTAATTATCGTTGCAATTTCAATAATTAAATCATTATCAGGATCAAGTCCTGTCATTTCTAGATCAATCCATATTAAGTTGCTAGAATGCACTGCCATTTCGTTTCCATAATGAATAGAGTTGCAATAAATTGTAGCATTGGCTAATCTGTGTGGCTAATTCTTAAAACCAACCTGTTTAATCAGACACCCATGCATACATTCACAGTTATATTTTTAATCGCTTTAGTTTTTTCTTATACTATCCAATTTTGGCTTTCTATTCGTCAAAAATCATTTGTTTTAAGCCATAGAGAAGCTGTTCCTGAAGCATTTAAAGATACGGTTGCTCTTGATGCTCATCAAAAAGCTGCCGATTATACCGTAGTAAAAGGTAAGTTGGGCGATGTCGATAGTATTATTGGTATCATTTTCCTGCTTTTATTAACCTTAGGCGGTGGAATTAGTCTTGCCTTTGATTTTTGGACATCTTTCAAATTATCACCCATGATGACAGATTTAGCGGCTGTCGCTACTATCTTTCTAGTTATGACTGTAGTTGAAATGCCCACCAGCTTATATGGTACTTTTGTCATTGAAGAAAAGTTTGGCTTTAACAAAAGCACGCTTGCTCAGTTTTTTAAAGATCAACTGATTTCCTTAACATTAGTCATGGTGATTGCCACACCTATTTTGGCATTGCTGATTTGGGTAATGGATAGTATAGGTTCTTTATGGTGGCTATACGCCTGGGCTATTTTGATGACTATCTCTTTATTAATGAGCTGGCTTTTCCCTACAGTGATTGCCCCTTTATTTAACAAATTTACCCCTATGGAAGAAGGTTCCTTAAAGGATCGAATTCAAAGTTTATTAAACCGCTGTGGCTTTAGCAGTAATGGTATTTATATTATGGATGGTTCTAAACGCTCAGGACATGGCAATGCCTATTTTACAGGGCTTGGTAATAATAAAAGAATTGTATTTTATGATACCTTGATTGAATCGTTAGATGATGAAGAACTTGAAGCCGTTTTAGCTCACGAACTAGGCCATTTTAAATGTAAACATGTCATAAAAATGCTCATTGCATCTTCTATCACCACATTATGCAGTTTTGCTGTTTTAGGCTGGTTAATCACTCAAGACTGGTTTTTTAGTGGTTTAGGTGTTGATACCCATTCAAATGCAGCTGCACTTTTGTTGTTTATGCTGGTGTCTCCTGTCTTCACTATTTTCATGCAACCTATTAGTGCTTACTTTCAACGTAAATTTGAATTTGAAGCCGATGATTTTGCTTCACAAAATGCTAAACCTGGCAAAATGATCAGTGGTTTGGTCAAACTATATGAAGAAAATGCCAGCACTTTAACACCTGACCCTTTATTCTCTGCCTTTCATTACAGCCATCCACCCGCTGCTATCCGTATTGCACACCTAGAATCAAAAATGCAAACCGCATAATGACTGAGTTACAACAAGGACTTGTTATATCGCATTTAGGACAAGGAATCGCTGTTGAGACCTCAGAAAAGATTTATTTATGTCAAACTCGCCGTAAACTAGAAACAGTCACGGTAGGCGATCAGGTGATGATATCTAAAGCATCATCTGATCAAGGCCGAATTGAACAACTTTTACCTCGACGGTCTTTATTGCAAAGACCTAGTAGAAATAATAAAACACGTCCAGTAGCAGCCAATATTGATAAAGTCTATATTGTATTTGCAGTTGAACCTGCTTGCGACTTTCTGCTCATTGATCAATACCTAGCAATTTGTGAAAACAAAAATATAACTGCTGTTTTAGTACTTAATAAAGTGGACTTACAATCTGAACAGATAGAAAAACAGCTCCAACCCTATCAATCACTGTCATACCCCATTCATAGAGTGAGTGCATCAGAAAACAGTGGTATTACAGAATTAAAAATAGCTTTAAACAACCATACTAATATTTTTACCGGACAATCTGGAGTCGGTAAATCTTCTTTAACCAATGTATTAATACCTGACAAGCAGTTAAAGACAAATACCGTTTCTAAAATTACTAAACATGGGCGACACACCACAACAGTAGCAACACTTTATCATTTGCCTGAAGGGGGGGATTTAATAGATAGCCCTGGCGTTGCTATTTTTGGCTTGGCAGATTTAACTGAAAAGCAGTTAGCTTGGGGTTACCGTGAGTTTCAACCACTACTTGAACAATGTAAGTTTAATGACTGCCGTCATGTTCAGGATATGGGCTGTGCCGTTAGATTAGCGGCTGAAGCAGGAGATATTTCAACATTACGTTATCAGCGTTTTTTAAAATTAAGAGAAAAAATACTAACGCTTTGAGCAAAAAAACCAGTCAAATACTGTCTGCCATGCTGACTGGTTTTGTATTCAAATAGACGATCTTACTTAGTTAAAGTTTCCACTGCTGAAGTAGCCTCTTTTTTGACAGCATCAGCTTTAACCGCTTCAGCCATCGCAGCTTCAACTTTAGTAACTTCTACAGTTTCTGCTTTAACTTCTTCTTTTTCAGTTGAAGCAGGCTGAGTTATTATTTCCTCAGTTTTTGCAGCAGTTACTTGAGGTGCTACTTCTGCTGCCTGCGGGGCAACTGTTTCAGCCTTTGGAGTAGCGGACTCAACAATACTTTCTGTCGATGGATCTTCACAAGCTAATAGCATAAAAGCAGCGACTGGGATCAAAATGTGTACAATTTTCATAACTAATTCCTTATTTTATAAATGTTAAATTATTATCTTAGCCTATTTTCGTGGCTTTTATAAAAAAATTATTCACTATCATGTAAAGAATAATTTTAAAAAAAACATACTACTTAAATTCAATGACTTACACAAAACGGCAAAATTTGTAGTGCCAACCAGACTCTTTTTAAAAATTCAAGATACTGCTTTATAAGGATAGTGTTAAATAAAGTCACGAAGATAGGTTAGAAAGTCTAAGTATAGTTTAAACAGATACTTAGTCAATCATTTAGGAGGAGGCAAACTCTCCCTGAACTTCTGGCGGTTTTGCAATAAAATATTTGTTAAAGCAAGGCATAAAACTCATTGTTAAAGGTATTGAATAAAAACAATACATCGCAGCCGCTTCTCCCGTTGTTACACCAAAAAACCACTGCGGTACAAATAAGGTGAAAATTGAACCTGCTAGATGATAGCTCGCAATTCTCCAATTATGTTTCCAGACAAAACCACTAAGTGCTAATCCAAAAAATGAGCCCCAGTTCACTACTAAACCAAATGCACTTGGAATATTGTAACCTACATGATATTTACCCATAAAAATACAGGCTACAAAATCTCCTATGAAATTAGCTGTCATATCAAATAAATGCCATTGTGAGGGAAGAAAGTTAAAAACCAGAAAGCTACCGCTTAAACAGATAGCTAACAGAGTTGCTTTCTTTAATGCGGTTTTATCTGACGAATAAGTCGCTAATGCTGGCATAATGGCTAACGCTTGAAGACTAATATGATAGGTTGATATTTCACTTAGAAACAGATTCGTCCCATAGCCGCATTGATCCGCAACTGGATAAGCAAAATATTGAATAAACTCCATTAAAGAGAAGTGGAGAATAGCGTAAGCACGTGCAACACGAACCCACATAGGCTCACTTTTATCTAAAAAAGTCACACTGGAAGCCATTAGCCCAACTAAACCTAGTCCAAGCGACATATTTGCACTAAAACACATATTTAATAGAACCCATAAAAGGTGGGGAAAATAACATATAACCCTAAAAATAACAAGAAACCAAATCTACTTTTAAAGTAGGTTTATCTGAAACAATTAAATCGCTTTCTTCACTTCATCGACAAGAAAATTAGCATACCGAACCACATCTGCTTCATTTTCACCTTCGACCATCACACGAATCAAAGGCTCTGTACCTGACGCTCTAAGTAATACTCTGCCCTTATCTGCCAACTGCTTTTCAACAGTGGCAACGGCTTTATTGATACTCTCAATTTTATCCAAATTAACTTTTTTGTTAATTCTAACATTCAATAATAACTGTGGATATTTATCCATACCTGACTTCAATTCATGTAAGCTTTTTCCGCTTTTTTGTATTTCTTCTAATACCTGTAGAGCTGCGACTATGCCATCTCCCGTTGTGGTCTTATCTAAACATATGATATGGCCAGATCCCTCGCCACCGAGAATTGCCTGATTATTGAGTAGCATTTCCATCACGTATCTATCACCTACATTAGAACGAAGCAATTTAATACCTATTTTTTTTAAGGCGTGCTCCATTCCAAGATTTGACATTGAGGTACCAACAACATGCCCTTTTAATTTCCCTGTTTTCTGTTTTGATTTTGCAATGATATAAAGTAATTCATCACCACCAACAATTTCCCCCTTATGGTCGACCATTATCAATCGATCACCATCACCATCCAATGCGATGCCTAAATCAGCACGGAACTCAATAACCTTCTCAGCCAGTAATTCGGGTTTAGTCGCGCCACATTCTTCGTTAATGTTTAGACCATTGGGTTCAGCACCTATTGTTACAACCTCTGCACCCACTTCACTAAAAACATGAGGTGCTATGTGATAAGTCGCTCCATGTGCACAATCAACGACTATTCTAAGGCTTTTAAAATCTATACTTGTAGCGACTGTTGATTTACAAAACTCTATATAACGTCCAGCTGCATCCGTCTGATGCTTGGCTTTACCGAGTTTAGAAGACTCTACTGTAGTCATTGGAGAATCTATGTATTTTTCAATTTTATGTTCAAGTGCGCTAGATAATTTACACCCATCTACCGAAAAAAACTTGATACCATTATCATAATAAGAATTATGTGAAGCACTAATAACAATTCCAGCTTTTGCTCTTAATGTCCGAGTTAAATAAGCTATTCCAGGGGTTGGCATAGGCCCTAATAACCGAGTATCTACACCTGCTGCAGACAAACCTGCCTCAAGTGCAGACTCAAACATATAGCCAGAGATTCGGGTATCTTTACCAATTAATACAAAACCATGCCCTTCTTCAGCAAATACACGACCTGTTGCCCAACCCAGTTTAAGCATAAAATCTGGAGTGATTGGGGCTATACCAACTTCACCTCTTATTCCATCGGTACCAAAATACTTTTTTTTCATTGAACATTTCCAGCTATCAGGTTTTCTACTTTACAAAAAAAAGGAGAGGCTTTAACCCTCTCCTCTCTTTTTCGATCCTATCACTTATTAATTATGCTCTGTAGCACCATCTACAGATGAGCCATCACTTTTAGCCTTTTTGTTCTCATCTTTACCATCAGCCTTAACATCGCCATCTGAAGGGGGTGGTGTATCATTCCAGCCTTTGGGTTCTCTGACAGGTTTTCTGTCTAACAAATCTTCAAGTTGATATTTATCAATAGTTTCATACTTTATTAAAGCTTCAGCCATTGTATGCAGGATATCTTTATTGTCCTCAAGAATCTGCTCTGCCCGCTTATAATTCATGTCAATGATTTTTCTGACTTCTTCATTGATTGTACAGGCAGTGCCTTCTGCAATAGATTTATTTTGTGTAACAGAATGACCTAAGAATACTTCGCCATCTTCTTCACCATAAGACAAAGGACCCAATACACGCGACAAACCCCATTTAGTCACCATATTTCTAGCTAATTCAGTCGCACGTTCTATATCATTTTGTGCGCCTGTTGAGACTTGTTCCCAACCAAAAATTTGTTCTTCAGCAATACGACCCCCGTATAAACTGGAAATCATACTATCCAGTTTACATTTGCTAGCACTGTATTGATCTTTTTCTGGTAAAAACATGGTCACACCTAAAGCACGACCTCTAGGCATGATGCTGACTTTATAAACAGGATCATGCTCTGGTACAATTTTCCCAACAATCGCATGTCCTGCCTCATGATAAGCCGTCATTCTTTTTTCTTTTTCATCCATGACCATGGATTTACGTTCAACACCCATGATTAACTTGTCTTTTGCCTTTTCCAGATCAGCCATATCAACTAATCGTTTATTTTGGCGTGCCGCAAACAAAGCTGCTTCATTGATTAAGTTGGCTAAATCTGCTCCTGAAAAACCAGGTGTACCTTGGGCAATATATTTAACTTTAACATCTTCATCTGCTGGAACCTTCTTCATATGTACTTGAAGAATCTGCTCTCTACCTTTGATATCAGGTAATCCCACTTCAACTTGTCGATCAAAACGACCTGGACGTAACAAAGCTTTATCTAAAACATCAGCACGATTAGTGGCAGCAATAACAATAATACCTTCATGGCCTTCAAAGCCATCCATTTCAACTAAAAGCTGGTTTAATGTTTGTTCTCTTTCATCATTTCCACCACCTAAACCTGCACCACGAGAACGACCTACTGCATCAATCTCATCAATAAACAAAATACAGGGCGCATGTTTTTTGGCTTGTTCAAACATATCTCGTACGCGAGACGCACCCACACCAACAAACATTTCGACAAAATCTGAACCAGAAATAGTAAAAAAAGGTACTTTGGCTTCACCAGCAATAGCTCTGGCTAATAATGTTTTACCTGTCCCTGGAGGACCGATCATTAATGCGCCACGAGGCACATTACCCCCTAATTTTTGATATTTGCCAGGGTCTTTAAGGAAATCAACCATTTCCTCAACTTCTTGCTTCGCTTCATCACAACCAGCAACATCAGCAAAAGTTATTTTATTCTGCTCTTGATCCAGCATGCGGGCTTTACTTTTACCAAATCCCATGGGCCCACCTCGACCGCCACCACCACCTTGCATCTGGCGCATAAAAAACACCCAAACAGCAATCAATAATAAGATAGGGCCAAATGATACTAAAAGCGTCATTAACATTGATGGTTCTTCAGGGGGTTTAGCTTTGATTTCAACAGCATTCGCCAATAAGTCATCGACTAAGTGCAGATCATCAGGGGCATAGGTTTTAAATTTCTCTCCCGTTTGCATTTTCCCAGCAATAGAATGCTCGTCAATCACAACTTGTTGAACTTGACCTGCTTTTACTGAGTCAAGAAATTGAGAATAAGAGATCGAATCATCGCTACGTGTTGAGCGAGTTCCAAAGTTATTAAAAACCGACATTAAAACTACGGCAATAACAACCCATAAAATTACATTTTTAAACATATCGTTCAAGTTACGCGCCCCTGACCGGAACGGCCCTCATGTTTGAAAGTCCAAGTAATTATATCAAAAACCACTTTAAGCAACGCTAGCCACAATAAAATAGGGTCCGTTTCAATAATCACACACAATTATTACTATGAATATATAGCTAAATTTATTTATTTAAACCCTTTAGCTAAAATATATACTTCGTTACTTCTTGCCCTAGATGATTTTGGTTTTCTGATTATTACGCTAGAAAAAGAAGATGCCACTTGTTTCTTATATTCATCAAAACCAGCTCCTTGGAACATTTTAATCAGAAAAGTTCCTCCTTTAGTAAGCACTGTTTGTGCCGTATCCAGTGCTAATTCAGCTAAATAAATCGAGCGAGGTTGATCCATCACTTTATTTCCACTCATATTAGGCGCCATATCTGACATAAGCAAGTCAATTGGCACACCGTTGAGAACCTTATATAAAGCCTGCAATACATCTTCTTCCCTAAAATCACCTTGTATAAAGTCTACGCCATGAATAGGATCTATGGGTAATAAGTCCAAAGCAAGCACTTTATTTTTTTTCCCTACAATTTTACTCGCATATTCTGACCAGCTGCCAGGTGCAGCACCTAAGTCAATCACACTCATCCCTGGTTTAATAATTTGATCCTTTTCTTGAATTTCCATCAATTTAAAAATGGAACGAGAGCGATAACCAAAGACCTGGGCTTTTTTTACATACTCATCATCAAAATGCTCTTGCATCCATTGATTACTGTTTTTGCTACGCGCCATACTATTTGTAGTGTAAAATTAATTATTTTCGTTAATAGGAAATAGAGTGAATCCTGCCCAATTAAAACAATTTAAGACCCAAGCCCATTTATTAAAACCTGTCCTGATAGTGGGGCAATCAGGTCTTACAAAATCTGTACTACAAGAACTTGAAATAACTTTGGATACTCACGAACTTATAAAAATAAAAATTCGTGCTGAGCGGGATGAAAGAGTTCTGGTACGAGATCAAATTATTACAGAATCAAAAGCTGAGCTGGTTCAATCCATTGGTCAAATAATCGTGATCTATCGCAAAAAACCAAAACAAAAAAAGGAAAAAAGCACTGCACCAAGAAGAAGATAAAAAACCACTACATTAATGTAAACTAAACCCTTATCGTTTACTTTTCTTTTTATCTCTGCTCCCCCACACATCTGGCAACAAAACATAACTTACTATGTGCCTGTGTGCCACACCATAAAGCTATGCCATTCCTTTGATCCTGAGACTTTAAACTGCTCTTATATATACTCTATAGAAAGAATTTCATATTCCAATTCCCCACCAGGCGCTTTAACAGTGACAACATCTTCCACTTCTTTCCCTATCAAAGCTCTGGCAATAGGTGAGCTTACAGAAATTCTACCTTCTTTAATATCCGCTTCATCCACGCCGACAATTTGATATGTCACTACCTTCTTAGTATTAATATCTTCAATTTCTACCGTTGCTCCAAAAACAACCCGTCCCTGAGCGTCCACTGTTGTGACATCAATAATCTGAGCATTAGATAACTTGGCTTCAATATCAGCAATACGCCCTTCAGAAAAACTTTGCTGTTCTTTAGCAGCATGATATTCGGCATTTTCCTTCAAATCACCATGCGCTCTAGCCTCTGCAATGGCCGCAATAATTCGAGGTCTGACTACATTTTTTAATTCGTCCAGTTCCTGCTTTAATTTATCCACACCTGTCACCGTAAGAGGCACTTTATCCATTGCTTAACTCCAATTATTTTTCAAAATTAATAAAAAACAAAGGCTGATATAAAGCCAGCCTTATCGAATTTGATTCAGAGGAATCCTGTCTACTTAACTATTATTTTAAACTAGCATGTAAATCTTGCAGACAATTAACTATTCCAGCATCCAATTCACCTAATGCATAGCAAGCGGCTTTAGCACCTGCCATTGTGGTGTAGTAGGTCACATGATGCTGCAAAGCTTCTCTTCGCATGGTAAATGAGTCATTAATCGACTTCACACCCTCCGTTGTATTCACAATCAACTGGATTTGATCATTTTTAATCATGTCAACGGTATTAGGTCGTCCTTCGTTTACCTTATAAACCACTTCACACTCAATACTCGCTTCTTTGAGTGCCTTTGCAGTCCCTTTTGTTGCCACAATTTCATAGTGTTTTTCTATTAACATTTTAGCAATTTCAGGCACTTTGGCTTTGTCAACTTCGCGGACACTAATTAATACCTTGCCAGAATGACTTAAATCAATACCTGCAGCTCGTTGTGATTTGGCAAATGCCTCGCCAAAGGTTTTCCCTACCCCCATGACCTCACCTGTTGATTTCATTTCAGGGCCTAATAATGGATCTACACCAGGGAACTTTACAAAAGGAAAAACAGCTTCTTTTACCGAATAATAACTGGGAATAACTTCTTTGGTATATCCTTGCTCTTTCAAAGAAATCCCAGCCATACATAATGCCGCTATTTTAGCTAATGGATACCCTGTCGCTTTAGATACAAAAGGGACTGTTCTTGACGCTCGTGGGTTTACTTCCAACACATAAATTGTTTCACCCTGAATAGCAAATTGCGTATTCATCAGACCCCTAACGCCTAATGCTTTTGCCATTTCAGCAACCTGCATTCTAAGCTGATCTTGTAAATGCTCAGATAAATCGTAAGGAGGAATAGAACATGCTGAATCACCAGAATGCACACCCGCTTGTTCAATATGCTCCATTAATCCGCCAATTAATACAGTTTCTCCATCATAAATAGCATCCACATCCATCTCAACAGCATCATCAAGAAAACGATCTAGTAAAACAGGGGAATCATTAGAAACCGCCACCGCTTCTTTCATATATCGCCGTAAGCCTTCTTCATTGATCACAATTTCCATGGCACGCCCTCCCAAAACATAGGACGGTCGCACCACTAATGGATAACCCAGTTCTTTCGCTTGTCTTACCGCCTGTTCAACTGATCTTGCTGTTGCATTTGGAGGTTGTTTCAGATTTAAACGCTCTAACAGTTTTTGAAAGCGCTCTCTGTCTTCGGCTAAATCAATTGAGTCTGGAGAGGTACCAATGATTGGTGCACCAGCCGCTTCCAAAGCCTTGGCTAATTTTAATGGTGTTTGCCCACCATATTGCACAATCACACCTTTAGGTTGTTCCAGATGAATAATTTCAAGCACATCTTCCAACGTCAACGATTCAAAATACAAGCGGTCTGAAGTGTCAAAATCGGTAGAAACTGTTTCAGGATTGCAATTAATCATAATGGTTTCAAAACCATTATCTCTTAAAGCCAGTGCCGCATGCACACAGCAATAATCAAATTCAATCCCTTGTCCAATTCTATTGGGTCCGCCACCTAAAATAATAATCTTATCTCTGTCTGACACATTGGCTTCACATTCTTCTTCATAGGTAGAATACAAATAGGCCGTGTCTGAAGAAAATTCTGCAGCACAAGAATCTATGCGTTTATAAACGGGACGAATATTTTGCTTGTGCCTAATATTTCTGACTTCTGATTCTTTAGTTTCTAACAATTTAGCTAAACGCTGGTCAGAGAAACCTTTACGTTTTAAGCGAAATAATTCGCCCTCGTCTAAAGTGGCTAAGGTTTTAGTGGATAAAGATTGTTCAGTTTCAATCAAATCTGCAATTTGCGCTAAAAACCAAGGGTCAATTCGACTCGCCTCATGAATTTCATCAAAACTTAAACCACTGCGAAAAGCATCTGCTACATACCATAGTCGTTCAGGACCTGGGTGGCGCATTTCCCGTTGAATTTTATCCTGAATATTATTTTCAGTTAAATCAACAACTTCATCCAGACCACAAAAACCAACTTCCAACCCTCTCAATGCCTTTTGTAGAGATTCTTGAAAGGTTCTGCCAATAGCCATCACTTCACCCACTGATTTCATCTGTGTGGTTAAACGATCATCAGCCTGTGGGAATTTTTCAAAAGTGAAACGAGGTACTTTGGTAACCACGTAGTCTATCGTTGGCTCAAATGAAGCGGGTGTAGCACCATCGGTAATTTCATTTTTCAACTCATCCAATGTATAACCCAGCGCTAATTTTGCGGCAACTTTAGCAATGGGAAAACCTGTCGCTTTTGAAGCCAGAGCCGATGATCGAGAAACTCGTGGGTTCATTTCTATCACAACCATTCGTCCATCATCTGGGTTGATCGCAACTTGCACGTTTGAACCACCGGTATCCACACCAATTTCACGCAAAACGGCCAATGAAACATTTCGTAAAATTTGGTATTCTTTATCCGATAAAGTTTGAGCAGGAGCTACAGTAATTGAATCTCCAGTATGCACTCCCATAGGATCAAAGTTTTCTATCGAACAAATAATGATGCAATTATCATTGCTATCTCGCACCACTTCCATTTCATACTCTTTCCAACCTAAAACGGATTCTTCAATTAATAATTCATCGGTTGGAGACAAATATAAACCACGCTCACAAATCTCAATAAATTCTTCTTTATTATATGCAATACCGCCACCGCTACCACCCATGGTAAATGAAGGACGAATCACTGTTGGGTATCCCACCTCTGCCTGTGCAACAAAAGCTTCTTCCATGCTATGTGCAGTTTTGGAACGTGCCACCTCAAAGCCCAACCGCCCCATGGCTTGATTGAATAATTCCCTATCTTCTGCCATATTGATAGCTTCTTTAGTGGCTCCAATCATTTCCACATTGTACTTTTCCAAGACACCATGTGCATCAAGGTCTAAGGCACAATTTAATGCGGTTTGACCACCCATTGTCGGCAAAACAGCATCTGGGCGTTCCTTTTCTATGATTTTTTCAACCGTTTGCCAATCTATTGGCTCAATATAAATAGCATCCGCCATATCTGGGTCGGTCATAATCGTGGCTGGATTTGAGTTCACCAGAATAACTCGAAAACCTTCTTCTCTGAGTGCTTTACAGGCTTGTGTTCCTGAGTAGTCAAACTCACAAGCCTGACCTATAACGATAGGCCCTGCACCTAATAATAAAATCGATTTTATATCGGTTCTTTTTGGCATTGTTGTTAGCTTACTCTGAAATTATTGTTATACCATTTTCAAGAATAAATGGTGTGATCCTGTAATTATAATGCTTACACTCTATTTGGCATAAACCCATAAAAAACCTAAGCTTACTTATTGATAAGCTTTATATTTTTTATGAATGCAGAATGTGCAAAAATGGGTGCTAGATTATATTATTTATTTTTGAAAATGGTATTATGCTGAATGGGTATCCATCATCTCGATGAATTGATCAAATAAAGACTCCACATCGTGTGCTCCAGGACTAGCTTCTGGATGTCCCTGAAAACCCATGGCTGGACAGTCTGTTCGTTCTATCCCCTGCAAGCTACCATCAAACAAAGAATGATAAGTAGCTTTAATATTGCTTGGTAAAGTCGTTTCATCAACAGCAAAACCATGATTTTGGCTACTGATCATGACTTTTCCTGTAATTTTTTGCTGCACGGGATGGTTTGCACCATGATGACCAAATTTCATTTTTTTTGTTTTAGCACCACTGGCTAAAGCCAGTAACTGATACCCTAAACAGATTCCAAAAGTAGGAATTTTATTGTCTAAAATAGTTTGTATGGCTGAAATGGCATAATCGCAAGGCTCTGGATCGCCAGGGCCATTAGAAAGAAAAACCCCATCAGGATTCATTGCTAATACAACTTTTGCAGATGTTGTCGCAGGAACCACGGTGACTCTACAGCCTCTGTTAGCTAACAAACGAAGAATATTGCGCTTTACACCAAAATCATAAGCTACAATATGCTTATTTAAGTACACTGCTTGCACATATCCCATACTCAAAGACCAAATGTTTTCAGTCCATTGGTAGGATTTAGCGGTAGTCACTTGTTTAGCCAGATCCATACCTTTTAAACCTGAAAAACTGCTAATTTCAGTTTTAGCCAATTCTAAATTTATGCTATCACCTGCAACAATAACACCACGCAGGGCACCTTTGTCACGCAATAGACGTGTTAACTTCCTAGTATCAATATCTGCAATTGCAACCACTTTATTATCTATTAAATACTGTGGCAAAGATTTTTCACTTCGCCAGCTACTTAACTGCACAGGCAAATCACGAATCACCAAACCACTGGCAAAAACATTGCTGGACTCATTATCTTCACTGGTTGTACCCACATTACCAATATGTGGATAAGTCAACGTTACTATTTGACATGCATAGGAAGGATCACTCAAAATTTCCTGATATCCCGTCAGTGAAGTATTAAAAACCACTTCGCCCACCGAACATCCTTTAATACCTACGGACACACCATTAAATGTGGTTCCATCTTCCAATAAAAGCAAAGCAGGTGTACTCAAAATTTGTTACCTTGAATGTAAAAAACGGGATGATCCTGACGACCCATCCCGTTATAGAAAAATAAGTGTAATTTTACGGAATAATGAAAAATAATTCACTATTAATTTAAGCCATCAAAAAGTTAATTTTAACAGGTATCGCTACTATGAGACCTGTATTCACTGATCGGGATGGCGAGGCTTGAAACTCTGCCCCCACCACTGCTTTATCCCATTTTCAAGAATAAATGATATTAACTGGTCGGGACGGCGGGATTCGAACCCACGACCTCTACACCCCCAGTATAGTGCGCTACCAAGCTGCGCTACGCCCCGATTTTTTTATTAACTAAAGAACGATTTATGAATATAAATCATTAAAAACAGAAATAAGTACCTAGGTACTTATTATCTTAATAATTCTAATACTTCTTCTAATTCACCAATCATTTGATGAACTAATTGCTTTGTTTTGGTTGAGTCATCTTTAGCACCATCACTTGCTAAATGAACTCTTGCACCACCAATAGTATAGCCTTGTTCATACAGTAAAGAACGAATTTGACGGATCATCAATACGTCATGACGTTGATAATAGCGTCTATTGCCACGTCTTTTTACAGGACTTAAATCTGTAAACTCTTGTTCCCAATAGCGCAAAACATGCGGTTTAACGCCACACAACTCACTCACTTCACCAATAGTGAAATACCTTTTCGCAGGGATTGTCGGTAGTTCGTTATTATTACTGGGTTCCAGCATATTGTTCTACTCTAGCTTTTAATTTTTGACCCGATCTAAATGTGACCACTCGACGTGCTGTAATGGGAATTTCTTCACCTGTTTTTGGATTTCTTCCAGGACGACTCTTTTTGTCTCGTAGTTCAAATATTCCAAACCCTGAAATCTTTACTTGTCTACCATTTTCCAGTGAACCTTTAATTTCTTCAAAAAACAGTTCAATCATTTCTTTTGCTTCACGTTTATTGAGTCCTAACTCATCAAATAAACGTTCCGCAAAATCAGCTTTTGTTAATGTCATTCAATCAATCCCTCAGTTTTGCACTTATTTTACTTTTTATTGTTTCTAGCACTCTGACAAATATAGCATCAATCTCAGAATCTGTAAGTGTTTCTTTATCATCTTGTAATAATAAACTTAAAGCAACACTTTTATAACCATCGTCAACACCGTCGCCACGATAAATATCAAAAATCAAGATGTCTTTAATTACTTTTTCATTACCCTGATTGATACAGTCAGTTATTTCAGAAACAGCTATTTTTTCTTCTACTATCAATGCCATATCTCTACGCACCGAAGGAAATTTTGAAAGCGTTTCAAATTTAGGTATCTGCTTTTCAAAAATTAAAGCTTGATCCAGTTCAAATAAAAAAACAGGTGTATCAAAACCCAGCTGCTTTTCTAAAGTAGGATATAACATGCCTACTACGCCAATTATTTCACCTTGCCTCGTTAAAACCTCTGCGCTTTGTCCTGGATGTAAAGCAGGGTGTAGCGTTTTTTTATACTGAACATCACAATTATTAAGGTGAAAAATTGCACTTAAATCTCCTTTCATGTCGAAAAAATCAACTTTCCTGCTTTTTTCAGACCATTGTTCAGCAAATACCGTACCTAATAATAAGCCAGAAATCATTCTTTGTTGAACCATTTGCTCTTTTTTATTAATAAAACGCAAACCCGATTCAAACAAACGAACTCTATTTTGTTGTCTTTTGATGTTATGTAGTGCAACATTCAGCAAGCCACACCATAATGTTGTCCGCATCACTGATAATTCGGACGAGATCGGATTTTTTATTCTAATAAATTCGTCATTAGGTGCAATTATTTTTTGGATTTCTTCATCAACAAAGCTATAGGTAATCACTTCTTGATATCCTTTATCAACCAACAAGTCCTCAACACGAGCCAAGGGTAATACCGCTTCTTCAGAATGCGCTAATTCTGAGCGCATTAACAAACTACTATTAGGCAAATTATTATAGCCATAGATACGCCCAACCTCTTCCAGTAAGTCTGCCTCAATCGCTATATCAAACCTATAACCAGGGGGTGTAATACACCAGCCATCATCTTGCTCTTCAACGTCCATTCCTAAACCAGTAAAGATCTGCCTAATATCTTCATTAGCCATAGTGATTCCCAATACCCGTTCTATTCGACTATGCCTTAGCATTACCGCAGGCCTAAGAGGTAATGCTTCTGTTGTTGTTACTTCTGAAATGGGGCCGACAGTACCTCCTGCAATGTCAACAATAAGCTGAGTCGCACGCTCTATGGCTCGCTGCTGTAGAGTAAAATCCACACCACGTTCAAAACGATGAGATGAATCTGTATGCAAACCAAACTGTCTTGCCTTGCCAGCAATTGTTATCGGTGTAAAAAAGGCACATTCCAGAAAAATATTTTTGCTAGCATCTGTGACTGAAGTATTTTTCCCACCCATAACACCAGCTAATGCTAATACTTGCTGATCATCAGCAATCACTAAAGCAGAACCATCCAAAATAATGGTCTGATCATTCAATAAATCGAGTTTCTCACCTTTCTGTCCTTTTCTTACTGTAATTGATCCTGTTAATTTATCAGCATCAAAAGCATGTAAAGGCTGACCCAACTCTAATAATACGTAGTTAGTCACATCTATCAAAGAACCCAGACTTCTTACCCCAGATCTTCTTAGCTTTTCCTGCATCCATAACGGTGTTTTTGCATTTGCATTAACATTTTTAATTAAACGTCCTAAATATCTTGGACAAGCTTCTTTTGCTTCAATTTTTACTTCAATGGTAGCGTCATGCGAAATTTCTGCTTTATCAAAAGTAACTGGATTCCAATCCATTTTGTTCAAAACACCTACTTCTCTTGCAACACCTTCTACACTTAGACAATCTGCTCGATTTGGGGTTAAATCCATTTCCATAATATTGTCATCCAGTGCTAAATATTCACGCACATCTGTACCCACTGGGGCATCGTTAGACAACTCCATCAAGCCGTCAGCCTCTTTTGCCAAACCTAATTCTTTTTCTGAACAGAGCATACCTAGAGACGGTTCAGCACGTAACTTTGATTTTTTAATTTTAAAATTACCAGGTAAAATAGCACCAACCATCGCTACAGGTATTTTTAATCCGACTCTGACATTGCTAGCACCACAGACAATTTGTAACGGCTCGCTTTCACCCACAGATACCTTGCAAACTCTTAATTTATCAGCATTTGAATGCTGCTCTATGGCTGTCACTTCACCCACGATTACTTTACTAAATTCGGCTGTAGCAGGTTCTACAGAATCTACTTCCAAACCTGCCATAGTCAATTGCTCAACTAATTCTTTAGTGCTGATAGATGGATTGACCAGCTCTCTTAACCAGGCTTCACTTATTTGCATGATTCAATCCTCCTTTAATGGAATTGTTCTAAAAATTTAAGATCATTGTCAAAAAACATTCTTAAATCATTAATGCCGTATCGCAACATAGCTAATCGCTCTACTCCCATTCCAAAAGCAAAGCCTGTAAATTCATCACTATTAATATCTACCGATTTAAAAACTTCAGGATGTATCATTCCGCAGCCCATCACTTCCAGCCAACCAGTATGTCCACAAACCCGGCAGCCTTTACCATCACACATTACGCATTCAATATCGACTTCTGCCGAGGGTTCTGTGAAAGGAAAATAAGACGGTCTAAAACGAACTGGTATCTCTTTTTCGAAAAAAGCACGTAAGAATTCATACACCACGCCTTTTAAATCAGCAAAACTAACATCAGTATCAACTAAAAAACCTTCAACCTGGTGAAACATAGGGGTATGGGTTACATCAGAATCACAGCGGTAAACACGTCCAGGTGCAATCACTTTTAATGGGGGTTTTTCAGCTTCCATGGCTCTTATTTGCACTGGCGATGTATGCGTCCTTAATACAGTGTGAGCATCAAAGTAAAAAGTATCATGCATCGCTCTGGCAGGATGGTGTAGAGGGATATTTAAAGCTTCAAAATTATGATAATCATCTTCAATTTCTGGACCTTCCAGGACTTTAAAACCGACACTGGAAAAAATTTTAGATATTCTTCGCAGGGTAATTGTGACTGGATGAAGGCCCGCTACTGACTGTCCTCTGCCTGGTAATGTAATATCAACAAACTCACTAGCTAAACGTGTATCTAAAGCAACTTGTTGCATTGTCACTTTAGTAACCTCCAGCTTTTGCTGGAATTCACCTTTGGCTTTATTGATAGCTTGTCCTACAGCACGTCGTTGATCAGGATCCAGTTTGCCCAATTGTTTCATCTGCAAGGTAAACTCGCCCTTTTTTCCAAGATAGGAAACTCGGACTTGTTCCAGTTGATTAAGGTCTTTTGCTTCTGCAAGTGCTTGTATGCCTTGCGAGAGAATTTCTTCGAGATTAGCCGACACTGCTCAGATCACTCTTAGTAATAGGTAAGGTGGGGATAAAAAGAGTTAGGAAAAAGCTATTTTTCATCTTTCCTGAATGTTTATACATAGAAACGTATATAAAATAAATTCACTCCCTCTGTGAAGAAAGAGTGAATTAAATAAATATCACAAAGAATTTTTTAGCCTCCTACATACCTAAGTATAATTAATTTAACTACCTTTTTACCCAGGATTTTTTTCATATTGAAGGCACATAAATTAGTGCATAGCAAGCTAGGCAACAAATTATGCAGCGCAGAAGCTGGCAAAAAAGACCAGTAAAAATGTTAAATTAATCATGCTTGGGTGCTTATTATATACTTTGGTTAGCTTTGGATATTTCTGCTATTTTAGCAAAAGCATCCATATCACGTACTGCAATATCGGCTAATACTTTACGATCAATCGCTACATTGGCTCTACTTAAACCATTGATAAATCGGCTGTATGATAGCCCACATAAACGTGCTGCTGCATTGATACGTACAATCCATAAAGCACGAAATTGACGTTTTCTTTGTTTACGATCACGGTAAGCATACTGACCTGCTTTAATAACCGCTTGTTTAGCAACGCGATAAACTCGGCTACGTGCACCGTAATAACCTTTCGCTTGCTTTAAAACTTTTTTATGTCTTGCTCTGGCAGTTACGCCACGTTTTACTCTAGGCATTATTCTTCCTTTTATTAACTATAGGGTAACAAACGTGCAACCATTGGCACATCTGACGGATGAATGCTAGCCGCTTTACGCAACTGTCTTTTTCTTTTGGTGGTTTTTTTAGTCAATATATGACGACGATGTGCTTGTGCACATTTAAAACCATTTTTGGTTTTTTTAAAGCGTTTAGCAGTACCGCTATGACTCTTCATTTTTGGCATTTGTTTTCTCCGATTAATAAAAAATTAACATCCCTGAAAAACAAACCCGACAAGGCAAAATGCATGGCCCGACCGAATGAGTAGCATCTAATGATGCATTTAACGACAATTCCTGTGTCGTAAGAACTGGACTTAGAGCTGTTACAACTAAACCCATTATTTTCGTGTAACTACTCAGCTTATCCTCTATTTTGTCCAATAACCGCGTTGAAAATGTACATTTACACCTGTAAACTCCGCGTTTTCGCCTTGCTCTTGAACAAAATAGAGGCCAATCTAAGCAGTTACGGAGTACGTTGAGTAGTTACATTTTCGTTTTGATTTGTTGAGACCTCAGCATAACTCTGGCGATGAGAAAAAAGTGATAGAATTTTTCAGGTTTTAGTCAAAATACAAGTGTAATAGTGAGCTATTGCGCGTTATTTTGGCTGAAAGATGGAAAACTTCTAGTCTTTTTTATCCATTCATGAGTTATGCTGAGTTCTCTTGCTAGCTTTTATTTCTTTTTTTTGCCGCCATTACCATTACCATCTGACGACCTTCAAACTTAGGGTATTGCTCTACACTTCCGAGCTCGACCAAGTCTTTTTCAACGCGTTGCAATAACTCCATACCAATTTCTCTATGTGCCATTTCACGACCTCTAAAACGCACAGTGACTTTAGTTTTATTGCCTTCTTCCAGAAATTTAGTCAAACTTCTTAATTTAACTTGGTAATCACCTTCTTCTGTACTCGGTCTGAATTTGATCTCTTTAATCAAAACCAGTTTTTGTTTCTTTTTTGCTGCTTGTTGTTTTTTGTTCTGTTCAAACAAATATTTGCCATAATCCATGACTTTACAAACAGGCGGATCAGCATTAGGTGATATTTCCACCAAATCCATATTAGCTTCAAACGCCAGTTTTTTTGCATCGGTTAAAGACACAATACCTAATTTATCACCATTCGCACCTACAACACGTACCCGTCTAGCGGTTATGTCATCATTTAAGTGCGTACTATCTCTTTTAGAAGCGATGCTTTATCCCCCAACAATTATTATTTTTTGTCTGTAATTTCAGTACTTAATTTTGCAACCAAGTCAATCATTGACAAACTACCTAGATCCTCACCCTTTTGCGAGCGTACAGCAATGGTTTGATTCTCTAATTCTTTATCACCAATAATTAGAAGATAGGACACACGCTGCATAGAATGCTCGCGAATTTTAAAGCCTATCTTCTCATTTCTCAAGTCTATTTTTACTCTATAGCCAAATTTTTCCATTTGCTGACAGACTTTCTCAGCATATTCCTCATGTCTACTGGCAATATTCATCACCACTACTTGTACTGGTGATAACCATAATGGAAATGTACCTGAATGTTGTTCAATCAGAATACCAATAAATCGTTCCAATGAACCCAATATTGCCCTATGCAACATCACCGGCACTTGTTTGCAACCATCTTCAGCTATATAAGCTGCATCTAAACGCTCAGGCATTGAAAAATCAACTTGAATAGTGCCACATTGCCAAACACGATCTAGACAATCTTTTAGTGAAAATTCAATTTTTGGACCATAAAAAGCACCTTCTCCTGGTTGCAAGTCCCATGCTAATTTTTTATTATTGAGTGCAAGCTCTAATGCATTTTCTGCCTTATCCCATACTTCATCACTACCTACTCTGCTCTCGGGACGAGTTGATAATTTAATGATGACTTCCTCAAAACCAAAATCTTTATAGACCTCAAATAATAAGTCGATAAAAGTGGATACTTCACTCTGTATTTGTTCTTCCGCACAAAAAATATGGGCATCATCCTGGACAAAATTTCTGACTCGCATTAAACCATGTAAGGTTCCTGACGGTTCATTTCTATGACAAGAGCCAAACTCAGCCATGCGTAGAGGTAAATCTCGGTAGCTCTTTAAACCCTGATTGTAGATTTGAACATGACAAGGGCAATTCATCGGTTTAACGGCATAATCCCTATGCTCAGAATGGGTGGTGAAAATCATTTCACCAAACTTATCCCAGTGTCCTGATTTTTCCCACAGAGTACGATCCACCAATTGTGGTGTTTTAACTTCTGCATAACCATTATCTCGCAATTTCTCACGTATATATTGTTCTATTTGCTGATATATAAGCCAGCCTTTCTCATGCCAAAACACCATCCCTGGTGCTTCCTCTTGCATGTGAAAAAAATCAAGTGCTTTAGCTAATTTACGGTGATCCCGCTTTTCTGCTTCTTCCAAACGATGCAAATAGGCTTTTAATTCTTTTTTATCTGTCCAGGCTGTTCCATAAATGCGCTGTAACATTTCATTATCTGAATTACCGCGCCAATAAGCACCTGCAATCTTCATTAGTTTAAATGCTTTTAGCTTACTGGTACTAGGTACATGCGGTCCCCTACATAGATCTGTAAAATCACCTTGTGCATATAATGACAGATCCTCATTAGCAGGAATTGATTCAATAATTTCTGCTTTATAATCTTCGCCTAATCCTTTAAAAAACTGGACTGCCTGATCTCTGGATAGCACTGAACGACTAATTTCAATATTTTCAGAAACCAGTTTCTGCATTCTTTTTTCTATGGTTTTTAAATCTTCTGGGGTAAACGCTCTTTGATAAGAAAAATCGTAGAAAAAACCATTATCAATCACCGGGCCAATAGTCACTTGTGCTTCTGGAAACAATTGCTTAACCGCCTGTGCCAATAAATGAGCCGTTGAATGGCGTATCACATCAAGCCCTTCTTCATCTTTAGCCGTCACTATTTGTAAGTCGGCATCCTGCTCTATCAGCTGACTAGCATCAACCAATTCACCATTTATTTTACCTGCTAAAGTTGCTTTAGCCAAACCCGAACCTATCGAGCGAGCAACAGCCATCACTGTTATTGCTTTATTAAACTCACGTTTTGAGCCATCAGGTAAGGTTATAACTGGCATTGTTCCATTATTTTAGTTTCTACAATAAAAAAAGCACCGCGTAGCGATGCTTAAATTTTTTTGGTAGGCACGAGTGGATTCGAACCACCGACCCCCACCATGTCAAGGTGGTGCTCTAACCAACTGAGCTACGCGCCTAAAATACAACCACGCATTATAGCAAGACTTTGTTTTTATGCAATAAAAAAATAGCCTTTCTGGTTTTTAGCCTAAACAACTATTAATTTTTCGTAACTGCTTAGCGTACTCCGTAACTGCTTGGATTGCTCTATTTTTTTCAAGAGTAAGGCGAAAGCACGAAGTTTACAGGTGTAAATGCGCACCTTCAACACGGCTATTGGACAAAATAGAGGGTAAGCTGAGTAGTTACAATTTTTCTGCAATTACACTCGCACATTATACTGAAGTTATTAATAGAGACCTCAGCATAACTCTGGACGAGAGAAAAAAGTGATAGAATTTTTCAGGTTTTAGTCAAAATACAAGTGTAATAGTGAGCTATTGCACGTTATTTTGGCTGACCTTTTTTATCCGTTCATGAGTTATGCTGAGTTCTCTAATAGAAACATGCTCAGCTATAAAATAGAATTAAACGCTGAGTTCTCGCTGTACAACAAAAAGCGGATGAAAGTAGAATTAACAACTGCATAAACAGTGATTCCATCTTCGGTTGCAAAACTTATCTTTTCTATCGTCTTAGTGTCAGGCATAATTCTGGCTTTGTTTGACCTTGTTCTATAAATAGTAGATTCCATTGAATAATTTCTATAACCTTATGTTATTAAAACGATTAACTATTTATGCAATGACCGCAATATTTGCAAAAATCAGCATCAAAATCGTGCCCTGTTTCACCACAATCAGGACAAGCGTTATTTTTAACTTTCCCTGATTTAGCTGTTTTTATCAGCTCTGCACTATAGATACCTGTCGGCACAGCAATAATGCCATAACCCATGATCATAATAAAAACCGCAATAATCTGCCCCAAAGAGGATTGTGGAGCAATATCTCCATAACCCACAGTGGTTAAGGTAACAACAGCCCAATATACTGATTTGGGAATACTGGTAAATCCTGATTGACTGCCTTCGATGGTATACATCAAGGCACCAAAAATAACAACCAAAGTCAATATGGTATATAAAAAAACCATAATCTTACGACCACTTTTAGCTAACGCATTCACCAAAATATCCGCCTCCCCCATATAAGCAGAAAGCTTCAAAACACGGAATATTCGTAATAATCGTAATATACGAATGACCAACATGTATTTTATACTTGGAAAGAAAAAAGCAAGATAAGCAGGAATGATCGATATAAAATCAACAATACCAAAAAAACTGAACGTATAGCGTAACGGTCTCCTCACCGTAAGCAACCTCAGACCGTATTCCAAGGTAAATAAAAGCGTAAAGAACCATTCCATATAAAACAAAATTTCGCCATATCTTATGTTTACCTTGGCTACAGTACCTAGCATTACGACTAAGACACTACAGACAATACTGATAATTAAAGCAACATCAAAGGCACGTCCTAATCGGCTTTCTGCCCCAAAAATTATAGTATGTAAAGACTCCCTCCAGGGAGCAAGACGTTCTCCTTCATGATAATGTAATTTCTCTTTTTTCATATCGACTATCTTCGGCTTAGTGATTATTGCTTTTATATCTTGTATTAGAGATTTCTACTTTGTAGCTTTAGCTAAGCACTTGAGAACATAATAAAATGAAATGTATGAATAAACAAGAAAAGTGGACGGCTGCTTTGGTTAATATAAATCAACAGGGTCTACATCCAATGACCAGCGGACTTTTTTGCTTTCTTTTAGAGTGTATAACTGAGGGATTAGAAGTGTCAGTAAAACATGTAAACTTTGTCTTTGTGTATTCTGCAACAACAACTGAAAATGATAATATCCTGCACGTTTAGCCATAGGAGCAGAAACAGGACCGAGAATGCGTGTTTGCTGATGATTCAAATTTTGAATCAAGCCAGTAACGACATTAAGAAAAATTTGTGGTTCATCTGGACTCCTAGCATAAACTCTTAATAAGGCTTGAAAGCTAAAAGGCGGTAACATCGCTTGTTGTCGTTCAGCTAGAACAGTTTTGGCAAATGCGTTATAGCCGTCTTTAAGCAAAATGGATAATAACGGATGATTAGGCTGTCTAGTCTGTAAAACAACTCTACCAGACTTTTCTGCTCTGCCCGCTCTGCCAGCAACTTGGATAATTAATTGTGCCAGTTTTTCTGTGGCATGGAAGTCTATACTGAACAAGCCACTGTCAACATCCAGAATAGCGACCAAGGTGACATTAGGAAAATGGTGGCCTTTAGCCAGCATTTGAGTACCTAAAATAATATCTACATTACCTTGGTTTATTTGTTCAAGATGATTTTCTAGTGTACCTTTTCGTTGCGTGGAGTCTCTATCTAAGCGGATAATTTTTTGTTGGGGAAATAAAGTCTGTAACGCTTTTTCAACACGTTCTGTACCCAGGCCGAGTGCCTGGAGTTCTCCGCTTTTGCAGGCTGGGCATTGCTGCAATAAAGACTGCTGATGTCCACAATGATGACAACGCAATACTTTTTCAGCATAGTGAATGACTAAACTGGTGTCACACCGATGGCATCGTGCTACCCAACTACAGCTATGGCAAATTTGTACTGGAGCAAAGCCTCTACGATTTAAAAAAAGCAGGACTTGTTCTTTTTTGTCCAATGTTTTTTTGATCAAGGTAAGGAGCGGTTCTGATAGTCCATCCTGTAATATTTTATTACGCACATCAAATAATAAAAACTCAGGCTCGATAGCTATTCCTGCTCTTTCGGGTAATTGTAATAGCTGAAAGCGTTTTTTATTAACATTATGTAAGCTTTCCAGTGAAGGCGTGGCAGATCCTAAAACAACAGGAATATTTAATAATTTAGCTCTTACAATTGCCAAATCGCGTGCTGAAAAACGAAAACCTTCTTGTTGTTTAAAAGAACTGTCATGTTCTTCATCTAATATAATCAGTCCAGGTTTTTGTAGAGGCGTGAACATGGCAGAACGCGTACCTAAAAGGATAGCACTATGGCCTTGTTGTATTTCTAACCAAGCACTGTGACGTTGCCTTTCTGTTAATTTAGAGTGTGAAACTGAAATAGCAACAGAGAAACGTTTTCTAAAGCGGCTTTCTAACTGAGGTGTGAGTGTTATTTCGGGTAATAGTACAATTACTTGCAAACCATCATCCAACACTTTTTCAATGACTTGCATATACACTTCTGTTTTTCCACTGCCAGTAACCCCCTCTAATAAGGTGACAGAGAAAGCTTTTAATTTACCAGATAATTGATTAATAGCATGTTGTTGTGGCTTATTGGCTGCTAAGGCTGATTCTGTTTGTAGATTAATATTGTTAGTCGTTTTAAGATTGGACTGGGTGCTGATTAATCCTTTTTTCATTAATGCTTTTACAGCAGGTCGCCAGTTTTTATCGAGTTTGGTCAACCTTGCAGAAGACAGGCTTTTGCCGAGCGAAAGAAAATGTTCAAAGATTATTTTTTGTTTGGGTGTTTTTAATAATTGTTCTGGCTTGATACATTCGCCTTTAGCAGAAAGAATATAGTGCTTTTCCTGAGGTAATATGGCTGCTTTGCCTTTCCTGAGTGAGACGGGAAAGGCTGCACTGATCACTTCACCTATTGGATAATGATAGTAATCACTGGCCCATTGTAATAATTGAAAGTCCTTTGCACTCAGTAAAGAACATTTATCTAGTATTTCAATGATGGTTTTTAATCGTTCAATTTTGATTTCACTACGGGTGCTTTGTGCTATGACAAACCCTACTTTTTTAGATTTTCCAAAAGGGACTAGAACGCGACTTCCTACAGGGATATGAGTTACATTTTCAGGGGCTAAATAATCAAATAAACGATTAAGCGGAACGGCAATGGCTATTTTAAAAATCGGCAGAGATTTGTAGGTAGAGTTAGCCATCAATTATGATTGTTTTTTTGTAACTACTTATTGAGTTCTTTTATTATTCAATAACTTGCAACTGCATTAAATAAGTTGTTTCTTTCCGCGCTGATATTGTGAGCAGAATAAACACTGATGTGTATAAAGTATGTAAAATGCCTCGCTTTGGCTCAAGGTTTTATAAATTTAAGCGTCATACCATCACTTTCACCAATAACCAGATATTTTTTTATCCTGTTCTTTTAGTTTTAAAGAAGGGGGCAAAGCCCAGCCATGCGTTAAACGATAGTAACAACAAGAGTGCTGGGGCAAGACCGAAACAAATGAAGCTCATATTAGCACTTTTGTATTTTTTATTATGCCTTTGGCAAGGTAACACCTTCTTGCCCCTGATATTTTCCAGCCCTGTCTTTATAAGAGGTTTCACAAATTTCATCAGCACCAAAGAACAGCATTTGAGCAACGCCTTCATTAGCATAAATTTTAGCTGGTAGCGGAGTGGTGTTAGAAAATTCCAAGGTCACATGCCCTTCCCACTCTGGTTCCAGAGGGGTGACATTCACAATAATGCCACATCTAGCATAAGTCGATTTTCCTAAACAAACCGTGAGTACATCACGAGGAATTCTAAAATACTCTACGGTTCTGGCTAAAGCAAAAGAATTAGGTGGAACAATACAAATATCGGATTTTATGCTGACAAAGCTTTGTTCAGAAAAGTTCTTTGGGTCTACAACTGCTGAGTTTATATTAGTAAATATTTTAAATTCATCAGAACAGCGTACATCGTAGCCATAACTGGATGTACCATAAGATATGACACCACCTTGAGCAGAAGCTCTTACCTGGCCTGATTCAAACGGCTCTATCATTTTATGTTCTACAGCAATACGACGGATCCATTTATCTGATTTTATACTCATTGTGATTCCCAAAAAATTAGCGGTTTAAGGTACCACACCTAAGTGCGTATCGACTAGAGGAAATTTATCTATTTTTTATCACAATATTAGGAAATTTATTACTGTGATCTTTTGTTTTTAAAGCTAATTTGGCAGTCATTTTACGGGCAATAGCTTTATATATCTCAGCGGGTCTGCCATTAGGTTCGGCAACGACAGTCGGAATACCAGAATCTGCAAATTGTCGGATATTAATATCTAGTGGTAATGAACCTAATAAATCAATATTATTTTTTACTGCCATAGTTTTACCACCACCTTGTCCAAAAATGGCTTCTTCATAGCCACATTTGTTACAAATATGGATACTCATATTTTCTATAATCCCTAAAACAGGCACGTTTACTTTGTCAAACATACCGAGTCCACGTTGTGCATCAATTAATGCAACATCTTGTGGTGTGGTAACGATAACAGCGGCGGTGACAGGAATTTGTTGTGCCAGCGTTAACTGAATATCACCCGTACCAGGTGGTAAATCTACAATCAAATAATCAAGATCATCCCAGTTAGTGTCTTTTAATAGTTGCTGTAAGGCATTGGTGACCATGGGACCACGCCAAATCATGGGCTGATCTTCGTCTATTAAATAACCAATAGATATGGTTTGAATATCGAATGAAATTTTGGGGTTCATTCGTTTGCCGTCATCACTGGATGGGTGACCCGATAAACCCAGCATAGTAGGAATACTGGGGCCATAGATGTCAGCATCAAGAATACCTACCTTGGCACCTTCAGCGACTAATGCCAAGGCCAAATTAACTGCTGTAGTCGATTTACCAACCCCACCTTTAGCAGAAGCCACTGCAATCATATTTTTAACATTAGGTAACGGCTGTAAGTTTTGTTGTACTGAGTGAGAAGCAATATTAGATTTGATTTCGACAGTAATTTTTCCAACATCCGTTAAGGCTTGTAATTGTCCTTCAATAACTTTTTGCAATTCAGATAGATAACTTTTTGCAGGATACCCCAATTCTACATGCAGCTTAATATCAGCACCTTCGATAATAATTTTTCTGATGGATTTAGCACTAATCAAATCAGTCTCAACATTGGGATCAATGATAGTTTTGAGTTTGTTTTCCACATCGGATTTTGTAATTTCTGTCATTGTTCCTTCCTCTATTAAAATAATGACCAAGTAATTAAGTCAGAATATAATGCTAATTTTATAAATATCAAGACGTTCTTTTTTGCTTAAACAATTGTAACTACTCAGCGTACTCCGTAACTGCTTAGCAGGATAAAATATATTTACTCCAAACAACCTCGGTTATTTACCTTTTATTTAACATATTGTTAGATATTATTGGTACTTAACAATATAAAACAGTTAAAATACAGGGTTTTATTAAGATCTTGGCTGATTGACTATCAGTGTCTATATTGGAATACCATGCAAAATAAATTTAACACCGATGACTTGAGAATTTGTGAAACCAAGGAAGTGGTTGCACCTGTTCAAATTTATGAAGAAATTCCCATGACTGAAGCTGCGGCAGATACTATATTACAAACTAGGAATGATATTCATCGTGTTTTAGCAAATAAAGATGATCGCCTAGTTATTATCGTTGGCCCGTGTTCAATTCATGATACTAAAGCAGCCCATGAATATGCAAAATTATTGAAAAGCATTAAAGAAGAGCTAAAGCATGATTTGATTATAGTCATGCGGGTGTATTTTGAAAAGCCTCGGACAACGGTAGGCTGGAAAGGACTCATCAATGATCCCGATATAAATTCCAGCTTCAATATCAATAAGGGGCTTAGAATTGCACGTCAATTGCTCCTTGACTTGAATGATATGGGCATAGCCGCTGCCACTGAATATCTCGATCTCATTACGCCTCAGTATTTATCTGACTTGATTTCCTGGGGTGCTATTGGTGCAAGAACCACAGAAAGTCAGGTTCATAGAGAACTGGCATCGGGCTTATCCTGTCCTGTAGGTTTTAAAAATGCCACTGATGGTGGAATTAAAATAGCCATTGATGCCATTAATTCTGCAACAAATCCACATCATTTTCTTTCTGTCACTAAAGCGGGCCATTCAGCTATTTTTTCGACTCGTGGAAATGAAGATTCTCATATTATATTAAGAGGCGGGAAGGATGGACCAAATTATGATGCTGTCAATGTAGAGAAAGTTGCGACTGGCTTGAGCCAAGCTAATTTAGCTAGTAATATTATGATTGATTTTAGCCATGCCAATAGTTTAAAACAATGTCAGCGTCAATTAGCTGTTGCTGAATATGTGGGAGAGCAAATAGCTAGAGGCGATCATCGCATTATGGGTGCCATGGTGGAGAGTCATTTAGTCGCTGGTCGCCAGGATGTTGTAGACGGTCAAGCTTTGACTTATGGACAGAGTATTACTGATGCCTGTTTAAGCTGGGATGATACCGTTCAATTATTACAAAATCTTGCAATAGCCGTTCAACAACGAAGAGAAACAACGAATTAATCTGGATTGAAAAATGAAAATAAGTGTCAATGGTAATTCCCGAGAATACAACGAAGGTAGCGTCGTTTCAGATATTGTTGCTGATTTAAAATTAACGGGAAAGCGAATTGCAATTGAATTTAATAAAGAAATATTACCTTTTAACAAATTCAGCACACAACAATTAAAAGACAATGATTGTATTGAAATCGTACAAGCTATTGGTGGCGGCCAAGATGATTCCTTTACTATTGCTGGACAAGATTTCACTTCGCGTTTATTAGTTGGGACCGGTAAATATAAGGATATGAAAGAAACAGCACAGGTCATTGAAGCCAGTGGCGCACAAATAGTTACTGTTGCGATTCGCCGAACTAATATTGGACAGAATGCTGATGAGCCTAATTTACTGGATCTGATTTCTCCAGATAAATACACCATTTTACCCAACACGGCAGGTTGTTTTACCACTGAAGATGCGGTTAGAACCTGCCGCTTAGCAAGAGAACTATTAGCTGGACATAAACTAGTCAAACTTGAAGTATTAGCCGATCAAAAAACCTTATTTCCTGATGTAGCTGAAACTTTTATTGCCGCCGAGCAATTAGTCAAAGACGGATTTGATGTCATGGTATATACCAATGATGATCCTATTGCTGCTAAAAGACTAGAAGATATTGGTTGTGTGGCAGTCATGCCTTTAGCTGCACCTATTGGTTCTGGTCTGGGTATTCGTAATCCTTACAATATTTTGACCATTGTTGAAAATGCTAATGTGCCTATTTTAGTCGATGCCGGTGTTGGAACGGCCTCAGATGCAGCATTGGCGATGGAACTGGGTTGTGACGGTGTGTTGATGAATACGGCCATCGCAGTAGCACAAAACCCCGTATTGATGGCATCAGCAATGAACAAAGGTATTCAGGCGGGCAGAGAAGCTTATTTATCGGGGCGTATGCCTAAAAAACGCTTTGCATCAGCTTCTTCACCGATTGATGGGTTGTTTTTTTAGCTCATACTTCGCGGCAAAATTTTAACAGTGAAAATTACTCCTGAAAAAAGAATCCGTAGTTATAACTTACGCCAAAGCAGAGCAACCGCAGGACAACAAAAAGCAATAGATAACTTATGGGACTCTTATTGTTTAGAACCCCTCGACTTATTTGACAATGAGAATGTTTTTGGACGAAAAGCACCGTTGATTGTAGAAATTGGCTTTGGTACTGGCAGTAGTCTTGCGACAATGGCTGAAGCTAATCCAGATTTTAATTATCTAGGAATAGAAGTTCACAGACCAGGCGTTGCTCATTTGATGATGTTGCTTGAAGAAAAGGCTTTAAGTAATGTAAAAATTTATCATTATGATGCCTTTGATATTCTTGAGCATAAAATTGCAGATAATACGCTCTTAGGTGTTCACCTTTTTTTTCCTGATCCATGGCATAAAAGACGGCACCATAAACGTCGAATTGTTCGTGCTGAGTTTCTTAGCCTGTTAAATAAGAAATTAATTTCAGGTGGCTATTTTCATGCCGCTACTGATTGGGAGCATTACGCTAAGGACATGTTAAGAATATTAACCCGATCAAAAGGACTGATTAATACGGGTGCCGAGCATTCCTTTTCTATACGTCCAAGCTATAGACCCTTGACCAAATTTGAGAACAGGGGGATAAGGCTGGGACATGGGGTGTGGGATTTAATCTTTAAAAAACATTAAATGACCTAAAGAACAGTGTAATTGACGAAAAAATAGGGGAAGCCTAATGAATATGGATAAAGTTGTTGGTTGTGCTGAGGTCTCTATTTGAGATAATTTTATTTTTTCTGACTGAAAAAATCTCTGTTTATGGAAAGGAACTAGGTATAATTCCCCTCAATTTAATCCCTTATAAAACCAACATGCTTGATTACCAAAAAGAATTTATTCAATACGCCCTTGATTGTGATGTTCTTAAATTTGGTGAATTTAAATTAAAGTCTAGACGCGTCAGCCCCTACTTTTTTAATACAGGATTATTTAACACAGGTGAAACCTTAGCTCAGCTAGGTCGGTTTTATGCACAGACCCTAATAGAATCAAAACTTGATATTGATGTTTTGTATGGCCCTGCCTATAAGGGGATTCCTTTGGCTAGTGCAACATCTATTGCTTACTCACAATTAAAACATGATTTGCCTTTTGCCTTTAATCGTAAAGAAGTTAAAAATCATGGAGAAGGCGGTTTGATTGTTGGCAGTCCCCTGCATGGAAAGATATTAATTATTGATGATGTTATTACAGCAGGCACATCTATAGGTGAATCGGTAGAAATTATTAAGCAAATGGGTGCTGAACCGGCGGGTGCTTTAATCGCTCTGGATAGGCAGGAAAAAGGTGAAAATAACAGCTCTGCTGTGGAAGATGTCAGTCAGCAATTTAATATGCCAGTGATATCCATTATTTCACTTTCTCATATCATTGAATATTTGGAATTAGCAGACAATTGGTCAGAACAACTTGAAATAATTAAACAATATCGTCTGAATTATGGCATTTAAGCCACAATAGCTACAGATTTTTAGCCTACAATTATTGAAAAGTATTTAATCATTTAACCTGCGGAACATGAAAATAGGCGAGTCATGAGCAATTTGGAATTTAAAAAACAGCTTCACCAATATGTGCAGTGGCGTGATCAATTGATACAAGCTATTGAAATGTATCAAGAGTGGAGAAGTCGTTATAAATTAAGCGACCCACATAGTATGGATACTATTTTAAATATTGTTAGTGGCTTAAAAAGTGATCGTATCACATTGGCCTTTGCTGCTGAATGTTTACGTGGTAAAACGAAATTAATTAACTCGCTTTTCTTTGCTGAAACAGGGGTTCGTTTATTGCCTTCATTCCCTAGTAGAACCATTTGTCCTACAGAACTGTTCTTCGATCCAAAAGGTAGTTATATTCGTCTACTCAATATTGAAAGTCGACTTGAAGATATTTCTTTGCTGGAGTTCAAACAAAATACAGACAGATGGACTCAAATAGATTTGGATTGCACTTCTCCTACGCAAATGGAGGAAGCATTTAAAGAGCTTGTTGCCAGTAAAGAAGTGCCTAAAAACGTTGCCGACAAATTAGGCTTATGGAATGAACGAGAAGCCGCAGAGCAAGGTATTGTTGATCCTGAGACTGTTGAAATTCCATGTTGGAGGCATTCTCTCATCAGTTTTCCACACCCTTTATTACAAGAAGGCCTGTGTATATTAGACACTCCTAGTCTAAATACATTAGCTACAGAGCCAGAATTAACACTCAGTATATTGCCGAGTGCCCAAGCCATTATATTTGTTTTGGGAGCAGATACAGGTGTTACCAAAAGTGATCTGGAAATGTGGAAAAACCATGTTTGTAGTTCCAGAGGTAATAAAAAACAAGGTTTAGCCGTTGTCATAAATAAAATCGACACTATGTGGAATGACCTTGCAGGTGAAGAGGGTTATGAAGAGTCTATTAAAAAACAAATTAAAACATCCGCTTCTATTTTAAAGCTAAGTGAAGACGTTATTTTTGCTGTTTCTGCTAAACAGGCTTTATTAGCTAAAGTTAAATCAGATGCGGCTTTATTGGAAAAAAGTCGACTACCCAGTCTGGAAAATTATCTATCTGATGATATTTTAAAGCAACATCGCCAAATATTGATGGAAACAGTCAATAAAGATATTGGTTTATTGGTCTCTGAATCGTCTAAACTAACCGATGCAAAATTAATTAATGTCCAAAAACAACGGGAAGAATTGAAAAAAATTGATTTTGATAACACAGCAATGATCGGCAAATTAATGGCAGAAACGCGAGACAGGCAAAATACCTATAAGTCTAGTGTTGAGAACTTTCAAGCCAGCAGGAAAGTATTCAGTGTCCAAGCAAAAATGTTGATTGATTCTTTTTCCAAAGACAAAATTGATAGCATTATCAAAGATACAAAACAGGATATGTCAAAAAGCCTAAGCACTTATGGGATGAAACAAAACATCAGTAAATTATTTGATGAGCTGAGAGATTTATTACAAAACTCTGTTGATACTACTAATGAAACACGCCGTCTTATTAAAGCTATTTACAAAAAATTTCAGAATGAGTATGGCTTTAAAAAAATTGAACCTCAACTATTTTCTATTAAACAATATCAGTTTGAATTAGAACAAATTTTTGACGAAGGTGAAGCTTTTAGGAATAGTGCAAAAACCGCGATGACAGAACAAAGTATGGTTGTTAATAAACTGTATAGCACTTTAATAGTCAAAGCCCGAGGAATTTTAAAACAAGCACATAATGATGCAGGTACTTGGAGCCAAAGTGTATTAACACCGCTCATGTATCAAATAAAAGATCATAAAAAACAAATTGAAAGTCGCTTGCAAATACTTAGAAAAATAAGTGATTCTAAAGGTGATGTAACAGAAAGTATTACTAATCTGGAAGCTGAGCTAGACTCTTTAAAAAAACAGCGCACTGAGTTAGCAATGATTATTAAAGATATGCACTTCAGTGAGTATGTTGATGTCAAGTTTACCCCCTAATTCAAATAACTGACTAATAGAAACCGTCGTTTCCGTTTGCTCAAACTCGCGTTGCAGTCCTGAGCCTAAAAAATTTTCTGCTTCAATTTCAATCTCTGGGTTAGTTAATAAACCCACTCTCAAGGTTTTAACATCAGCTATGCGAATATCCCATGCATAGTCTTGTAATACAGGACTATGCAGTAATGTTAATGATAAAGCCTCAGTTAGCGATAGAAAGCCTTGTGGTTCAACTAATTCAACACGCTGATCAAGTATATTAGGCGGTAACGGTAAACGCTAAGGCTTTGTTTCAGCAATCACTGAAGGTAGAAAAGCACAAAACACAAGGGCATTAAAAGCCAGAAAGAACCGCTTAAATGAGGTCTTTGCTAATTGAGAGTTCATTGAACATCCAAACAGGCATGTTGTCCTGTACCACTGTCAATTTCCCACAGATGTTTAGATTCGGCAAATATCGCTTGAATTATCTGTAAAATAGGCTGTTTATTATTTTCGCAAGACTGCGAGTAGGGTTTATTCATGGCTGTTAAACAAATTAATAGTATGACGGAAGTAAGTGCTATTAGCTGGAATGCGTTGATTCAAAATAAAGACCCTTTTCTCAGGCATGAGTTTTTACTGGCTTTGGAACAAAGTGGCGCAGTGAGTGAACAAACTGGCTGGCTTCCCCATCACTTACTACTTGAAGAAGATAATCAACTGATTGCTGCCATGCCATTATATTTAAAATATCATTCACGCGGTGAATACGTTTTTGATCAGCAATGGGCAGATGCTTACGCCCAATCAGCGATGGCTTATTATCCTAAATGGCTTAACGCGATTCCTTTTACACCTTGCCAAGGCCAGCGCATACTCATTAATAAAAACCGCAATGCAGCAGACATTATCCCGTTATGTGTTGAATTTATTCAACAACATGCTGAAGTTAACAATATATCCAGTCTACACTGCTTATTTGCTGATAAGGCTCAAACCGAAATATTACAGCATCAGCTACTGATTCGGCAAAATGTTCAGTTCCAATGGTTTAATAATCAGTATGCTGATTTTGATGATTATCTACAAACATTCACCTCCAGAAAACGCAAACAAACCAAAAAAGAACGTCAGCAAGTAAAAAATGCAGGTATTCAAATGGTTCAAGTTCAGGGTGAGGACATCTGCGAACAACAATGGCAGGTATTTTTTCAATTTTATCAACTGACCTATTTAAAACGCGGTCGATCGGCTTATTTGAATATTGACTTCTTTAAACAATTGGCTAAAACCATGGCAGAACAAATTTTACTGATACTGGCGGTTAAAGATCAACGCTATGTCGGTGCCGCCCTGAGTTTTATTGGCAAAAATACCTTATATGGTCGCTATTGGGGATGTTATCAAGAATACAAACATCTGCATTTTGAAGCTTGTTATTATCAAGGTTTAGATTATTGTATTAAACACAAGCTACAGATATTTGACTCTGGCGCACAAGGTGAACATAAAATAGCACGAGGTTTTATACCGATAACAACCTATTCAGCACATTGGGTACAAAACTCGCAATTCTCAAAATTAATCGCTAATTTTTTAGATCGCGAAAAAGTGTTAATTCAACAATATAAGCAACAATGCTATCAATATTTGCCTTTTAATCAGCAGCATAGTGTGCAACAAAAAAAGTAACTACTCAGCGTACTCCGTTAACTGCTTAGATTACCCTCTGTTCTGTTCAAGATCAAGGCGTTCAAGATCAAGGCGAAAGCGCGGAGTTTATAGGTGTAAATGCGCACTTTCAACGCGACTATTGGACAAAATAGAGGGTAAGCTGAGTAGTTACCAAAAAAATTTATACCATTTTCAAAAATAAATGGAATTATCCTCCACCTAAAAAACCTTGCTGTCGCCAGGCTTCATAACTCACCAAAGCTACGGCATTGGATAAATTCATACTACGGTTATTGGCTTGCATGGGGATTCTTAATTGATGCTCTGAAGGAATCGCTTGCTGAAGTTCTGCGGGTAATCCTGCTGTTTCTGAACCAAATAACAAAACATCACCTGCCTGGTATTTCATTTGATCATAAAGCTGCGTGCCTTTAGTCGTTATTGCTAATATTCTTTGATTTGGCACTGCTGCTAAAAATGTCTGATAACTTGAGTGCTGACTGATATTTGCTAGGTCTTTATAGTCAAGACCTGACCTGCGTAGGCTTTTTTCTTCAAGATTAAAACCCAACGGTTCTATTAAATGCAGATGACATCCATTATTAGCCACCAGTCTAATAATGTTTCCCGTATTTTGCGGGATTTTGGGTTCAAATAGAGTAATGTTAAACATTTTGCAGGTTTTTAACCTTAAACCTAGAAAGATCAGAAATTATACCTCGAAAAACTGCTGTTCAAAAAACACCATTGAACGGCAGCAATCAATGTATCAAAAAAATAGAAAATCAAGTGATACTGCCCCTTTGATTTTGATTGTAATTGCCCTGATTGTAATTAGGGCGACCACGGGGGCGCCTACGGGTTTTTAATATTATATTTCATCGCTATTAGCAAACCACAGGTTTAAGAAAAACTGGTTTGTGATCAATACAAATTCTTAATAAACGATTGGGAATTTGTTCCTCCCAAAAGCGACGATTTAGTCGATAACAAAACTCATCTAGGTATTCCTGCATATATTGTCCTGATACACCATGATAGGTTCCAAGCAAATAACTTTTGAAGTTACTTCTGTGTTTAAAGTTTGTCCTGGCTCAATGCTTTTTTGTGTAAATGTTCTTACATTTTATTTATCAACATTAGGTATTGCTTTCATAGCAACAAAACCAGGCTTTCCATTATTGCTTTCACAAGCTACTAAAATAGCAGTTTTACCTTCAGCTCCGCGGCTACGCTTCCCTTTATGCTTGCCACCGACAAAAGCATCATCCAAT